>NZ_CP058334.1:1284672-1605841 GCF_013391085.1 Natronomonas halophila | reverse complement strand
CGTGGGTGGGTGCGGCCCTCTTATAATGTCGTGGTTTCGAACAACACTTCGTCCGCTATCGGCCGCTGGCGTGCGCCTCAAGTGCGTCGGCCCCTACACTCGGATAATGAGCGACACCGGGCCACTCCAGCCTGACCGTCCCGACCTCGACCGCCCGCTGGAGGTCGACGCGCCGTTCGACCCCGCGGGCGACCAACCCGACGCCATCCGGCAGTTGGTCGAGGGCTACGAGAGCGGGGCCGAAAAACAGACCCTCCTCGGGGTGACGGGCTCCGGCAAGACAAATACCGTCTCGTGGGTCCTCGAAGACCTCCAGCAGCCGACGCTCGTCCTCGCGCACAACAAGACGCTCGCCGCCCAACTCTACGAGGAGTTCCGCAACCTGTTTCCGAACAACGCCGTCGAGTACTTCGTCTCCTATTACGACTACTACCAGCCCGAGGCCTACGTCGAGCAGACGGACACCTACATCGACAAGGACATGTCCATCAACGAGGAAATCGAGCGCCTCCGCCACTCCGCGACGCGCTCCCTCTTGACCCGCGACGATGTCATCGTCGTCGCCTCCGTGTCGGCCATCTACGGCCTAGGTGACCCGGGCAACTACGAGAACATGGCCCTCCGACTGGAGCAGGGCGCGGAGATGGGCCGCGACGATCTGCTGAAACGGCTGGTCGACCTGAACTACGAGCGCAACGACGTCGACTTCCAGCAGGGTACCTTCCGCGTGCGCGGTGACACCGTCGAAGTCTATCCGATGTACGGCCGCCACGCCCTCCGCGTGGAGTTCTGGGGCGACGAAATCGACCGCATCATGAAGGTCGACGTACTGAAAGGCGACGTCGTCTCCCAGGAACCCGCCGCGCTGGTCCACCCGGCGGAACACTACTCCATCCCGGAACAGCGCCTCGAACGCGCAATCAGAGAAATCGAGGATCTGATGGAAGAGCGGGTCAGCTACTTCGAGCGGCAGGGCGACATGGTCGCTGCCCAGCGCATCGAGGAACGGACCACCTTCGACATCGAGATGCTCCGGGAGACGGGCCACTGCTCGGGCATCGAGAACTACTCGGTCCACATGTCGGACCGCGAATCGGGAGACGCGCCCTACACGCTGCTGGATTACTTCCCCGACGACTTCCTGACGGTCATCGACGAATCCCACCAGACCATCCCACAGATTAAGGGCCAATACGAGGGCGACAAATCCCGGAAGGACTCGCTGGTCGAGAACGGCTTCCGCCTGCCGACGGCCTACGATAACCGCCCCTTGACCTTCGAGGAGTTCGAGGAGAAGACCGACCGCACGCTCTACGTCTCGGCGACGCCGGGCGATTACGAGCGGGAACACTCGGCCCAGATCGTCGAACAGATCGTCCGGCCCACGTACCTCGTCGACCCCGAAGTCGAGGTGTCACCGGCCGAAGGACAGGTCGAGGATGTCCTCGAACGCATCGAGAACACGCCCGACGACGAGCGCGTGCTGGTGACGACCCTGACCAAACGGATGGCCGAGGACCTCACGGAGTATCTGGAAGGTGCGGGCATCGACGTGGCCTACATGCACGACGAGACGGACACGCTGGAACGCCACGAACTCATCCGGTCGCTCCGTCTCGGCGAGATTCAGATCTTGGTCGGCATCAACCTCCTCCGGGAAGGTCTGGACATCCCCGAAGTCTCACTGGTCGCCATCCTCGATGCCGACCAGGAGGGGTTCCTCCGCTCGGAGACGACACTCGTCCAGACGATGGGTCGAGCGGCTCGGAACGTCAACGGCAAGGTCGTGCTCTACGCCGACGACGAGACGGATTCGATGCAATCCGCCATCGAGGAGACCCGCCGCCGTCGCGAGATTCAGACCGAGTTCAACGAGGAACACGGCCACGAACCGCGGACCATCGAGAAGGAAGTCGGCGAGACGAACCTGCCGGGCGCCGAAACCGACACCGACGGCGTGGCGGGTGTCGAGGCCGACTCCGTCGACGAGGCCGAAGAACTCATCGAACGACTCGAAGACCGGATGAACGAGGCCGCCGAGAATCTCGAATTCGAACTCGCGGCCGACATCCGGGACCGCATCCGCGAGTTGCGACAGACCTTCGAGGAACTCGACGACCCCGACGAGGGCGTCCCCACGCCCGACGACGAGTTCTGACTGCCCCGGGATTTTTGTCAGCCGCCGGGCAGGTTAGGAACATGGTTCGGGCCCTGCTCCGCTCGCGGGCGGCCGTCGGCTGTACGCTCCTCGGCGCGGCCGCCGTCGGCGCGGTTGCCGCCATCGGCTGGCAACTGGCGATGGTCCTCCACGCGAGCGCGGTGTCGGTCCATCCGCTCTTTCTCGGCGGCCTCGGCCGCCTGCTCTATCTCGTTCTTCTGGTCGTGGTGGCCGCCCTCGTATCGCTCGTCTGGTATCCGTTCGGCGCGGGCGTCGCCTACGCCGTCGGACGGCAAGCTCGCGGCGGAACGGCGACGCTCGGTGGGACGCTCGCTGCGGTGCGGAACGCGGCCGTCCCGCTGGCTCGCTGGCTGAAGACTCGCGTGGCCGTCGGCCCGCTGGCCGAGTACGTCGTTTCGGAGGACGACGTAGCACCGAACGAGATTGTCGTCGGCTGTGAGGCCTTCGTCGTCCCCGCCGTCGTTCTCGACTCGCCGACGTCGTTGGCCCGGGGCGTCGACCGCGCGAACCGCGTCCCGCCCGAACCGGGCCGCGAACGGGTCGTATTCGGTGGTCTCGCTGTCACGGTACTGCTGGTCGTCGCCGTCGCGGCCGGTGGCGTCCTCTCCACGCCGCTCTCGGCCTCGCTTGCCGTGTCACTGTCGGTGGCTCTGGCGGTTCTCGGCCTCGTCGCGACCGTCGCTATCGATGCCGCCTGGCGCGCGAGGGCCTACGCGACGGCGGAGTCGCTGTAGGTGCGTGGACAACCACTAACCCGCCTCGCCCGGAAGTGCCGGTATGCTTGACGTAGGCGAGCCCGCCCCGGACGTCGAAGCGTCGAACCAGCACGGCGAGTCGGTCACCCCCGATTTCGAGGTTCCGACCGTCCTGTACTTCTACGTCGAGGACGGCACGCCCGGGTGTTCGACGCAGGCCGACCAGTTCGCACGCGAGCGTGAATCCTACGCCGATGCCGGCGTGACCGTCTACGGCGTCTCGACGGACGGCGTCGACTCCCACCGGGAGTTCGCCGAAAGCGAGGGCATCGATTACGACCTGCTGGCGGACCCCGACGGCGAACTCTGCGATGCGTTCGGCGTGCTGCGGGATAGCCAAGGCCGGGCCGAGCGAACGACGTTCGTCTTGGCTGACGGCGAGGTTCGGCGCGTCTACGGCGGCGTTTCGGCTGACGGACACGCCCGCGACGTGCTGATGGACATGCTCGACGACGGCATCGTGTCACTTTAGGCCGGATTAGGTTGATGTGTCCCGTCCCGCCACACGTGGACATGACGCTACAGCAAGGCGCGGACGCACCGGCTATCGAAGCCAAAAACCAGAACGGAGAGACCGTGATGCCGGACTTCGAGGAGCCGACGGTCGTCTACTTCTACCCGCGGGACGGCACGCCGGGCTGTCAACTCGAAGCCCGGCAGTTCGAGGCCGACATCGAATCGTTCCGGCGGGCGGGTGTGACCGTCTACGGCGTCTCGACGGACGATGTCGACTCCCACCGGGAGTTCGCCGACGAGGAGGACCTCTCCTTCGACCTGCTGGCGGACCCCTACGGGGAGGTAGCCGAGGCGTTCGATGTGGAGATACGCGGTGATTTCGTCGACCGAATCACGTTCGTCCTGGCCGACGGCGAAGTCAAAGCCGTCGTCGACGCCGACGATATGGACCCTGACGGCCACGCTGACGACGTACTGGCCGAAGTCGAGAGGGTTGCCTAACGGCGAGCGTATCGCTATTCGGTGTAGTTCCTGAAGAAAACGAAATCGACGACCATCGGTATCAGCGACGGACGACGTTCGTAATTAGTTGCGGACGAGGTTCGTCGCGCGGGGTCCCTTGGGGGATGATTCGATGTCGAACTCGACTTCCTGACCTTCTTCGAGGTCCGGGCCGCCGACGTCCTCCATGTGGAAGAAAACGTCCTCGTCGTCGTCTACTTCGTCGCTGTCAGTCGAAATGAAACCGTAGCCGCCAGTGTCGTTGAAGAAGTCAACCTTACCGTTTGCCATTACAAACAAATGTATGGCCCATCAGGGGATAACCCTTCCGAGAGTCAAGGTACCATGGACCCTCCGGCGCTGAGATGGCGTTTTCGGCAGTTTTCGACGACCGTTTCCGCTCGCCCGGCGGGGGTTTCCGGTGGGGACAGGTATTTACGGTGTGGTATCATCTGACTAGGAGCATCGCTATGCAACCGTGCCAACACTGTCAGACGGTCATCGACGAGTATATCCTGGATAAACAACTCGAACCGCTGCGCGACCTGACGGTAGACGACTTCAACGTTTGCGCGGACTGTGCGACCATCGTCGCGGATGCGTGCGTGGAGTGTGGCGGCGCGGTGTACGTCCCCCGAAGCGAATCGACGGTTCCCGACTACTGTCCGGCCTGCCGGGCCGAACTGATCGAGCGAACGGGCCAGGACCCGGGCTGGCAACACGACCAGCTGTCGACGTAGGGGGACGCGACTCGTATTTTTTGACGATTCCCTCGATAGCGGCGCCTGCGAGAAAACCCCGCGAACAGCGACGGCCTACTCCTCGATGTTAATCGCGGGTCGGCCGGGTTCGGCCTTGTTCGCCACGCTGTCGGGCGCTTCCTCGGCGGTCAGCACCCGGACCTCGGCGTCGAACTCCCGTTCGACCAGCCACGCCGCGGACTGCAGGGCCTCGTACTCGGTTTCGGGGTCCAGCGTCTCCTGCAGGGCCTCACGGTTCGCCTGCAGGTCCTGTCCGTAGGAGGCGGCGTCGTCGCCGTGCCGTTTGATGTCGTCGTGTTGCATCAGTTCGCCGATGAGGTTCGGCGCGTCGCTGTCGATGGCGATGTTCAGCGCGTCGTACTTCCACTCCGGCGTGACAACGATGTCGATGCGCTCGGGGTTCGGAATACCGGCGACGTCGCTGATCTCCCGGACGTCCTCGCGGGTGTTCTGGACGAGGCGACGGCGCCGTTCGGCCGTCTCGCGGTCGGCTTCCGTGTCGGGCCATTCGGCGTCGACGGCGAAGCCATCGTAGCCCAGCGTCTCCCACAGTTCCTCGACGACGTGGGGCGTGACGGGCGCCAGCAGTTTCAGCGCGGTTTCGAGGCCGGCCTCGAAGGTGTCGGCGTCGACCGCAGTATAGTCGCGGTACTGTCGGAGCGTGCTGACGAGGTCCTGGGCCTCCCGCAGGGCGGTGTTGAACGTCAGGTCGTCGTACTCCTCGGTGGCGACGGCGACGGCGGCCTCGATTTCGTCGTCGACGTAGCCGGCGACCGAACCGGGGTCGTCGGTCGTTTCCACGTCGCCGGTGGTTAACGCCTCGACCGTGTCCTTCAGGCGGGTCAGGAAGGCATACGCGGAGCGGGCGCCTTCGTCGGTCCAGTCGAAGTCGCGTTCGGGCTGGGCGGCCTGCATCATGAACAGGCGGGCGGTGTCGGCGCCGTACTCCTCGACGATGGCCTGCGGGGAGACGACGTTGCCCTTGGATTTGGACATCTTCTCGCCTTCCAGCTGGACCATCCCCTGGGCCAGCAGGTTCTCGAACGGTTCGCGGTGGTCGAGGTCCTCGGTGTCGGCCAGCACCTTCGTGACGAAGCGGCTGTAGAGCAGGTGCATCACGGCGTGTTCGATGCCGCCGACGTACTGGTCGACGGGCATCCAGTCGTTGGCCCGCTCTAAGTCGAACGGCGCGTCGTCGAGGTCCGGCGAGACGTAGCGCAGGAAGTACCACGAGGAGTCGACGAAGGTGTCCATCGTGTCCGTCTCGCGGGTCGCCTCGGCGCCACAGTCGGGACAGGTGGTCTGCTTCCACTCCTCGGCGGCGTCGAGGGGGTTGCCGGTAGTGTTGATGAACTCCGGCAGTTCGACGGGCAGGTCCTCCTCGGGCACCAGGACGGGGCCGCAGTCCTCGCAGTGGACGACCGGAATCGGCGTCCCCCAATAGCGCTGCCGGGAGATACCCCAGTCGCGCAGTCGGTACTGGGTGTCGAGTTCGGCGCTGTCGATGTCCTCCGTCAGGCGTTCGCGGGCCGTCTCGCTGTCGAGGCCGCTGTAGTCGCCGGAGTTGACCAGCACGCCGTCCTCGGTGTAGGCTTCCTCGCTGACGTCGGGCACCTCGTCCTCGCTCGGGGCGATGACGGGGTCGATGTCGACGCCCATTTTCTCGGCGAAGTCGTGGTCGCGGTTGTCGTGGGCGGGCACGCCCATCAGCGCGCCGGTGCCGACGTCCGAGAGGACGAAGTCGGCGACGAAGACCGGAATCTCCTCGCCGGTGACCGGGTTCGTCGCGGTCAGGTCCGTCTCGACGCCGTTGGGTTCGTCGCCGTCCGGGTCGGCCTCCTCCTCGATGAAGTGACGGACGTCGGCGTCCTCCTCGGCCAACTGCTCGCTGATAGGGTGGTCCGGCGCCAGGGCGAAGAACGTCGCGCCGAAGATGGTGTCGACCCGCGTCGTGAACGCTTCGACGGAACCGTAGTCCTCGATTTCGAACTCTAGCTGGGTTCCGTACTGCCGGCCGATCCAGTTGCGCTGCATCTGCCGGACGGAGTCGGGCCAGCCTTCGAGGTCGTCGATGTCGTCGACCAGTTCGTCCGCGTAGTCGGTAATCTTCAGGAACCACTGTTCGAGTTCGCGCTGCTCGACGGGCGTGTCACAGCGCCAGCAGAGTTCGGCGTCGCCTTCGACCTGCTCGTCGGCCAGCACCGTCTCACAGGAGGGACACCAGTTGACCTCGGCGTCCCGGCGCTCGGCGAGGTCCTCCTCGACGAACCGGCGGAACAGCCACTGATTCCACTTGTAGTAGCGGGGCTTGCAGGTTGTGACCTCGCGGTCCCAGTCGTAGCCGAAGCCCATCGACTCCATCTGACCGCGCATCGTGTCGATGCAGTCGAAGGTCCAATCGCGGGGGTTCGTATCGCGTTCCTTGGCCGCGTTTTCGGCCGGGAGTCCGAAGGCGTCCCAGCCCATCGGGTGGAGGACGTCGTCGCCGCGCATCCGCCGGTAACGGGCGTAGGCGTCCGTAATCGTGTAGTTGCGGACGTGGCCCATGTGAAGTTGTCCGGAGGGGTAGGGATACATGCCGAGGACGTACGTCGGGTCGGAGACGTCGTCGGGCGTTCGATACACCGAGGCGTCGTCCCACGCCTCCTGCCACCGTCGTTCGACCGCCGTGTGGTCGTAGCCGTCGTCGTGCATAGAGAGGAAGTTATCGAAGGTACCGCCGGTTCGGCCCTTAAACTTTCCATCCGACGAATCCGGCTGTCCGGTCACACGAAGGCTCATGTCGGATGCGTCCCAATGGGGAGGTATGTCCGAGGGTACCGCTTCGACCGGGGGACTCGCGCTCCGAAATCGGGTTTCACGCGACGGGGAAACGAGCAATCTCTGGCTCGCTGTCGGCGCCGGCCTGCTGTTGTTGCTCGTCCCACTGCTCCCGTTCCTGCTCGTCGTCTGGATGATTTCGCGCACCCTGAAGGGTATTCGGAAGGACGTCTCCTGGGAGTAAGGCCGGCCGTTAGTCGTCCAGCACCCACGCGTCATCGGGGTCGAAGCCAACCGTCAGCGACCCCGACTCGGGCGGGTCGTCGAGCGCGGCGACCACGCGCCGACCCTCCCACTCCAGCCACACTCGGGTCGTCTCCCCGAGGAACTCGCTGTCGACGACCTCGCCGGTGAGGCGATTCCGTCCAGTTCCTTTTTCGAAGGCGGCGGGCCGGACACAGAACGTCAGACGCCCGTCGGACGGCGGTTCCACCCGAGAGAGTTCGAAATCCGCATCCCCGACGCGAACCGTGCACCCCTCCGTTTCACTTGCAGTTCGTTCCCTGGCACGGTTCGTGGTAACGACCTGCGCGTCGAAGACGTTGTTCTCACCGAGGAACTCCGCGACGAACCGGGTCCGGGGGCGACGGTAGAGGTCACGGGGGTCGCCGACCTGTTCGACCCGGCCGTCGTGCATCACGGCCACGCGGTCGGAGACGGCCATCGCCTCGGCCTGGTCGTGGGTGACGTAGACGGTGGTGACGCCGAGTTCCTGCTGGATGTCCCGAACGTCGCGCCGAAGGCGCTCCCGGAGGCGGGCGTCCAGCGCGCTCATCGGTTCGTCCAACAGGAGCACCTCGGGGCCGGGCGCCAGCGCCCGCGCGAGGGCGACGCGCTGCTGTTGGCCCCCGGAGAGTTCCGTCGGGTCGCGGTCGTCGAAGCCTTCCAGTCCCACGAGGTCGAGCAGTTGGGTGATGCGCTCCTCGGTCGAAACGCCGCCCGGCGGCTCCGAAAAGCGCAGGCCGTAGCCGACGTTCTCGGCGACGCTCATGTGCGGGAACAGCGCGTAGTTCTGGAACACGATGCCGATATCGCGGGCCTCCGGCGGCCGGCCGGCAACGTCCTCACCGTCGAAGCGAACCGTGCCTTCGGTCGGTTCCTCGAAGCCGGCCAGCAGACGGAGCGTCGTCGTCTTCCCGCAGCCCGACGGCCCCACCAATGTGAAGAACTCGCCGTCCTCGATGGCCAGCGACACGTCTTCCAGGGCCGTCGTTTCGCCGTAGCGCTTGGCGACGCCGTCCAGCGTTACCTCCATTCGTGCCACCTCGTCATCGCTCGAAGCCTCCGTATCCGCCGACGCGTTCGATGACCACGAAACTGACGCCCGTCACGAGGAGGAGCACCGACCCCATCGCGGTTGCGGGTCCGAGCGTCCGCTCGGCGAGATAGCGCTCGACGGCGACGGGCATGGTGTAGGACCCGCCGCCCTCCACGAGGACGATGGTGGCGTTAAACTCGCCGATGCTGATGGCGAAGGCGAAGGCCGCGCCGGCGGCGACGGCGGGCGCGACCAGCGGCAACTCGATATCGAGTAGCGCGCGGGTGCGCGAGGCCCCGAGCGCGCGGGAGGATTCGACCAACGAATCGTCCATCGACGACAGCGCCGGCGCGACAGTGCGGACGACGAAGGGGTAGGCACCGACGGCGTGGGCGGCGACGATGGCGACGGCGCCGGTCACCTGAATCCGGAGGCCCGCCACCTCGACGCCGAAGACGACCGTCTGCAGCAGACCGAAACCGACGACGATACCCGAGACGGCGAAGGGCAACATCGCGAGCGTCCCGACCACGCGCGCGGTCAGCGTATCCCGTGCGGTCGCCAGCGAGACGACGACGCCCATCGGTACCGCGAGGGCGACTGCGCCGACAGCGAAGACGAGGGAGTTGCGAATGGCCACGTCCGGTTGGGTGCCCACGACCACGTCCCGGCGGGCCAGCAGGAACTCGTAGTAGCGAAGGGAAAGCGACCCGTCGAGGTCGGTGACGCTCGCGAGCAGCATCGAGACGATGGGGCCGACGAAGACGACGGCGATGACGACGGCATACCCGGCGATTGCGAGGCGCTTGGCGTCGAGTTTCGCGAACAGGCGCTTTCGGGCCGGAGGGCGCGGCGCGACGCCACCACTTGCGGCCTGTGCCGTCTCGTAGTGGAGATAGGCGTAGGTCAGGCCGAGCGTGATGATGGCTTCCAGCACTGCGAGCGCCGCGGCCTCCTGCAGTCGGAGCGTCCGAATCCGGTCGTAGAGCCACACCTCGACGGTCGCGAGTTCGAGGCCCCCCAGCGCCAGCACGATGGGGAAGGACATGAACGTGAAGATGAACACGAGCAGGGCGCTGGTCAGCACGGCGGGCGCGAGTTGCGGGACGACCACGTCACGGAACGCCCGCCGCGGCGAGGCGCCGAGACTGCGGGCGGTCTCGACGGTGCGGGCGTCGACGCTCTGCCACGCCGCGGCGACGATACGGGCGACCAGCGGCGCGTTGTAGAAGGCGTGGGCGAGCACGATGATTTTCAGCGTGAACATCAATTCGAGTTTCGGCAAGCCGAGCCCCGCCAGCGCCTGATTCAGCGGGCCGTTCGTCCCGAACATGGCGGCGAAGCCGACCGCGACCATGATGGACGGCAGGACGAAGGGGACGAGCGTCAGCGACTGGACGGTGCGGCGGCCGGGGAACCCGTAGCGCGCGAGGACGTAGGCGCCCGGGAGGCCGAGCGCGAGGCTCAAAAGCGTCGAGAGGGTCGCCTGATAGGCGGTAAAGCCGAACAGGTCCCAGTAAAAGGGGTCGGCGAGGACGTCGAGCAGCGGAGAAAGCGTCGGTTGTCCGTCCTCGAAAATGGCCTCCACGAGGACGCTGGCGACGGGGTAATACAGCAGGACGACCAGCAGCGCGGCCGTGACTGCTCCGGCAACGAGAAACGGTCGTTCGGGGCGTCCTCGTCGGCCGGCCATTGCTTATTGGGCGACCTGTCGGGCCCAGTCCTCGACCCAGCCGTCGAGGTTGCCGGCCAGTTCGTCGTACGAGAAGGTAACCGGCTCGGGCGGGACGTGGGCGAACTGGGAGAACTCCTCGTCGAGTTCGGCGTCGTCGACCGCCGGGAACTGGACGTTCCGCTGGGCGATTTCGCCCTGCGCCTCGGGCGTCAGCATGAACTCCATGAGGTCGACGGTCGCGTCGGGGTCGTCGGCGTCCGCGAAGCGGGCCATCCCCTCGGGGTTGGCATAGCCCTGGTCGTTGAGGAAGCCGACCTGGTGGCGCGGGGTGTCGCCGTAGTAGACCTGGTCGGTCGAGTAGGAGACGACCATCGGCGCCTCCTCTTCGAGGTAGGCGTTGTAGGCGTCGTCCCACGACCCGAGGACGCGCACGTCGTTGTCCTGCAGGTCCTGCCAGTAGTCGAGGTAGCCGTCCGCGCCGAACTCGTGGATGGTCCACAGCAGGAACGCCCGGCCGGGGTCCGACTGCTGGGCGTTCTGGACGATGAGGTCACCGCGGTTCCGCTCGGCGGTCAGGTCCTCGAACGTCTCGGGTTCGACCTCCTCTTCGTCGTAGACGAGGCTGATGTAGCCGGTGTCGTAGGGGACCGCCCGGCCGTCGGGGTCGAAGCGGAGTTCGTCGAGAACCCGGTCGCTCCGTTCGAGTTGCCCCGAGAGGCTGTCGAAAAGCGCCGAATCGAGTTCGTCGTCGATGCGGATGAGTTCGTCGACGTTGAGGCCGACATAGAGGTCCGCCTCGATTGGCGCGTCCTGCTTGGCGCGCTGGATGTACTGGTTGACGCCCGCTTCGGGCACCTGAAACTCGATGGTGACGTCGTCGTCGCGTTGGGCTTCGAACCGCTCTTTCAGCCACGGGCCGACGGGTTCCTCGCCGTCGACGAAGGAGTCGTAGGTCGCGACGGTCACGACGCCGTCGCCGGGTTCCTGTTGATAGCCGAGACAGCCAGCCGTCGCCGTAACGCCAGCACCGACGCCGGCGATGAACGTCCGTCGCTTCATTACCGGGTGGTATTTCTGCGTGTACTTAAGTCGCCCGTGTCGTGGCCGGGAAACGGTTTTGCCCTCGCCCGCTGAATGGGTGTTGTGTCATCGCTTCGCCGCCGGCGATACGTCCTCGCTGGGTTGCTCGTCGGCATCGGCTTGATCGCCGTCGGCATCCTCTGGGCGGTCGTCGAGACCGTCTTCTTCGCGATTACGGTCGCCTACGTCCTCTACCCCCTCCGTCAGCGCCTCGTCGACCGCAGCGTGCCGAACCGCATCGCCAGCGGTATCGTCACCATGGTCGCGTTCGTGGCCGTGGTCGTCCTGCTGGCGCCCATCGCGTGGACGCTGTTCCGCCGCCGCAGCGCCATCATCGAACTGCTCGGGAACCTCCCCGACGAACTGCCAATCGAAGCGTTCGGCTTTACCTACGTCGTCGACGTCGTCAGCCTCGTCAACAGCACGTCCGAGGCCCTCCGGGAGTTGGCCTTCTCGATTGCGGCCGATTCGGTCTTCATCACCCTCCAGTTGACGCTGTTTACCATCGTCCTCTACGGCCTGCTGTTGCGGCCCAACGCCGTCGGCCGGGCGGCTTTCGAAATCACGCCGCCGTCCTATCACGACGTCATCCGGGCGCTCCACAACCGGATCGGCGGCACCCTCTATGCCCTGTATATCATTCAGGCGGCGACGGCCGTCCTCACCTTCCCGGTCGCGCTGGTCGTCTTCTTCACGCTCGGCTACGACGATGTCTTCGTGCTGGCGGTGCTGTCGGCCATCCTCCAGTTCTTCCCCATCGTCGGCCCCGGCATGCTCGCTATCGCGCTCGGCGGCTACGATTTCCTCATCGGAATGACCGACCGGGCCATCGCCGTCATCGTGCTCGGGACGGTGGTTATCGGTGTCCTTCCGGACATCCTCATCCGCCCGCGGTTGGCGACGAGACAGGCGAACCTGCCGGCGAGCCTCTATTTCGTCGGCTTCGTCGGCGGCGTCCTGACCGTCGGCGTCATCGGCATCATCGCCGGCCCGCTCATCGTCGCGCTGCTGGTCGAGATGGTCGACCTGTTGAGCGAGCGGTCCGGCGAAATCCGGGACTGAAACCCCGACTCTTGCCGTCGGCCGGTGTCAGTCGGCGGTGGCCTCGCCGTTCCGCCCGCTGAACTCCGTCGATTCGGGTTCGGAGGTCGGCCCCAGATGGGATTCGACCGACGAATCGAGCCGAGAAACCGTCTGTCTGCCCTCGGTTCGCTGAACGACGAGGCCGTCCTCGGCCAGCCGCGAGAGGTGATAGGAAACCGTGCTGTAACTCCGGTCGACGGCGTCGACGACCTCGCCAACGGTGGCCGACCCGCGCCGTCGAAGCGTTTCGATGATGTCCGCGCTGGTGTCCTCCGCGAGCGCGGCCGTGAGCGCTTCGTGTTCCGCCCCCAGCGGGTAGAACCGACGCCGGTTGCGCTGTTTGTGTGAGACGATTTCGCCCTCGCGTTCGAGCACTTTGAGATGGTGTCTGAGCGTCGAAAGCGGCACGTCGAGCGTCTCCGATAGTTCCGTGAGGCTCTCCCCGGGCACCTCCTGAAGATGGTCGTGAATCAGCGTGCGGGTCTCGTGTTCCAGCGGGTCGGTCGAGGACGACCGGCCGAACCGGAAGAGGACGCCGAATCGGCCCAGCCAGTCGCCGAACAGGACGGCGCCCGTCGACAGGAAGCCGACCCACGGCCGCGTCACGACCGTCAGCAGACCCATCGCGAAAAGCGAGGCGGGTGCAAGCGGCGCCCCGCTATCGAGGACGCCATCGAGCGTCGTCGGGGCGTCGAACACACCCGCCGTGGCGTTCGTCCCGTCGGCCGCTTCCGACGAGTCGTCCGGCGTCGGTGTCTCGGCGGTCTCCCCGCTCCCGGCGCCCTGCGTCGCCGTTTCGTCGCTGCCACCGGAGCGCGTAGCCGTCCCGCCGGTCGACGAGGAGGCGTCGTTCGCGGTTGTGGATTCGGTTCGGTTGACGGCGACCGGGTCAGCGCCCAGCGACGATGCCGTCATCGGCACGGCCACGCCCGGCAGCACCCGTGCGTTCAGTCCCATCCGCCGGTCGGCCGGCACGATGTCGGCGTCGAGGACGACACCGACCGTCGAATCGGCGTCGTTGCCGGTCTCCTCGGGAGTCGACCCGGCGCCGTCGCCGCTGTCGTCGAGTGCCCGCTCCTCGGCCCGCTGTGGGTCGGTCTCGAACTCGAGCAGCACCGACGCGTTCACCGACAGGGCCGAATGGTTCGCGAGCGCCTCGGCCTCCTCGGCCGTGAGGTTTTGGAGCGCGCGCTCGTGGACCGTCCCGTTGTCGCTCATGAGGTCCGACGCGGAGACGCCATCGAGGTCCTCGGCCAGCGCTCTCGCTACGGTCGCGTTCCCGACGGTACCGTTCACGAGGTCGACGTGGGTCGTGTTCCGGTCGAGTATCGACCGGTCGGATACGGCGTCCGTGGCGTTCGTCTCCCGGTAGTCGTGGTCTCCCCAGTCGTCGGTCCGGTTGTCGTCGAAGCGGTCGCTCGTCGTGTCGTGATCCGCCGCGGCCGGCGCCGGGACGGCCGCCGCGAGCAGGAACGCCAGCGCTACGCAGGCGGCTACGCATATCCCCCGTCGATAGAGTGTCCCCGAAACCACCGTATATCTGGCTACGACTATCGTACCGAAACGGTTCTCCCGGGTATAACCTGTCCTTTAAAGTCACTCTACGGCCGACAGCCGGCCGAACGGGCGCAAATCCGATTTCAGTCGTGGGATTCGATTGATGCTACCGTCCCCAACTCGGTCCCCGGCAGCCGTCGTTTCGATGCCGTTGTCAGAACTACCTTTGTAGGATATCGGAAAGCAGCGGGTACATCATGAGTGGACAGCCCAACGACGATTCCGGGTTCTCCCGTCGGACGTTCCTCCAGGCGTCGGGGACGCTCGTCGGGGCCGGGTTGCTCGGTGCCGGCGTGGCCGGTACCGCCGCTGCGGATATCGACCCGCTGGACGAACGGCTCCTGAACTGGCGCGTCGCGGAAGCCAAGAAAGTCTGGGAGAAGGGGTATCGTGGCCGTCCGGACCGGACGCTCGGCATCACCGACTCCGGGGTCGCCGCCCGCCATCCCGACCTCGGGCCCTGGAACGGACTGCGTATCAGCCCCGACGGCGATGGCGGTATCGACCTGTCCTCCGTCGAGGAATCGACCGAGCAGGTTCCGGTCACCGAGGCGACCACCGTCGAGACGCTGACGTTCAGCGGTCAGGTCGCCGGAACGAGCGTCGAGAACCTCTCCAGCGCCGAGACGGCGACGTTCAGTATCGACCCACAGGGCGGCGACTCGGTCATCGGTTACCAGATCGACGCCACCCTGAGTTGGAACGTCAACACGCCCGAAGCACAACTTTCGAGCGTTCGCGCGACGCTCCAGCGCGAGGCCGACGGCGAGTTCGTCGCCGTCGAGACCCTCGGAACGACCTACGTCGACGACGTTCGTTCGGAGAACGTCATCGAGGCGACCATCGAGGTCGAGGCCGGCGAGACGTATCGGTTCCTCGTCGAACCGACCCGCGGCGTCGCCGCCTGGGACATCGAGGCGGCCCTTCAGACCGTCGCAGATACGGGTGAGACCGAACTCGCCACCGTCTACGAGACGACCGGCTTCGAGGGCGACGTCCTGCCCGCCGAGAACGCGGCCATCGACGGCCAGACGCCCAAGACCGTCGCCTGGTACAGCGAGACCGACTCCTACGGGTCGTTCGACGTGCCTCGCGACCAGAACGGTCACGGCTCACACGTCTCGGGTATCATGACCGCGACCGGCCGCGCGTCGACTATCGACCCCGACCGCACCGAGATGCACGAGGAGAACGCGACGCTGCTGCCGACCGATTTCCTCGAATACGAGGTCACCGCCCGCGCCGGCACGAGCGTCTTCGCCAGCGGAATCGGCCAGGGCGTCGTCATCGAAATCGTCCACGACGGCGAGACGATCCACGAATCGCCGCTTCGATTCGACTCCATCATCGCCGACGCCCCGACCGTCCACGAGGCGGGCGAGGCAACCTACACCGTCCGGGTGAAACCGGTCGAGACCGAGGCGGCACTCCCCGCCGCCGAGCAGGCTCAGGCCGGCAATCCGCTGGCCGGCCGGCTGGAAAAAATCGCCGTCGGGGCGTACAGGCATCCGGCGGAGACGGATGGTGACCGGACCGAGGACGACACCACGGTCCACGGCGGCGTCGCGCCGAACTTTAGCCTCGCCGGGTTCCAGGGCCTCAGCGGCCCCGCCGAGGACCTCGGGGACATCGCCGCCGACGTTCGCGATACGCTCAATCTCCGTGCGGTCAACATGTCGTGGGGGCCGCTGCTCGGGCTGCCGTTGAGTGCCTTCGGCGCGCTGCCGAGCACGGCACCGG
Source organism: Natronomonas halophila (assembly GCF_013391085.1). Lineage (NCBI taxonomy): Archaea > Methanobacteriati > Methanobacteriota > Halobacteria > Halobacteriales > Natronomonadaceae > Natronomonas > Natronomonas halophila. The sequence goes on along the minus strand of NZ_CP058334.1, from coordinate 1,589,976 downwards.
CCATTCGGAGCATGGCCGATGCCGGCATCCTCACGGTCGCGGCGGCGGGCAACTCCTGGACGCCGGCCAACGGCAACGGGGAGCCGGCGGCGGTCGGCGAGGCGATTTCGGTCGTCGCGACCGACCCCTTCGACGGCATTACCGGCTACTCCTCGGGCGGTATCGGCCAACTCAACGAGAACCAGGACGGCTTTGACTTCAAGCCGGACGTGACGGCGCCGGGCGGTGATATCAAACCCGACGCGCTCGTGACGGTCCTGCTCGGCCTGCCGGGGTCGCTCGCGCCGATTGACGTGCCCAGCGTCGGCACCCCGACCCCTGACAACGTCGAGTTGGTGCGTGCGACCGCTAATCCGGATCCCGGCGCGGATATCGCCAGTATCGACGGGGCGACGACCGACGACACGACGCTCGCCCGTGACCACCGCTCCATCGGTGGCACGTCGATGGCCTCGCCGTACGTCTGCGGCGTAGCAGGACTGGTCGCACAGGCGATGGAGGAGGACGCGCCCGACTCGATTGCACTGCCCGAACCCGGCCCGGAGATGGGCCACGAGGAGACCATGCGGCTGAAACAGGTCATCCTGTCGACGGCATCGACGACGGCCTTCACCGCTGCGCCGTACCACAACGCCCAGTTGGTGCCGAGTCCGGCGGGCTACACCCACGGCGAGCGTGACCCCTACGAGGGCTACGGTCGCGTCAATCCCGACGCCGCCGTCGACGCGGTTACGCGCGACCTGCTCGGTGCCGACATCTCCCTCGGCGACGAGCAGACCAGCGTCACCCACGAGGAGACCGTCGGCCTCGACGTGCCCTTCGATTCGCGGGCCGTCGCGGGCTTCGTCGAGGTACCGGGCGGCGACCTGACCGCCTCCGTGGCGTTCGATTCCTACGGCGGCGGCAACGCCGGACTCGCCAAGGGCGACCCCCACATCGACCTGTTCGTCTACGACGCCGAGAACCCGACCGACGTCGGCGAACCGAACATCCTCGACAGCGCCGTCGGGGCCAACGGGACCGCCGAGGTGTCGGTCAGCGTCGACCGTGGCGACGCCACGGACCCGACCGAGCGGACGCTGTTCGTCGTCGCGAAACTCGTCAACGTCCCCGGCGCCATCAACGGCCAGGACGTGCAGGCGCACTTCGACCTCGACGTGACGTTCAGTCCCGCGGATAGCTTCCCGCTGCCGAGTTTCCAGGCGACGGGTAGCCGCACGACCGACAGCACCGTCGTGACCGGCCGACAGGCCAACCGCGTCCGACTCACCGTCACGGACCTCGACGGCGAGGCGGTCATCCGCGACCGCTTCCCCAGCGACTGGAACCTACTCCCGTTCGGGGAGGGAACCGAAAGCGAGGATGGGGTCGTCGAGTTCGACGCCAACCCCGAGACCGACGGTGTCACCCCCGTCACGACCACCGACGTCGAGGGCGACAAGGAGGTCACCTTCACCTACTTCGTCGAACCGCCGGCAGGTCTCGAAAACTCGAACCTCGAAAGCTACGGCCCGGCCATCGCCGACATCGTCGACGACGGGTCGTTCCGGCAGGGGACTGTCGAGTTCGCCGGCACCGACGACGTCGTTCTGTTCGGCGCCGACGTCTGACCGGCGCCGGATTTCAGAAGTTACGTTTCGGCCTGCCGCTCTAACTTTCGCAGTTCCTCGATGCGCTTTTCGGTCGGCGGGTGGGTTCGGGCGAGCGAGCCGATGAACCCCTTGGAAATCGGGATGATGAAGAACGCGTTCATCTCGGCCTGCTCGCGGAGGTCCTCCTCGGGCACCTTGTCCATCCGCCCCGAGATTTTCATCAGGGCCGACGCCAGCGCCGCGGGGTTGCCCGTAATCGCGGCCGCCCCGCGGTCGGCGGCGAACTCCCGGTACCGCGAGAGCGCGCGGATGAGCAGGAAGGAGATAACCCACACCAGAAGCGAGACGATGATGGCGACGAAAAGCGGCGCCTGATTCCGCCCACGGCCGCCGAAGAGCCACCCCCACCGGACGATGAGGAAAGCGATCGTCGAGAGGAACGAGGCGATCGTCATCACCGCCACGTCGCGGTTCTTGATGTGGGCGAGTTCGTGGGCCAGCACGCCCTCCAGTTCCTCGTCGTCGAGGGTGTCGAGCAGGCCGGTGGTCACGCAGACGACGCCGCTTTTCGGCGACCGGCCGGTCGCGAAGGCGTTGGGCGTCCGGCTATCGGCGACGGCGACGGTGGGTTTCGGCAGGTCGGCCTGCTGTGAGAGCCGCGAGACCTGCGCGTGGAGTTGTGGGTACTCGTCTTCGCTGACCGTCTTTGCGCCCATCGACCGCAGGGCGAGCTTGCCGCTGAAGAAGAACTGCACGAGCGAGAAGGCCCCGAGCAGGAGGGCTGCAAACAGCAGGTTATCGAAATACAGCGTCAGGACGCCGACGAAGACCAGATAGAGCGCAAACAGCAGGAACATCGTCACGCCCATCCGGGCCCGGAGGTTCCAGTCGGTCTGCCATTCCATACCGACTCTTCGGGACGCGGCGGTTAAAAGTTCGCGCGCAGCGGCGAGTTACCAGACCTCGACCGTCCCGTCCTTTCGCGGTTCGGTGGCTCCCGACAGGGACCCGTCCTCGTTCCGGACCACCTGCGCGCCGCCGAACATGCCCGGTAGCAGCACTTCGACGTCGTGGCCGCGGCGCCGGAGGCCGTTCTGGACGTCGGTCGGCATCCGGGCTTCGACGGCGAGGCGGCCATCCTCGCGGTAGCGCCAGCGCGGGCGGTCCAGCGCCTCCTGCAGCGTCAGGTCATCGTCGAGCATCCCGACGAGCGTCTGGAGGTGTCCCTGCGGTTGCATGTAGCCGCCCATGACGCCGAAGGCCGACCAGTCCTCGGCGCCGCGCTTGAGGATGCCGGGAATCAGCGTGTGGAACGGCCGCTTTTCGGGTTCCAGCCGGTTGGGGTGGTCGTCGTCCAGCGAGAAGGAGGCCCCGCGGTTCTGGAGGGCGATGCCCGTCCGACCGGCGACGAGGCCGCTGCCGAAACCCGCAAAGCGGGAGTTGATGAAGGAGACGACGTTGCCCTCGTCGTCGCCGACACAGAGCAGGACCGTATCGGCGTCCTCGGGAACGTTCGGTTCCCGAGGGTCAGCGGGACCATGTCCCGCGCTATCCTCGGCGTGGGAATCGGGGACGCCGAAGGAGACATCAGAGGCCGTCTCGCCGACGCTTTCGGCGCGCTCGCGGGCCCACTCCTTCGAACCGAGCGGCGGAATCTCCTCGAAATCCGGGTCGGTGATGTAGCGGTGGCCGTCGTGGAAGGCCCGTTTCATCGCCTCGGCGAGGTAATGGACGCGTGCCGCTGAATCGGCGTCGTAGTCGCTGGCGCCCAACTCCTCGGCGATATTTAAGGCTTCCAGCGCGATGAGGCCCTGATTGTTCGGCGGGAGTTCGTAGACTTCGGCGTCGCCGTAGGTCGTCGAGACGGGGTCGGGGAACTCCACCTCGAAGTTCGCGAGGTCCTCGACGGTCAGGAAGCCGCCGTGGCTCTGGACCTCCTCGGCGATTGCTTCGGCGATGTAGCCCTCGTAAACCACGTCCGCGCCCTCTTCGGCAATAGCCTGTAGCGACTCGCCGAGGTTTTCGAGGCGGACCGTCTCGCCGGGTTCGGGTGCGCGCTCGCCGTCGACGAGGTACTGCTCGCGGGCGTGGGCGTCCTCGAACAGGTCTTCGCCCTGCGTCCACGCGTCGGCGATGACCTCGGTGACCGGATAGCCGTCCGTCGCGTAGTCGATGGCCGGCTGGAGGACCTCGGCGAGGTCGAGGTAGCCGAACTCCTCGACGGTGGCCTCCCAGCCGCGGGCGGTGCCGGGGACGGTCACCGCGTGGGCGCCCGTGCGGGGCATCTCGGCCTCGCTTGGGTCGATGCCCTGTTCGTCGGCGACGGCCTCGCGGACCTTCTCGCGGGTCGCGTTGGCGGGCGCACCGCCGCAGGCCCGCATCGCGCCGACCTCGCCGTCCGCGCTCTTGTACAGCATGAAGGCGTCACCGCCGAGCCCCGTCGAGGTGGGTTCGGTGACGTTCAGCGCCGCTGCCGTCGCGACCGCGGCGTCGAAGGCGTTGCCGCCGTCCTGCAGCGTGCGGAGGCCCGCCTGCGCCGCCAGCGGCTGGCTCGTTGCGACCGCGCCGTTCGGTCCCCGGAGCGTCGACCGCCGGGAGCCGAACGCGTCGACAGATGGCTTGTCCATACGGCGTGTACGCGTGGCTCCGATTTATCAGCGGCGACTCGGACAGCCACCGTCACACCACCTCGGCGCTCGTGTCGGCACGGCTACTTATAGGGTCGCCGCGAGATGTCTCGGCTATGCAACTCGTTACCCTCGGCGGCGCGGCGCTTCGCTTGACACCGCCGGGTCGCGAACGGCTCGAAACGGCCCAACGGCTCGACGTGAGCGTGACGGGGCCGGAGGCCAACGCCGCGGTCGCCGCGGGTCGTCTCGGCGCCGAGTCGACGTGGCTCTCCCGGCTTCCCGACGGCCCGCTCGGCCGGCGAGTCGCCGCGGAACTGCGCGCCCACGACGTCGATGTCGTCGCCGAACGGGCCGACGACCGGCAGGGAATCTCCTTCTTCGAGCGCGGGGCCTCCCCGCGTGCGGACGCCAGAATCACCGACCTGGCGGGCGAGGCCGTCGAGGAACTCACACTGTCGAACCTCTCGACGGCTCCCATCGCTGAGGCGGATACGGCCTACGTGACGGCGACGACGCTGCAGGGCCCGCGGGCGCTCGCGGAATCGACCGCGAAGTTCATCCAGACGGCCCACGAGAACGGCGCGAGGACGGCAGTCGGCCTGCTGGAGACCGACGAGTGGGACGACATCGAGTCGGCCCGTGACCGTCTGGAGCGGGTGTTGCCGGCCGTCGACGTCCTCATCGCCTCCGCTTCGGCGGTCGAGGCGGTCTTCGACCGCTCGGGGGAACCGACGCAGGTGACTCACGCGCTCGCGTCGGAACACGGCCTCGACGTGGTGGCGATGCGGCGCCCCCACGACGCCGCGGCGTGGCAGGATTCGACGGTCAGCGAACTCGCGACGGTCGAGGTGGACGCGGTCGACGAGACGGGCGGCGCCGACGCCTTCGTGGGGGCGTTCCTCGCGGCGCTTGCCGATGGCACGGCGAAAACCGCGCTTCGGTCGGCGCTGGCTGCCGACGCCCTCGTGCAGACGACGACGGGTCCGATGGCGGCGTTCAACGCCGCAGAAGTCGCCGAGGTTGCCGAGGACGTGAAGCCTACTTGAGCGATAGCCGATTTTATTTATAGGTAGTATCCGCCGAGCGGGGCGCTTGAAAAGCGCCCCCGAGGCGCGCATATTTTCACCACGTTTTTGCCCTGGGTCGCGGCTACGCCGCGACCTTATGACGTGGCGGCTTCGCCGCCACGCTGACTGAGCGCGCCGAAGGCGCGCGAAGGAAGTGCAAAAAGTGGCTAGTCGTCCGCAACCTCGATATCCCCGGGCGCGTCGACGTCCTCGGGGTCGACGACGTTGTCGGTCCAGGTACCGCGGAGGAACCACGCGCCGGTCGTCAGCGCGCTGATGACGAAGGAGATGGCGACGGCGTACCAGACGCCGATGACGCCCCAGCCGAGGACGGTGATGAACGCGAAGGAAAGCGGGATGCGGAAGACCCACAGCTCCTGGACCGACAGCAGCATCGCGGTACGGGTCGACCCGGAGCCGCGGAAGCCGCCCAGCGTAATCTGGAAGACGCCCAAAAAGACGTAGGCGGGGCCGGCGATGCGGATGTAGGCGGCGCCGTATTCGATGACGGTCTCGGAGGCGGCCTCGCCGGGCGGGAGGAAGACGCCGGTGATGGATTCGGCGAAGGGGTAGGCGATGGTGACGACGACGAGGAAGGCCCCGGAAACGGTCGCGGCCGCGAGCAGGACGGCGCGTTTGGCGCGCTCGGGTTGCCGGGCGCCGAGGTTCTGGCCGACGACGGTTTCGGTGCCGCGGGCGAAGCCCAGCGCCGGCAGGAAGAGCAGGGAGGCGAGGCGGTTGACGATGCCGTAGGCGGCGACGGCGTCGTCGCCGGCCAGTGCGATGATGGCGGTCATCGCGGCGATGCCGCCGGCGCGCATCCCCTGTTCGGCGCCGGTCGGCGCGCCGATATCGAGGATTTTCTTGACGGTGTCGGCCTTCAGGAGGAAGTCGCTGGGCGACGGCGAGAGGCCGACGTCGCCGAACAGCAGGAGGTACATTCCGATGCCGGCCGGGAAGAAGCGGGCGATGACGGTGGCGATGGCCGCACCCATGACGCCGAAGCCATCGAAGCCGGTCAGCGCGAACAGTTGGGTCTGGAGGGCCTCCATGCCGGCCCACACGAAGAGGGGGTTGTCGACGAACCCGAGGATGAGGAAGGGGTCCAAAACGACGTTCAGCGTCGCGCTGCCGGCCATCAGGTAGAGCGGGGTTCGGGTGTCGCCCCAGCCGCGCATCAGTGCGTCGAAGATGAAGAACCAGAACATGAAGACGACGCCGAGGAAGATGACGCGGGTGTAGTCGGTGGCAAAGGTGTGGGGTGCGGTCCCCGGCGTGGCGCCGATGAGCGCGAGCAGGTAGGGCGCGGCGACGTAGCCGACGGCGGCGAAGACGACGGCGACGATGGTAACGAAGGAAATCGTCTGGCCGGCGACGTGGTGGGACTGCCGGAAGTCGCCCGACCCCTTGTGCTGGGAGACCAGCACGGTCCCGGCGGTGGTGAGGCCGCCGCCGACCGAGACCATCAGGAAGACGATGGCCCACGAATACGAGAGGGCGGCGACGGCGTCGGCGCCCAGTTGGCCGACCCAGAAGGTGTCGGCGAGGTTGTAGGCGACCTGCAGGACCTGCGAGCCGATGATGGGTGCCGACAGCACCAGAAGGGGTTTGAAGAGGTCGCCGTCGGTGACGTTGACCGACCGGTCTTTCATCCGGAGACCAGCCAGCCGTCGATGACGTCGCTGACCAGCGCCTCGCGGACGGGTTCGAGCGCGGTATCGTGTCCGAGGGTGACCCAGCGGATGCGTGCGCCCTGAATCGCCGCGAGCAGGTGGGCCGAAACGCGCGCCGCGTCGACGTTTCGGAAGCGGCCGTCGTCGATACCGCGGTCGATGACGGCGGCGACCGTCGCGTGAATCTGCGCGTCGTTTTCGGCCAACTGGTCACGGAAGGCGTCGTTGTGGGGGGCTTGCGCGCGGAGTTCCAGCAGGGCGGTATGGAAGGCGCGGTGTTCCTCGCGGCTGCGCTCGTCGCCGAAGAGGAACGCGTCGACGAGGTCGATGAGTCGGTCACGAGGGTCGCCGTCGGTGGCGACCCGTTCCTCGAACCGTTCGAGGAGATACGCGAGCAGCGCAACGAGCAGGTCCTCCTTCGTGTCGAAGTGGTAGTGTAGCAGCGACTTGCTGCAGTCACACTCGTCGGCGATGTCCTGCATCGTCAGGGAGGCGTAGCCGTGTTCACAGAGGGCCCGGTAGGTGGCCTCCATGATGCGCTCCCGTGTCTCCTCGACCATTATTGACTGACTAGTCAGTCGACGTTTTAACCGTTGCGTGTACCGGCCATCGAGGGGCCGCTCGGGCCGTCCATCCGGCGTGGTAATCCGTCCCTTGATTGGCCACATAATTTATGCGTCGAGCCGCGGGAAAGCCGGACATGAGGCTCAAAGCAACGGCATTAGCACTCCTCGTGGCCGTTTCGATGGTCACGATGGCGGCGGCGCCGGCCGCCGCGACCCAGCAGGCTGACGGCGAGGCGTACAGTGGCGCGAACATCGAGTTCCAGACGACGGGCAACGCCGTCGCGGATTACGCGGTTGACGGGAACGTCATCGTCGAGAACGTGACCGTACAGTCCGCCAGCGAGGCCGAAAGCAGCGGTGGCCTCGACGCCGGGCTGGAAGCGACCACCGACATCGACGCGGCGGGACTGGAACTTCAGAGCCAGACCCGCGCCAGCGCGACGATTCGGTCCGAAAGCGGCGCCGAGATGGAGACCCACGACAACCAGCGCGGCATCATTCAGGTCCGCGCGGACGGCCAGAGTCAGGTCGTCAACGTCAACGTCAGCGGTGACGCGGAGTCGGAAAGCGACGAGCGCGTCGTCGTCACCAAAGACGACGGCAGTCAGGGTACCTTCATCGTCGTCGGTGACGGCGAAGTCGTCGTCAACGAGGAAGGCGACGTCAACGCCGACATCGAGCAGGGCAGCCAACTCGTCTACCGCCAGTACGATGGCGAGCGGAGCGACGACGACGAGACGACCGAGCGGATGATTCAGAACGGCACGGCGACCGCCGAGGTCTACGTCCAGCAGTCTCAGGAAGGCGGCGAGGAGACCGTCGCTGACGCCGTCGAATACGGCGAGGACACTTCCGTCGAAATCGCCAGCGCCTCCGAAAGTCAGGTCAACATGACGGTTGAGCGGAGCCAGAGTCAGGGGAAGGTCATCCTGACGACGGTCTCGGAGGCGGCCTTCGAGAACGCCGAGGACCTCACCGTCACCGTCGACGGCGAGGCCGCGGCACAGGCCGACTCCTACAGCGCGGTCCAGCAGTCCGCCGCGGAGGGCGACCAGCCCCGCTACTACGTCGCCCAGTCCTCCAGTGCGGAGGCGACGACCGACGTGGCCATCGGTATCGACCACTTCTCGGAACGGAACGTCGCGATGCAAAGCGACGGTGGCGGCGGTGACGGCGGCATGACCGACGGCGACGGCGCCGGCTTCGGTCCCGTCATCGCGCTGCTTGCGGTCGTCGGCACCCTGCTTGCGGCCCGCCGACACGCATAGGCACCGTTCCTTTTTCTTGCCGACGGCCTTGCTGGGCCTCCCGTTGCGGTTTCGCCCCTCTTATCAAACATCGGGCATACCCGGAATACCTCCGTTCTATAAACAAAATCGCAGTACGTGAACGGCAGACGTTGCCGCATCGGCCAAGAAGCTTATTTCTGCCGAACGGAACGTTTCACGTATGCGATACCGAGCGATACTGCTGTCGGCGCTGCTGGTCGTCTCCATGGTGGGGACGGCCGCAGCACCGGCAGCGGCCCAGTCCGCGGAAGGCGAAGCGTATGCCGGAACACACGTCGAATTCGACCAGCAGAGTAACGCCGTCGCGGATTACGCGGTCGACGGGAACGTCATCGTCGAGAACGTGACGATGCAGTCGGCCGGTGAGGCCCGAAGCCAAACCGGTATCGGCGTCGAGACCAGTGTCGGCGCAGCCCTCGCGGCCGACATCGTCGGTGCGACCATCGGCAGCCGAAGCCAGACCGACGCGAGCGTCACGCTCGGATTCGAGAGCGGCGGCGAGATGCAGACCCACGACACCCAGCGGGGCGTCGTCCAGTTCCAGGCGACCGACGGTAACCAGGTCGTCGCGGTGAACGTCTCCAGTAACGCCGATGCGCAGGCTGAAAGCGACGAGCGCGTGGTCGTCACCAAGGACGACGGCAGTCAGGGCGCCTTCATCGTCGTCGGTGAGGGCAGCGTCGCCGTCGACGACAACGGGGACGTGACGGCTGAAGTCTACGAGGACAGCCAACTCGTCTACCGACAGTACAACGACGAGCGCTCCGAGAACGACGAGGAGGCCGAGCAGATGATTCAGAACGGCACGGCGACCGCCGAAGTCTACGTCCAGCAGTCCGCCGAATCCGGCGGTGAGACGGCGGTCGAAGCCATCGAGTACGGTAACGACACCTCCGTCGAGGTTGCCTCGACGGCCGAAAACGAGATCAACATGACCGTCGAGCGGACCCGGAGTCAGGGGAAGGTCGTGCTGACGTCGGTCTCGGAGGCGGCCTTCGAGAACGCCGAGGACCTCACCGTCACCGTCGACGGCGAGGCCGCGGCACAGGCCGACTCCTACAGCGCGGTCGAACAGTCGGCCACGGAGGGCGACCAGCCCCGCTACTACGTCGCCCAGTCCTCCAGTGCGGAAGCGACCGTCGACGTGGCCATCGGTATCGACCACTTCTCGGCGCGGAACGTCCAGTTGAGCAGTCAGGACGACGCGACGCCGACCGAGGACGGGTCGACGGCCACCGAAAGCGAGTCGACCGAGACGCAGTCGCCCGACGATAGCTCGCAGGGCGACGGCGCCGGCTTCGGCGCCCTCGCGGCGCTCGCGGCGCTGGCATCCTCGCTCATCGCGGCGCGGCACCGCTAAGACGGCGATATAATCTTCTTTTCCGCCCGGAATCGACTGTTGAAACGGCCCGGCCAAACTAAGTAGTCCCGCACGGAGGCTCCGATATGTACCGGCTGGTGAGTCTGGCCATCGCCGCGGCGATGGTCGGCTGTCTTTTGATTACGCCGACGGCTGCAGCGACCCAATCGCAGGTCACGTTGACCGTCTCCGTCGTCGACCAAAGCGACGCGGCGGTCGACGACGCTACCGTCACTGCGACGTGGGACGACGGTGAACAGACGGCGACGACCGCGAGCAACGGGCGCGCGTTCGTCGACGTCCCCCAGGGCGCCGATGTATCGATAGATGTTGACCACGAGGAGTACACTCGTAACTTCCCGGTCACCGTCGAGGACGCCTCCGAACAGGACGTGACCGTTCGCGTCTCGCAGAAGGGGCAGGCCACCGTCGTGGTGACCGACAGCGAGAACCAGTCTCTCGTCAACACGACCGTCGAACTCCGGCGGGACGGCCGGACGGTCGCCACGGGACAGACGGACGCCGACGGCCGCTTCGAGACGGACACGATAGAGCAGGGCCGCTATCAGATCGAGGCGGTCAAGCCCGGCTACTACCGCGAGTCCATCTCCGAGCGGGTTCGCACCGATGGAACCCACGAGATATCGCTGGAGCGCGGTACCGTGCGTCTCGATGTGACGGTCGTCGACGACCACTTCGACCCGGCGGAACGGCTCGAAAACGCCGTGGTGCAACTCGACGATGCTGACGGCGAAGTCGCACGCGTTCGGGCCTCCGGCGGCACCGCGTCGCTCAGTGTCCCGGTAAATACCGACTACCGGGTCACCGTCACGAAGGAAAACTACACGGAGTCCAGTCAGCAACTCACCGTCCGGGAATCCGACCGGTCGGTCGAAATCGCCACCCAACGCGTGCCGACGTTGACGGTCGAACCGCAGAACACGCAGGTCGTGGTCGGCGAGGTGACGACCCTGCAGGTAGTCAACGCCTACAGCGAACCGCTGCCGAACATCACCGTCCAGCGGAACGGCCAGGCGGTCGGCGAAACCGACGCTAACGGTCAACTCACCGTCACCATCGAATCGGCGGGCGAAAACGAGTTCCGTGCGGTCGGCGACGACCTCGAAAGCGACCCCGTCGTCGTCAACGGTATCGTCCCGGCCGACGAGCAGACGGCGACCGAACCGACCGAGACGACCGACGGCACCAACGGCGACGGTCCCGGCTTCGGCGTCATCGCCGCGCTTCTCGCTATCGTCGCGGTGGCCGTCATCCGGCGGTAGCCGACCGGTTTCGCGCCGTACTTTTCATAGGTCACCCGCGTCGGCCATCTCGCGCAGTTCGGCGACTCGCTCGCGTATGTCTGTCATCTCGCCCGATTCGCGTTTCTCGTCGACGTGGCTGTACATGAGTCCCATCCGGTGATTCGAGCGAAGCGGCTCCTCGTTACGGTCCAGGAAGTCCCAGTAGAGTGCGTTGAACGGGCAGGCGTCAGCACCGGTGTCGGCCTCGGGGTCGTACCGACACCCCGCGCAGTAGTCGGACAGCTCGGTGAGGTAGTTCGCCGATGAGACGTAGGGTTTGGTGGCGAAGACGCCGTGGCCGTACGACCCCATCTCGACGACGTTCGGCGTCGTCACCCAGTGGTAGGCGTCGACGTAGGCCGCGTGGAACCAGTCGTTGAGTTCGGCGGGGTCGACGCCCCACAGCGTCGCGAAGTTCGACAGGACCATCAGCCGCTGGATGTGGTGGGAGTAGCCCCGCGACCGGACGTCGTCGACGGTTTCGGCGAGGCAGTTCATCGCGGTGTCGCCGCTCCAGTAGCACTCCGGGAGGTCCCGGTCGGCACCGAGTTGGTTGGCGTCGGCCAACTCGGGCATCGCGTGGCGGTAGACGTGGCGCATGAACTCCCGCCAGCCGAGGACCTGCCGGACGAACCCCTCCACGGACGGCAGCGGCAGGTCGCGCTCCTCGAAGGCCGCTTCGGTGGCCTCGATGACTTCGACGGGGTGCAGCAGGCCGAGGTTGATGGCTGGGGACAGCAGCGCGTGGGCCATCGCCCACTCGTCGGCGCGCATGGCGTCCTGATACGGGCCGAACTCGGGGAGGCGTTCGTCGATGAAGTGGTCCAGAACGTCGCGAGCGCCCTCGCGGGTGACCGGCCAGACGAATCCTTCGTCGCTCTCGCCTGCGAACGCGTCGCTGCCCCACACCTCGAACGCCTCGCCGACCCACTCGTGAACCTCGCGAACCCCCTCGTCGTGGTCGACGGGCGGTTTCGGCGGGGCCTCCCAGTCGTCGGGCGGGAACTCGCGGTTCGCCTCGTCGTAGTTCCAGTCGCCGCCCTCGGGGTCGTCGCCGTCCATCAGGACGCCCGTCTCGCGTCGCATCCATCGGTAGAACTCCTCGTGGCGGAACGGCGCTTCGCGGCCATTGGCCCACTCGTCGAAGGTCCGGCGGGTGCTGACGAACAGTTCGTTGTCGACGACGCGGAGGTCACCGCCCGCTTTGTCGGCGAGTTCGCGCAATCGACGCTCGGCGCCGTGGCTCGGCGAACGCATGAGAACGAGCGTCGTCTCTGGATAGCGGCCGAAGAACTCGTCCAGCGCCTCGCCGAAGGTATTTGCCCGTATATATACGACGTCGTAGCCCGCAGCCTCAAGCCGGTCACGGAAGGCCTGCATCGCCGCGAAGACGAGCGTGAGTTTGTGGTGATGGTAGGGCTTCCGCCGGGCGAAGTCGTGGGCCTCGACCATGAGGACGCGACTGCCCTCGGGCGCTCGGGCGAGGGGGCCGGATTCGGCCGTCAGTTGCGTGCCGAGGACCCACGGCACCTCGGTGTCGTCCAGCGTGTAGTCGGGCGGGTCGCCGACGAGCGGCCGGCGCATATTCACGATTCGGGCGCCGCGCGTTTAGTAGTCAGTGTGGGGTGTGTGTGGTGACGCGTGGTGCCCCGTCGGCTATTCGAACCGAATCGTCTCCGCCGCCGGGTCGAGACTGACCCGCCCGCCGATGGGCAGCGGCGCGATGGGGGTCGTATGGCCCCAATCGAGGCCGCACACGACGGGCGCCTCGGGGTTGTACCGTCCCACCTCCTCGATTATCGCCTCGTAGAGTCGCTCGCGGTAGGCCTCACGTTCCTCGCGGGGCGGCTCTTTCCGGTAACTCCGGGTCGGCGGCCGGCCGACGAGGACGCCGTCGAACCGCTCCAGCAGGCCGCGTTCGCCGAGACACATCAGCGTCGCCCCGACCATGTCGGGGTCGGGAATCGTCTCGGCGGTCTCCAGACAGAGCACGGCGCCGTCCAGCGCCTCGGGGGCGGGCAGGTAGCGGTCGGTCGCCAGGTGCCACTCGACGATGGAGCGGTTGCCGCCCCAGAGTCGCCCTTCGACGGCCTCGGTGCCGCCGTGCCAGCGCCAGCCTGGATTGGCCTCGTATTCCGGCGGCGACCCCATCTCTTCGGGGTTGGTCCACCAGGTCGTGGGTTCGTCGGTCCACTCGTCGCTTTCGTCGAGTTCGCCCAGCGAGTCCTCGAAGAAGGCCCGTCGGCAGTAGCGTTCGGTGTAGGCGGGCAGGTCGCCGGGGACGGCGAGTTCGTTCATCAGTTGGGCGCCGTTATACGAGACGAGGCCAGCGGTCCACGACAGGAGGTTGAGGTTGGTGTTGTCGCTCATCCCGTAGAACCGCTTGGGGTTGTTCCGGAGGACCTCGGGGTCGACGTGGCGGAGGATTCGCAACTGGTCGGCGCCGCCGATGGTGGCGATGACGCCGCTGATTTCGGGGTCCCGGAACGCGGCGTGGACGTCGGCGGCCCGCGCCCGCGGGCTATCGGCGAGGAAGCCGTTGCTCTGTCGGGCGGTCGGATAGACGACCGGTTCGAGGTCGAACGCGTCGCGGAGACGCTGGAGGCCGAGTTCGAAGACGTGCGGGGCATCGTGAGCGCCGCCGCTGGAAGGGGCGATGACGGCGACGCTGTCGCCGGGTTCCAGCGGGGGCGGTGTGAGGAACTCGCGGTCGGACATGGTCGCCTAATTCGGCGGCGCTCTCAAAAGCGTTGTTCGGGTATGCGAACAGTTCACTCGGCGAACGAACCCCTGCGAAGGGCCTCGGTGAGCGTGTTCGCCGGGAGGCGTCGGTAGGTAACGTAGAGGCCGCCGAAAAGCGCCCAGATGACCGCCGTCGGGAGCGCCGAATGGCCGCCGATGGCGGTGCTGAAGGCGGTCTCGGAGAGCGGGTAGAGCCACATGATGCCCTTCGGCGTGAGGCTGTCGATGCAGAGGTGCGAACAGTAGGCGAGACCGACCGCCGCGAGGACCCCCTCGTCGACATCGAGCGCATAGCCGACGAGCAGACAGGCGGCGGCGAGTACGGGTGTGTGGGTGATGCCCCGGTGGAGGAACGGGAAGCCGAGTTCGGCGGGAAAGAGGAAGTCGGCGTCGGGTGCGAGACCGACGACGCCGCCGATTGCCGGCCGCGCGTCGGTCAGCGTCGCGGCGAGGACGTAGCCGACGAAGGCGTGGGTGGCGAACGCCACCAGCAGGTAGACGGCATAACCGAGCGTCCCGACGTCGGAAAGGGTCGGCAGGGCCAGTCCCGCCATATTCGAAAAACCGCGTGGTATGCCAAGAAGCCTCGGCCTAACTCGTCGAGAAGCCGCCGTCGACGACGAGGCCGTGGCCCGTGACGAAGGAGGCCTCATCCGAGAGCAGGAAGGAGATGGCGTCGGCGACCTCCTCGGGTTCGCCGAGGCGCTTGAGGGGGTACTGCTGGGCGGCGCGTTCCTTGGCCTCTTCGGGGTCCTCCTGTGAGTCGAAGTACTGGTTGCCCAGCGGCGTCTCGATGAAGCCGGGACAGACGGCGTTGGCGCGGACGCCCTTCGGCCCCGCTTCGGCGGCGATGGCCCGCGTCAGGTTCAGGACCGCCCCCTTCGTCAGCGAGTAGACGGCCTGTTTCGGCAGGCCGAGGAAGGAGGCGAGCGACCCGACGTTGACGATGGCGCCGTCCTCCTGTTCCTTGAGATGCGGCAGGGCGGCCTGACAGCCGTTCCAGACGCCCCGGAGGTTCACGTCCATCACGTAGTCGAACATCGTGTCGGTGACGTCCTCGGTGTAGGCCGGCGGGTGGCCGACGCCGGCGTTGTTGACCAGCGCGTCGAGACCGTACTCGTCGACGGCCGTCTCGATGACGGCGTCGAACTCCTCGGCGTCGGTCACGTCGAGTTCGTGGAAGACGGCCTCGCCGCCGGCCGCCTCGACGGCGTCGACGGTTTTCTGGCCGCCCTCTTCGTTGATGTCCGTCGCGACGACGAACCCGCCTTCTTCGGCGACCGCGGTCGCGGTCGCACGTCCGATTCCCGAACCCGCACCGGTGATGAACACCGTATCGTCTTCGAAGCGCATAGCCGTACATTGGTAGCACCATTCATAAAGCCTTGCTAACGCCCCACTCGAAGACTGGCGGGCGGTCCGCGGTGGCCATCCGCAACCGGTTTGGCCCCTCGCCGTCCAGCATCGGTATGCTCGAACCCGGCGACGAAGCCCCCGACTTCGAACTCGAAAATCAGGACGGGGAGACGGTGCGGCTCTCCGACTTCGACGGCCGCGTCGTCGTCTACTTCTACCCCCGCGCGGACACCCCCGGCTGTACGACCGAGGCCTGCAACTTCCGGGACAACTGGGACGACTACGCGGAGCGGAATATTGCGGTCCTCGGCATCAGCGACGACCCCGTCTCGGACCTCGCGGCGTTCGCCGAGAAGTACGATTTACCCATCGACCTGCTCTCCGACGAGGACGGTACCGTCGCCACGAAATACGATTCCTACGGCGAGAAGAACATGTTCGGTAACACCTTCGACGGCGTCTTCCGGAACACCTTCGTCGTCAACGACGGCACAATCGAGGCCGTCTACGAAGGCGTCGACCCCGAGGGCCACGCCGAGGCGATTCTGGCGGATATCGAGTAAGGCGCTGTTACTTACCCAACTGTCCCAACGTCTGGACCGTCGGCAGGTGCCAGTCGTAGACCACCGCGACCAACCGAGTGCCGACGGTCACGACGGCGCACACCACAGCGGCCGTCCCCCCGGTCGCGCCGAGCGCGCCCACGACCCAGTACGCCACACCGCCGAGGACGGCACAACTCGCATAGAAGTCCTCGAAGAGGATGAAGGGGGCGCGGTCCAGCAGGATATCCGCGAGCGCCCCCCCACCGACGGCGTTGATGGTCGCGATGGCGACGATACCGAACACCGAAACCCCCGCCTCGGTTGCGACGATAGCCCCCGTCGTCGCGAAGGCAGCGAGGCCGATGGCGTCGGCGACCAGCGTAATCGGATGGGTCTCCGGGGACGTCAACACGACGTTGAGTCCGATTGCCAGGCCGACGCCGAGGAGGCCGAGACTGATTTCGATGGGCGACTGGAGGGCCAGCGGAACGCGCGTCACGAGGAGGTCGCGGGTCGCGCCGCCGGCAAAGGCCATCGCCAGTCCGACGATGGTGATGCCCAGCAGGTCGAACTCCTCACGGATCGCCTTCGACGACCCGACGAGGGCGAACGCGACCAACCCGATGGTGTTCATCACGGCGAAGGGGTCGCCGAAGAGTATCGTGAGGGCGTCCTGAGTCACTACCTCCGGCTATGTGAGTGGCTCTCTTGAGTGCTACGCCTCTGACACTCAGACGTGTACGATTCGTCTCGGCAGGCGGGCTAGCCGGTTTCCTGCGGTTCGGGACCGAACGCCGGCACTTCCGCGGGGGGCTCCTCGGCCGGCTCGCGGGTCGACAGCACGAGCGTCGAGAAGTCCGTCTCGGAGATGTCGCCGTTGGCCAGCGCGCGGAACCAGCCGGCGCGGGCCTCCCACTCGCCGTGGAAGCCGCCGTCGGTGTTGAACACCCAGCAGTGGACCGTTTTGGGTTCCCAGCCGGCCTCGTGGGCTTCGACCAGTTCCGAACAGACGTTGCCGATGTCACCCTGTGCGAGGCCGTCCGCGGCGGTTTCGTACTCGACGTGAACGACATCATCGGTGTCCTCGGGCGTTTCGACGGCGTGGTCCTCGACGTAGACCCCGAGGCTCATCAGGTTGCGTTCGAGACGGTCGACGACCTCGGACATACCTCTTCGTTCGGGCCGAGCGAAAAGAACCTGCCGCCTACACCGGGTCCGGTGCGACGTCCTGGAAGTCGACGACGGCTTCGCGGAACTCGTCGGGGACGCGGGTGGGTTCGCCGGACTCGTCGACGGCGACGTGGACGACGCCGCCCTCGACGAGGACCTCGCCCTCGTCGTTGCGGCACTCGTATTCGAACTCGATGCTGGACTCCGTGATGGCCGAGACACGAACCGCGTTCCGTAATCTGTCCCGGAACTCCGCCGACCGTCGATAATCGAGGTCGATGTGGACGACGTGGACGTCCCAGTCGGCCTCCTTCAGCGAACTGTAGGGGTAGCCGATGGCCTCCAGATACGCGGTGAAGGTCTCGTCCTGAAAGGTGACGTAGTTGCCGTAGAAGACGATGCCCTGTGCGTCCGTCTCCTCGAACCGGACGACGTTCTCGTAGACCTCGTGCATACGCGTGAGGGCGCGTGGTTCCTGTATAAAGGTGTGGTCGGCCGGGTGTGTCGGCGTCGACTACAGGTAGGTATCCCGTACCGTCTCGTCGAGCAGGCCGTCGGGCTCCAAGACGATGTAGACGACGATGAACGGCTCTTGGGGGTCGATAACGAAAACCGAAAACGGCGGGTCGACCTCCTCGGGGTGGGCCGCCCGGGCGACCAGCGGTTCGAGGGGTTTGTGGCCGTCGCGGAACTCGACGAAGAGGTCCTGACTCCCGGACTGGTCGGCGAAGGTGTAGACGACGCCGTTGGCCTCGTTGTCGGTGTTGTACGTCACACGGGAGTTCATCGCCTCGCCCTCGGCGCGGGCCTCCTCGAAACAGCTCTGTGCGGCCTCGAAGATGGGTTCCTCGGTGCGGACGAACTCGAAGGTGGTCCGGGTGTCGATGGCGGCCGATTCGACGACGGGCTCGTCGCCGTCCCAGGAGATGTCGGCCTCGACGCGGTTGCCCACCGCGACGTCGTCGGGCAGCGCATCACGGGAAACGTAGGTCGGGTCCGCCGATTCGACGTCCAGCAGGAGCCACTCATCGTCGTCGCGGCCCCGGAGGACCCGGAAGGGGCCCTCGGTGCGGGGCGTCCCGTCGGCGGTCGGCGCGGTCATATCCGGGTTTGGCGGCCAGCGGGGATTAGTGCCACGAAAGCCACCGAGGTTCGGTCAGTTCCACGACAACAGCGCCCGCAACTGGGCCTTCGAGAACAGCGAGGTCGGGCGGTCCATATGGACCGCGATTTCCCCCGAGAAGGCGCGCATCCCGGCCCGCTGGATGGGTCGCGGCATCGAGTAGCCGGCCCGGACGAGCGACCCAAGCCGCTGGTCGTTTCGCAACTCGTCGCGCCACGACCGCTCGTAGTCGTCCAGCGTCGCCGGCTGTCGGGGGTCGATTTCCCGGGCGGCGATGTCGGCGGCGCGCATTCCGTAGAGAATCCCGCCGCCGGTGAAGGGTTTGGTCTGGGCCGCGGCGTCGCCGACGAGGAAGGAGCGCTTGCCGACCGTGCGGTCCGGCGGGCCGATGGGGATGGCGCCCGAACACCGCTTGTCGATGTCGGCGTCGTAGTCGGCAATCAGGTCGTCGAACCGCTGTGGGGCGTCGTCGCCGGGGCGGACCGCAAGCCCGTATTCGACGCCCGCGTCGCCGCGAGGGATGCGCCACGCGAAGAAGCGCGGGACCGTGAGATGGACGTCGACGAAGTCCTGATGGTCCGGTTCGAACTCGAAGCCCAAGACGCCGTGGAGGAGTTCTGCGGGTTCGGGCAGCCCCACCTCGTCGCGGACCCGCGAGCGGGGGCCGTCGGCGCCACAGACCATGTGAGCCTCGAAGGTTTCGACGCCGTCGGGGCCGCTGGCGGTCACATCGACGCCTCCCGGTTTCTCGTCGACGGCCGTCACAGTGTGGCCGTCACGAACGTCGGCGCCCGCCTCTTCGGCACAGCGGGCGAGCGTCTTGTCTAGTCCCACCCGGTCGATGGCGTTGGAGACCGGCTCGTCCTTATAAAAACGATGGGCCTCGCTGTCGGCGCCGCCGAGGTGGAACCGCGCGCCGTAGATGGCGTTCTGAAAGAGGTCGTCGCGGGCTTCCTCGGGGACAAAATCCCAGATATCCAGACTCACGTGGCCGGAACAGGCCAGCGGCCGGCCTATCTCTCCGGATTCGAGAACGAGGACGTCGTGGCCGTCCTCGGCGGCGGAGCGGGCAAAGCGGGACCCTGCTGGACCGGCACCCACGACGACGAAATCGCGCATACCCGAACGAGGGTGACGCGCGGCAAAATATCCACCGTTGCGGGCCGGACAACGATTATGCCACTTCCGGAAGACGGGCCGGTATGTCGTCCGATATCACCCCCATCGGCGAGCCGACGCCGCGGACCAAGCGCGTCGCCGCTATCGGCGCGCTTTCGGGGGTCGTCATCACCGTCGTGGGGCTGTTCGCCGGCGGCATCATGGCCCTTGACGGCCTCGGTGAACTGCTCTCGGACCCGCTTGTCGGTCCGCTGTTCCTGTATACCGTCATCGGGGGTGCTGCCGTGGGCGGGACGGTTGCGACGCTCTACGCGCGGTATCGGCTTCTCGCGCCGATGCTTCTCGCCCTCGGCGTCCTCGCCTCCGCGGCCTTCCGGACGTGGCTCCTGCTTCGGAGCCCCGTCGTTCCGCTGCCCGGGACGCCCATCGAACTGGCCTTTCTCGCGTGGCCACTCGTTCTTCTCGCGGCGCTGCTCGCCGGGAGCGTCGAACGCGTCTTCCGAAGTTGGAGAAAATCGGGTGAGGCGACGGATTAGCTCTCCTCGCTGCTACCGAAGACACTGCCGACGCCGGGGACGATGGTCGCGAACTTCGCCACCCAGCCCAGTTTGAACAGGCCGATTTGCGAGAGGACACCGAGGACGAAGAGGACGCCGAAAAGCGGCACCTCGACGCCGAAAACGCCGGTCGTCGCCAGCGGGTCGAAGAGGATGGGTTCCGGCGAGAGGCTCTCGCGGGCCGCCGTGAAGTCGCCCATCTGGACCTGGGTGCTCGCGAGCGCCGACCCGATGAAGGCGGTGATGAACATGAGCGCGTACTTCGTCAGCGCGAAGCCGATGACCGACCCGACGATACCGGCGACGATCATGACGAGCCACTTGATGAGGCCGCCGCTGGTGAAGATGGGCGTGATGACGTAGAGGCCGAGATACGCGCCGACGACGAAGGCCGGTATCGCCGTCGCAAAGGACAGCGCGACGTAGGATAACGCCGCGCCGAGTGCCCCGCCGACGAGGACTGCTATCGCGAAGCCGATGATTCCTTCCGCGCCGAGTGCGGGAAGGAGTGTCGGTGCGAGGACGTAGCCCCCGCCAGCGCCGATGAGGAAGCCCAGCAGCGCCACGGCGTAAATCGACAGCGCCGCGCCGAAAAAGACCAACACCAACCCTGCCAGCAGTAACCCGATGTTTACCAGTTCCATACCTGACCTATCAAAACCCACCGGAATAAGCTTGGAGGCCACGTCCTCGTCTGAGTTCAGTACCAAAGCGAGTCGCCGCGCGCATATTTTCACCATGGTTTTGCCGCGAGCCGGTGGTCGGCGCTTCTGCGCGCCGACCCCGCGCTCGCGTGCAAAAAGTGGGAATTAATCGGCAGCGAGCTCTTTGCCCGTCTCCTGTGCATCCGAGAGGATTTCGTCGAGCGGCTTGTTGAGCGGCTCGTTGTAGAGGAGGACGTCGATGGGCAGCGTCGGCGCGCCGTCGACGAGGTTTTCCAGCAGGACGAGGCGCTCGCGGGCCCGGGACATGCCGACGTAGAAGACACGGCGTTCGTTGTCGGTCATGGTCGGGACGGGGTCGGAGTGTTTGTTGAACTCGGTGACGCCGGCGACGTCCTCGGGGTCGTCGACGGAGGCGGCCATCTGCTCGACGACCTTCTCGGTGAGGTCGGTGGCGACGAAGACGTGGTCGGCCTCGCGGCCCTTCGCGGAGTGGATGGTGCCGAGTCGGAGGCGGTTGGGGTCCATGCCCTGATAGTCGCCCTTGAAGTAGGCCTTCACGGAGCGCTCCTGGAAGTTCGAGACCTTGGTGAGCATGTCGGCGGCGGAGGCGGGGCCGGGCGCGAAGGGGGCGTGGTCGTTGACGAAGTCGGGGGCGACCTCCATGTCGGTGAGGTCGTCGACGCCTTCCGCGTCCTGCATCTCGTCGAGGGCGTCGAAGTAGTCGTCCCGTTCGCCGGTGCCGAAGGCGCTGTCGGCGAGCATCTCGCCGAGGCGCTGGGCCTGCAGGCCGTCGATGGGTTCGTCATCGTCGAGGGATTCGATGGCGTCGACGTAGCCCTGCAGGCGGTCGGTCCACATCCGCTGGTCGGTCAGCGACGTGAAGGGAATGCCCTCGTCGATGAACTCGTCCATGAACTGGAACATCTGATAGCGGGCGCGGAAGAGGACCATGGCGCTGCCCTCTTCGTCCTCTTCGAGGGTGGCGCGGACGTTGCGCACGAGGTCGAGCATCGAGGGACTGGAGACGGCTTCGACCGAGCCGCCCTGTTTGCGGGGTTTGAGGTCCTTGTCCTGCCGCTGGTCGATGTGGCTAATCTGGGTGTTGACGACGTTGAGAATCTTCGAGGGGAGACGATAGGAGTTCGGGAGCACGACGTCGTCGTCGACCTCCTCGTCCAGCAGGAGTGCGGGGTCGGCACCCTGCCAGGCGTAGACGACCTGGTCGTCGTCGCCGGCGATGAGGACGCTTTCCATGTGGGGTTTCCACTCGTCGTAGACGCCGTACTGGAGGGTGGTGATGTCCTGAAACTCGTCGATGACGAGATGGTCGACGCTCGGGAGGAGGGAACGCTGCTGGACGCGTTCGAGCATGTCGGCGAAACCGACGACGCCCTCTTCGCCTTTATACGACCGCCACGCACGGATGGCTTCGGGGATGTCGACGCGGTCGTCCGAGGAGGGCCACGTCGGGGTGTACTTGTTGCCCGTCTGGGCGTTCTCGTCGATATCCGGCGGGAGGCGGACCTCCTCGTCGTCCCATTTGAACGGGACGTCGTACCAGTCGGCGACGTCGCGTTCGGTTCGCTGGAGCCACTGGGAGGTGGCGATGATTTTGTTGCCCAGCGTCGTCGACCGGGCCGAGCGGCGGCGGGAGGATTTGTGTTCGTCTTCGAATTCGAGGCCGTAACTCTCACAGAACTCCTCTTTGTGCTTCTCGCCGACAACGTCGCCACGCGAGAGGTTGAGGAGTTCGTAGGCCTTCGCGTGCATCGTACAGACGTTGCCGCGGAGGGATTTCGGCGTGGTATCGAGGCGTTCGGCGAGACGCTCGCGGACCTCGGCGGCGGCCGCGCGGGTGTAGGACACCACCAGAATGTCGTTGACGTCGACTCCGTCGTCGAGCATGTCGTCGACGCGGTCGAGCAGGGCGGTGGTCTTCCCACTGCCCGGCCCACCGAAGAGTCGTGTCACGTGGGTGGAATCAGCCATTACCCGTGTAACGGCACGCTCGTGTATAAAGAACGTGCATTAGCGAGGCTCCGAGCAAAGCGAGAAGCCTCGGTTATACGAACGGCGAACGGAGTGAGCCGTGAGCAGGAGGGTCAGGACGGAGTGAGACTCTCGAAGCCTCGATGTGCGAGCGGGGAGCGGAGCGACCCGCGAGCGAGGGCCGTCGGAACGAAGCGAACCCCACGGCTATCCGGATATATTATTTAAAAGAAACGGGAGGAATGACCGCGATTCAGTTGGGCTGCCAGCCGCAGACCGAGCATGTCGAGGCGTCGAGTCCGTGAAGCCCGCCGCAGTCGGGACATCGTTTCTTGTTATAGTCTCGTTCCCAGGACGGAGAGTCAGTCGTGTGGCCTCGCTCGTCGAGGAAGTCGTCGAAGATATCTTCGTTCGCGGTCGCCATACAGAGTGTCATTGATTCACAGTAGCAATAAATGCTGTGGTAGATTCTAACACGGTTAGGGTTGCCGTGGGGCGTGGGTTACCGGCTGTTTTTGATGGCGGACGACGTATTCGGGGTATGAGCGATTCAGGCGAGTTGCCGCTGGTCCACGAGAGTCGGCCGGGCTCTGTCGAGGAAGACGCCCCGGCGGTCGTACTGATTCACGGGCGAGGGACGAACGAACGCGACCTGTTGCCCATCGCGGCACAACTACCGGACGAACTGCACGTCCTGAGCGTGCGTGCCCCGAACGAGATGGGCGGGCCGAACAGCTACACGTGGTACGACCTCGACCTCTCGGGTGGCGGCCTCCACGCCAGCCAGCCGGACCCCGATGGGTTCCGCCGGAGCCTCGATTTGATCCACGAGTTCGTCGCGGAGGCGGTCGAGCACTACAATCTCGACCCGGACCGCGTCGGCCTGCTGGGCTTCAGTCAGGGCGCTATCACCAGTATGTCGGCCCTCCTGGAGCGCCCCGACGCCTACCGATGGGTCGTCGCGCTGAACGGCTATCTCGCCGACTCCCACCACGACGAGGTGGACAACGCCGAAGGCAAGCCGGTCTTCATCGGGTGTGGCGCGATGGACCAGGTCATCCCGCCGGAACGCGCCGAACAGGCCGCCGAACTCTTACAAGAGGGCGGCGCCGACGTCCGTTTCGAAACCTACGGCGTCGGTCACGGAACCGCCCCACAGGAGATTACGGACGTGGTGACGTGGCTGGAAGGCAGGTACTGACGCGCTGTTAAGGCGACTATCTGCGATTGCTTATTTAAGAAAGCAATAGTCGAAGCATCCGTGAGCGCGCTCTCGAAGGCGCGCGAGCGGTTCACCGCGCCGAGCGATAGCGAGGCGCGGGACCAAGGGCCGACCGTAGGGAGGCCCGCCGTGTCTTTTTCATCGAAGTTTTTGCCGGCGAGCCTCCGGCTCGCCGTGCAAAAAGTTCGGTGTTGAAAAGTGGGTGTTTTAGGCTCCGGCCTGACTCAGCGCGTCTTCGAGGTCGTCGCGCTGGGTGACGCCGACGAAGCGCTCGACGATGCCGTCGTCGTTCTCGATAATGAGCGTCGGCAGCGAGCGGACCTGATACTCGTTGGCGACGTCCTGTTCCTCGTCGACGTTTACTTTCTCGAAGTCGACGTCGGGGAACTCGTCTTCGAGTTCGTCGAGGATGGGGTCCTGCGTCTTGCACGGGCCGCACCAGTCTGCATAGAAGTCCTTGAGGGTAACGGGCATGACTATCGGAGTTTGTTTAGCCGCTCGCTTAAGGGTTTTCCAACCGGTGGTTCCGACGCAGGACCGGGGCGGTCGAACGCTGCCGAAAGGCTTACCCCCACGCCTGCGAACTGTCGAGTATGAGCAGTGGAGAAAACTCCGGCGGGCTGATGTCCAGCGCCGGACTCGTCCGGTACTTCGACGAAGAGAGCGGCAACACGCCCACGATGGACCCCCGTACGGTCATCGCCTTCGGCGTTCTACTGGGCGTGTTCGTCCTGATGATGAACGCGCTGGCCTAACTCGGCTCGCTTTTTACCGCCGTTTTCCCACCGCGAGCCCGTGGTATAACTTTCACTCCGCGCGGCGAACCCTTTTATTTGAAAAAGACTGAGTAGGTGCTGTGTCAGAGTCGTCCGGCCACGCGCGATTCTTCCCGTACGATGAGCCGTACGACCACCAGGAGGACGCGATGGGCAACATCCGCGAGGCGCTGGTCGAGGAGCGTGACGTGCTCTTCGAGGGTGCCTGCGGGACGGGCAAGACGCTTGCCTCGCTGGTGCCGGCGCTGGAGTACGGCCGCGCGGCCGGCAAGACGGTCGTCATTACGACCAACGTCCACCAACAGACCCGGCAGTTCATCGAGGAGGCCCGTGCCATCAACGACCAGGAACCGATTCGGTCGGTCGTCTTCCGCGGGAAAGTCTCGATGTGCCACATCGACGTCGGCTACGAGGAGTGTCAGGCCCTGCGGGATACGACCCGCGATTTGGTCGACAAGGAACAGGATTTGGCCGAACTGGAGGACCGCGAGGGCGAACTGCTCGATGCGAGCAAGGACGGCAACGGCGAGGCCGCGCAGGCCCGCGGGTCGGTCATGGACGAGATCGACGACATCGAAGCGAGCATCGAGGCGCTGCAGGAAGAGCGGAACATCTGTGACCGATATTACAACAACCTGACCGGCGAGACCGACGAGTTCTACCAGTGGCTCTACGAGGACGTCCGGACGCCGGACGAAATCTACGAGCGCGCCCACGCGATGGATTTCTGCGGCTACGAACTCCTGAAGGACGGCATCGAGGGCGTCGACCTCGTTATCTGCAACTACCACCATCTGCTTGACCCGATGATTCGCGAGCAGTTCTTCCGGTGGCTGGGCCGCGAACCCGAGGACATCATCGTCGTCTTCGACGAGGCCCACAACGTCGCGGGCGCCGCCCGTGACCACGCGACACGAAAACTCGCCGAACAGACGCTGGAGGGCGCGATGGACGAACTGGAGGAGTGTGACGACGCCCGCGCGGAACCGGCGGCGAACGTCATTGGCACCTTCCGCGATGCGCTCGTCGAGACCTACGAGGATTCGTTCGGCTTCGGCGAACGGGAGGCGGTCGGCGAGGACTGGGAGGACGTTCCCATCGACAACGAGGAGGGCCGGGACGACCTCTCGGTTTCCTTCCTCCAGAACTACACGGGACAGGGCTTCTCGACGGACCTCGAACAGGCGCTGGCCCTCGGTGAGGAACTGGACCGCCGCTACGAACAGGCCTATAAGGACGGTGAGGCGACGACGCGCAAGGAGTGTCCGACGCTGTCGGCGGCGTCGTTCATCGAGGAGTGGATGGAGTCGTCGGTCGAACCGGGCCAGTACCCCGTTTTAGGCGTTCGACGCACCGAAACGGGCGTCATCGGCCGCGCTGAACTCTACACCTGTCTGCCACAGCAGGTCACCCGGCCGCTCTTCGAGGAGTTGCATTCGACGATTCTGATGAGCGCGACCCTGCGGCCCTTCGAGGTGACCGAGGACGTGCTGGGGCTGGAGGACCCGGTGACGATGGCCTACGGCGAGCAGTTCCCGGAGGAAAACCGCCGCACCTACGCCGTCGAGACCCCGGCGCTGTTCGCCAGCCAGCGGGACGACCCCACCGTGCAGGAAACCGTCGGCAACGTTATCGAGGACACCGTCGAGTTCACCCCCGGCAACACGCTCGTCTTCTTCCCGAGTTACGCCGAGGCCGAACGCTATTACCACCGCTTTTCGGGCGATTCGACGCCGTATCTGGACGAACCCGCGACCCGCGCCGAGGAGATGCGCCGGGAGTTCACCGACGAGGACGACGCGGTGCTTTTCACCTCGCTGTGGGGTACCCTCGCGGAGGGGGTCAGTTTCGACGACGACGACGCTCGGAGCGTCGTGGTCGTCGGCGTGCCCTACCCGCATCTGGATGACCGACGTGAGGCCGTCCAGCGGGCCTACGAGGGCGCCTTCGGTGACGAGGACTCCGACGAGGATGCGGGCTGGCGCTATGCGGTCGAAATCCCGACGGTCCGGAAGACGCGGCAGGCGCTGGGACGGGCCATCCGGTCGCCGGAGGACTTCGGCGCTCGCGTGCTGGTCGACGAACGCTACACGCATTCACAGCGCGTCGAGTTAGGCGAGTACAGCGTCTATCCGTCCTTCCCGCCCGAGGAGCGCAGCGAACACATCGACATCGCTCCCGAGAAACTCAAGTTCGCCATGCTGAACTTCTACAGCGACAAGGACGCCTGGGACGGGACGCCGCCACAGCCATGACTACTCTCGACCCGCGCGCGGAGAACCGACGGACGGCCGACGGCGAGGGGCCACGATGGGAAATCATCCGCGGGGAGGTACTGGACCGCGACGAACACACCTGCCAGCGGTGTGGCTACCGGCAGGACCCGACTGGTGTCGAGGACAACAGCGACATCGATGCGGACGGCCGCCGTCTGGAAGCCCATCATGCGGCCCCGCATACGACGCCCTCGCTGGAGTCCTTAGAGGAGTTCGTCACGTTGTGTGGCCCGTGTCACGCGACGCTGCATCCCGACGACCCGGCCTACGGCGACCGACGGGAGGCGGCGCCGCTGTTCCCGCTTCCCGACGCACCCCGGGCCGTCTCGACGATGCGTTCGGACCGCCAGCATGTCTGCCAGCGCTGCCAGCACGTCGCCCAGTCGGCGACGGAACTGGCCGCCTACGAGGAGGGCGGACAGGAGTACGTCCTCTGTAAGCCCTGTGCGGGCGCGTTGCTCGAAGCGGGCTATGACTCCGAGGACTTCGAGGCGGCCGGCGCGGTCGACGCCGAGGCATTGACCGACCGTGCTGGCGAGGCGCCGGTCCGGCCTGCGATGCTCGCCTCGGGGCCGGTTCGAGCCTCGCGGCCGCCGAAGACGACGACCGAGCGACTCGTCGCGGATACGCCGCTTCGGTATCTGCTCAACCCCATCGGACTGACGCTGTTTTTCATCCTCCTCGGCGTCGCCTTCTCGTTTTACGCCTTCTGAACGGGCAGCGCGATGCGCTCGACGGGTTCGCGGTACTCCGAGGACCAGACGACGAGCGCGTCGACGGTCCACTCGCGGTCGAGGTCGGTGCCGGCCAACCGGTCGGCGTCGCCGCCGCGGGCGACCGTGATGTGGGGCACGTAGTCGTCGGCCTCGATGCCCTCGGCGGGGTCGAACCGCTCACAAAGCCGGCGATGCAGCCGCTCGATGCCGGGCGATTTGACCCGGAGGTAGGCGACGGGTCCTCGGCCGGTTGCGGGCTCTTCGAAGGTGTCGACGCCGGTCACGCGGGCGGAGAACGGTTCGGTGCCGACGATACGCGAGCGGGCCTCGCTGGCGAGGTTGCGGGGTTCGCCGTCACCGAGGCGCTTGAGGACGAGGGTGTGGCGGTCCCGCGGCGTGGCGTCGAAGCAGTTCGAGGCCAGTCCCCGAGCGAGTCGCGATATCTCCGCGGGGACGGGCGCGTTGAGGCTGTACACGACTCGTCTTAGATGTAGTCGAGGAAGTAGGCCACGATGAGGACGACGATGACGAGGCCGAGCAGCGACCCGACGCCGCTGAAGGCGAACTCGAGGATGTCCAGCAGTATCTGGACGATAATCCAGATGACGACCAGCACGAGGACGATTTTCAGCAGGTCCTCGACGTCCATACCGCCGCGGTTGGGGAGCATACTGCCCGCTGGGTCCGGCGAGCGCAAAAGCGCTGTGGCCCCGCATGGAAGGCGAAACCGCTTTGGGAGGCCACCGCACAGCAACGGGCATGCGGCGAACGCTCGCGGTCGTACTGTTGGCGGCCTGCTGTCTGGCGGCGACGGCCGGCCTCGCTGCCGGCGTCCACGAGGAATCGACCGACGACACGCTCGCCATCGAACTGACGGCCGACGGAAACGCCGCGGTCCACCACATTACGACCTACAATCTGAGCGCCGAGGACGAACAATCGGCCTACGAGGCCATTTCTACCAACGAGACGGCGCGGGCCGACCACCGCGAGGAGACGATGTCGGACCTCGAAGCGGCGGCGGCGACCGGGCGAAACGGGACGGACCTCGATATGCGCGTCCGGGACCCCTCGGTCGACACCTACGAGCGGAACGGCACCGGCTTCGTCTCGGTAACCGTCACCTGGGAGAACCTGGCGTATTACAACGAGACGATGGTCGTCGTGACCGAACCGTTCCGGAGCGGCTACGAACCCGACCGCGACGTGACGATTCACGGTCCCGAGGGCTACCGGCGCGGGGTCACCCAACCCCCGCCGGGTATCGCCCGATTGAACAGCGCCGCCTGGAGCGTCGAATCCGACTTCTCGAACTTCTATGCCGCCTTCAACGAACCCGAGGGCAGTGAAACCGCGACGGCGACCGAACCGACAACGGCGGCCCCGCCGGACGACGGCCTCGAAGGCGTCGGAACCTTCCTGTGGGCGCTCACGCTGGCCGCGTTGCCGGTGGTCGCGCTGCTGGTCGCGCTGCGGCGACGGGAGTAGCACGTCTGGACCACGGACCGGCGACGTAGTATATAAATATTCCTTCCGTTCAGGGCGGATGCGAGACGTTGGTTCGGAAAACGCGCCCACGTGTTGCGTTTTTAATCCGGGTTAATCGGCGTTGACCGACGGTAATTCGTCGGAACGACTGGGGATTTATATGGTGTTCACGGTGGTAGGAGTGGATGTAATGAAGCACGCAAGTCTACTGATGTCGGCGATGCTGGTGGTCGGGCTGCTCGCCGTCCCGGCCGCTGGCGTCGTCGCGCAGGAAAACACCACCGAGGACGACCAGACGGTCACGCCCGGCGAACAGCTGTCGGGTGTCGTCGGCGTTCAGGAAGCCGAGTTCGAGGGTGAGATAGAGAACCGCGCCTACGAAATCGAACTGGAATCCGCGGAATCCGACGACGAACGCGCCGACCGCGTGGCCGACCGCGTCGAACGGCTCCAGGAACGCCTCGAAGACCTCCGTGAGGAACGGGAGGACCTCCGCGAGGAGCGTCAGGAAGGCGAACTCAGCGAGGGTGAATACCGCGCCGAACTGGCCCAACTCAACGCGAACATCGAAAGCGTCCGCCAGCAGCTGAACACGACCAACGAGACGGCTGCCACGCTCCCCGAGGGCGCTCTCGAGGAACGCGGCGTCAACGCCACGGCCATCCGGACGCTGCAGGAGAACGCCGACAACCTGAGCGATAGCGAAGTCGCCGCCATCGCCCGCAGCATCGCGGGCAACGAGCGCGGCGAGGTCGACGTCGAGGTCACTATCCAGCGTCAGGGCGGCACCATCGAAATCGAAGTCGAGCAGGAAGACGGCCAGCGCGAGGTCGAAATCGAACACGAGCGGGGCGAACCGGACAACGCCAGCGAGGCGGTCGCCTTCGCTGAAGACCACGTCGCCTTCGCCGAGGACCGCGTCGCCGCCATCGAAGAGCAGGCCGGCGACAACGCCAGCCAGGACACGACCGAGGCGCTCAACGAGTCCCGGACCGAACTCGAAAACGCCCGTGCGGCGCTGAACGACGCCCAGACGGCGCTCGATAACGGCGACGAGGACCGTGCCTTCGAACTCGCCGAGGAAGCGAGCGACTACGCCGAGGCGGCCCTCGACGCGGCCGAGGACGCACAGGAATCCGACGAGGACGAGGCTGAAGACGAGCGCGAGAACGAGGGCGACGAACGTGAGGACGAGGCCTCCGACGACGAGCGCGACGAGGAGACTGACGAGGAGACCGAGGCCGAAGAAACTGAGGAGGAACGCGACGAGGAAACGGAGGAAGCGACTGAAACCGAAGACCCGGAGACTGACGCCGACGAAGACGACGACGCAGAAACCGAGGATGACGTCGAGGAGACCGAAACCGACGACGGGACGGCCGACAGCACGGACGCCTAACCCCGACGCGTGTCGGATTTCGCTGCGATAACCGCTGATTCACGATACTTTTCAAGACATGATTTCTGACGGATGGATACGACGGTTCGCCGGAGTGTTGCTCTGTGTTGCATTGATTTCGTCGGCGACGGCGGCGCCGGCCGCTGCGGCCGAACACGACGACGAGCAGTTCCTCGTCGAGTTGGACGCCGAGGGTAACGCCGACCTGACGGTTACCTACACCTACGACCTCGAAACGGACAGCGAGCGGGCCGCCTTCGAGGAACTGGAATCGAACGAAACGGCGCGACAGGCGGCCGCCTCCCGGTTCCAGAATCGCATGCAGGGCGTCGCCGACCGGGCGAGCAACGAGACCGGGCGGTCGATGTCCGTGACCGACGCGAGCATCGAGGTCGCATCGAACGATAGCGTCGGTACCGTCACGCTGTCGGTGGCCTGGGAGAACCTCGCGGCCGTCGAGGGCGAGCAGTTGACCGTGACCGAACCCTTCGCGAGTGGGTTCGAGCCCAATCGGACGTTCACCGTCACGGCACCCGACGGCTACGAGATTACCTCGTCGGCGCCCTCGGCGGACGGCAGTAGCGCGGGCAGCGTGACGTGGAACGCCGGTACGAGCCTCGACGGCTTCGAGGTCGTCGCCGAGGGGAGCGACTCGACGACGACCGAGGGCTCCGATGCTGACGGCGCCGGCTTCGGTGTTGCCGTCGCTGGCGGTGCCGTGGTCGCGACGGCACTGGCCCGTCGTCGCACGTAACCGGACTCATTTTCGTTCGACGATGCTGCCGCCGGTTCCTGTTTCACCGCCAGCGTTTCTGAACGCCCGGTTCGTCCGCGGTTCGTGATAGCGTGACAAAGGATTCTTGCCGTCCCGCAAGGGTTTAATAGCCCTCTGGGAATAGATGGATGTACATGACGACCACCCACCGTTCCGACGCGGCCGATGTCAGCGGTGGGTCCCTCATTCTCCCGCGACAGCGACGACCGGGCCGTTAGGCCCGAATAGTATCTACACCCCACGTCGCGTCGCCCCGCTTCCAACGATGACTGTCCGGTCGACAGTTACCCCATCAACACATCACACATGTCCGACAACAAACGCATCGCGCTCGCCTTCTCCGGTGGGCTCGACACGACGGTCTGCGTACCGCTGCTCAAGGAAGAATACGGCTACGACGAGGTCATCGGCGTCACCGTCGATGTCGGCCAACCCGAAGAGGAGTTCGCCGAGGCCGAGGAGACGGCCGAGGCGCTGAACCTCGAACACTACGTCGTCGACGCGAAAGACGAGTTCGCCGAGTTGTGTTTCGACGCCGTCCGCGCCAACGCCTCCTATCAGGGCTACCCCCTCGGGACCGCGCTGGCCCGTCCCGTCATCGCGAACGCGATTCTCGAAGTCGCCAAAGAGCAGGGCTGTACCGGCCTCGCTCACGGCTGTACCGGCAAGGGCAACGACCAACTCCGCTTCGAGGCCGTCTGGCGTGACTCCGACATGGAGGTCATCGCGCCGGTCCGCGAACTCGGCCTCACCCGCGAGTTCGAACAGGAGTACGCCGACGAGCGCGACCTGCCCGTCGAGGGCGGCGACGAGGGCAAATACAGCATCGACACGAACCTCTGGAGTCGCTCCATCGAGGGCTCCGAACTCGAAGAACCGAGCTACGTCCCGCCGGAGGACATCTACGAGTGGACGACCGCGCCGACGGGCGAGACGCTCGAAATCGAGGTCGGATTCGAGAACGGCTACCCCGTCAGCCTCGACGGCGAGGAGATCGAGCCGGTCGCGCTCATCGAGGAACTCAACGACCTCGCGGGCGACTTCGGTATCGGCCGCTCCGACATCATGGAGGACCGCATGCTCGGCCTGAAGGTCCGCGAGAACTACGAGCACCCCGCGGCGACGGTCCTGCTCAACGCCCATCAGGCCCTTGAGGACCTCGTGCTGACGAAGGAGGAACGCTCCTTCAAGAAGCAGATCGACCACGAGTGGTCCGAGAAGGGCTACGAAGGGCTGGTCAACGCGCCGCTCGTCGGCGCGCTCGAAGGCTTCATCGAGGAGACCCAGACCCGCGTCACGGGCACGGTCACCATCCGCTTCGAGGGCGGGCAGGCCCGTCCGGTCGGCCGCGACTCGAAGTACGCCGTCTACTCCGCCGACGCCGCCTCGTTCAACACCGAGGACGTCACCGGCGACATCGAACAGGGCGACGCGACGGGCGTCGCGAAGTACCACGGCTTCCAGGAACGCCTCGCAAACCGCGTCATCAACAGCCAGACCGACGAGGAATAACGGATGTCGGAACAGGGTGAGGAATCGCAAGACGTGGTCCGCCGCGAGCGTTTCAGCGGCGGCCCCGCCCGCGAGTTCCTGTCGAGCCTCGCGGCCGACGAGCGCATCTTCGCCGCGGACATCGCGGTCGACCGCGCTCACGTCGTGATGCTCGCCGAACAGGACATCATCGACGAGGCGGACGCGGCCGACATCCTCGAAGCGCTGGATGACGTCGAGGACGCGGGCCACGGCGCCCTGCCGGACGGCGAGGACGTCCACGCGGCCATCGAGACGGCCGTCATCGAACGCGTCGGCGCCCGCGGCGGGAAGATGCACACCGCGCGCTCGCGCAACGACGAGGTGGCGACCTGCATCCGCTACCGTCTACGCGAGGACGTTCTTGAGGCCGTCGAGACGGCCATCGAGGCCCGCGAGGTGCTGACCGAAGTCGCGGCCGCTCACAGCGAGACGGTGATGCCCGGCTTCACGCACCTCCAGCCCGCCCAGCCGACGACGGTTGGCCACTACCTGCTGTCCTACGAATCGGCGCTGGCCCGCGATACCGAGCGCCTGCTGGATGCCTACGAGCGCGTCAATCGCTCGCCGCTTGGCGCCGCCGCGTTCGCGGGGACGCCCTTCGATATCGACCGCGAGCGCGTCGCCGACCTGCTCGGCTTCGAGTCGGTCATCGAGAACTCGATGGATGCCTCCTCGGCGCGTGATTTCCTCGTTGAGACGACCGCGGCGGTCGCCTCGCTTGCGACGACGCTGTCGGGGCTGGCCGAGGACCTCGTCGTCTTCTCGAACAAGGGCTACGTCGAGTTGTCGGACGACTACTCCTCGACGTCGTCGATTATGCCCCAGAAGAAGAACCCCGACACGATGGAACTCGTGCGGGGCGCGGCGGGCGACGCCTCGGCGGGGCTGAACGCCCTGCTGACGATTCTGAAAGGGCTTCCCCGCGCCTACAACCGCGACCTCCAGCGCGCGCACCCGCATGCCTTCGAGGCCGTGGATGCGGTCACGGAGGCGACCGAGGTTGCGGCCGGTGCGGTCGCGACCGCCGACTGGAAGAAGGACGCGCTGGCCGAGGCGGCCGGCGAGGGCTTCTCGACTGCGACCGGCGTCGCGGACCTGCTGGCGATGTCGGGACTGCCGTTCCGGACGGCCCACGAGATGGTTGCGCTGGCGGCGGAGAACGGCAGCGACTACGAGGCACTCGACGAAGCGGCCCAGGAGGTACTCGGCGAGTCGCTCTCCGAGCACGTCGACCGCGAGTCAGTCGAAGCGGCGCTGGACCCCGAACAGAGCGTTGCCTCGCGCGACTCGCTCGGCGGGCCTGCACCCGACGCGGTGGCGGCGGCGCTGGAGCGTGCCGTCGCGGGCGTCGAAGCCGACGTTGACACGCTCGAAACGAAACGCGAGGCGCTGTCGGCGGCTACTGCCGACCTCGACACGGAGGTGTCGACGTATGCGTGACCGACCACGACCGCCGTCCCCTCTCGGGGACATAATACCAAATTCCTGATACTGGAAAACGTTTGGACGTTTGAACGGCGCTTTTTGTGGCATTAGAGGCGAGTATACGTCATTATTTTATTCTGATAGGTTCGAAGCGTTTAAGTGGTTAGACGGGTGAGTACGATGTACAATGGCAGAATGTCCCGAGTGTGGGGCCGAACAGGACCTGCACGACAACCTCGAAGTCGGAGAGATCGTCGACTGTGCGACCTGCGGTGCCGAACTCGAAGTGGTCGGTGACGACCCCGTCGAGCTGGATACGGCGCCCGAACTCGAAGAGGACTGGGGGGAGTAAGGCCCATGTTCGTCGGCGCAGCAGCGCACTCGACCGCGCGTGAGGAGGCCACAGCATGAACGCCGAAACGCCTCCGGCGCTTCGAGCTCACGAGTCGTCACGAGGTGACGACTCGTGAACGTCGGCGTCCTCTATTCGCGCATCCGCCGCGACGAGAAGCTCCTGTTGAGCGAACTCCGCGACCGCGGCCACGACGTGACGAAAATCGACGTCCGCAAGGAGCGCTTTGGCATCCACGAACCGCCGGAAGCCTTCGACGACGTCGACATCGCCGTCGACCGCTGTCTCGCGACCAGCCGGTCGCGCTACATCACCCGGTTCGTCGACGCCTACGACGTGCCGGTCGTCAACGACCCGGAGACGGCGGCCATCTGCGCCGACAAGGCCCGCAACAGCCTCGTCCTCGCCGAGGAGGACATCCCGACGCCCGACACCGAGGTGGCTTTCACCAAGGAGTCGGCCATGGAGTCCATCGAGAACTTCGGCTATCCGTGCGTCCTCAAGCCCGTCGTGGGTTCGTGGGGCCGCCTGATGGCGAAAATCGACTCCCGGGATGCCGCCGAGGCTATCCTCGAACACAAGGAGACGCTCGGCCACTACGAGCACAAGGTGTTCTACATCCAGGAGTTCGTCGACAAGCCGGGCCGTGACATCCGCGTCGTCGCCACCGACGGCGAACCCGTCGCGGCGATGGCCCGCTCGTCGGACCACTGGCTCACCAACGCCGCACAGGGCGCCGAAACCGAGGAAATCGAGGTCACCGACGAGATGGCCGACCTCGTCGAGCGCGCCTCTGATGCGGTCGGCGGCGGCCTGCTCGGCGTCGACCTCATGGAGACGGGCGATTCCTACACCGTCCACGAGGTCAACCACACCGTCGAGTTCAAGGCGCTCAACGAAGTCACCGACGTCGACGTCCCGAGCGCGGTCGTCGACTGGCTCGAAGCCAAGGTCCAGAAAGCCGAGGTAACCGCATGACGACGGCAAGCGTCATCGGCGGCAGCGGCTTCACCGGCGGGGAACTGCTCCGCCTGCTGGAGGGCCACCCCGAA
Organism: Natronomonas halophila; assembly: GCF_013391085.1. Lineage (NCBI taxonomy): Archaea > Methanobacteriati > Methanobacteriota > Halobacteria > Halobacteriales > Natronomonadaceae > Natronomonas > Natronomonas halophila. Next base: position 1,554,215 of record NZ_CP058334.1, on the reverse strand, counting down.
TTCGAGGTGGCACAGGCGACGAGTCGCAGTTACGAGAACAAGACCGTCGGGTCGATTCACCCGAACCTCCGCGGGATGGACCTTCGCTTTTCCAGCCCCGAGGAACTGGAATCGGTCGACGTCCTCTTCGCGTGTACGCCACACGGCGTCTCGATGGGGCAAATCGACGCGTTTCAGGACGCCGCCGACACCGTCGTCGACCTGAGCGCGGACTTCCGCCTCGACAGCGAAGAGCAGTACGACGAGTGGTACGACGGCCACGAACGGCCCGAACTGCTCGACGAATCCGAGTACGCGCTGCCGGAACTCAACCGCGAGAACCTCCGTGGAGCGGACCTCATCGCCTCCGGCGGCTGTAACGCCACCGCGGCGATTCTCGGCCTCAAACCGCTGTTCGACGCCGACATCCTCTCGGGAACCGAGCAAATCGTCGTCGACGTGAAGGTCGGCTCCTCCGAGGGCGGCGCCGGCGGCGGCGAAGCCTCGTCGCACCCCGAACGCTCAGGCGTCGTTCGCCCCTACGCGCCGACGGGCCACCGCCACGAGGCCGAAATCGAGCAGTTCCTCGGCACAAGCGTGTCCTTCACCGCCCACGCCGTGGACATGACTCGCGGCGCCTCGGCGACGTGTCACGTCTATCCCGAGGAGCCGGTCTCGAAGGGCGACCTCTGGGGTGCCTTCCGCGGCAGCTACGAGGAGGAGCCGTTCGTCCGGCTGGTGGCCGGCGGTTCCGGGGTCTATCGCTACCCCGAGCCGAAGGCGGTTGCCGGCTCGAACTACGCGGAGGTCGGCTTCGAACTCGACCCGGCGAACAAACGCGTCGTCGTCTTCTCGGCCATCGACAACATGATGAAAGGCTCGGCGGGCCAGGCCGTCCACGCGGCCAACGTCGCGCTGGGATTCGAGGAGACGGCCGGCCTCGAATTCACGGGGATGCACCCCGTGGGAGCGCCGTAGATGGCCGACACCGTCGTCGTCAAGATCGGCGGCGCCCGCGCGGTCGACCCCGAGGGCGCGCTCGCCGACATCGGCGCGCTCAAAGACGAGGGCACGGACGTCGCCGTCGTCCACGGCGGCTCTACTGCGGTCGACGACACGCTCGAACAGATGGGCATCGACCCCGAATACGTCGAAACCCCATCGGGCGTCGTCGGCCGCTTCACCGACGAGGAGACGATGGACGTCTTCAAGATGGCCATGGCCGGCCTCGTCAACACCGACCTCGTGACGGGCCTCCAGAATCAGGGCATCGAGGCAGTCGGCCTGTCGGGCGTCGACGGCAAACTGTTCTACGGCCCCCGCAAGGAGGCCGTTCGCGTCGTCGAGGACGGCAAGAAGAAGATTCGTCGCGGCGACCACTCGGGGTCCATCAAGCAGGTCAACGGCGACCTGCTGGAGACGCTGCTTGACGATGGCTACACGCCCGTCGCCTCCCCGCCGATGCTCGGCGACAACGGCGAGGACGCCGACCCCCGAAACGTCGCCGTGAATACGGACGCCGACCGCGCGTCGGCCGCCGTCGCGGCGGAACTCGGCGGGACGCTCGTCTCGCTGACCGACGTGGAGGGCGTCTACCGCGACCCCGACGATTCTTCGACGCTCATCGAACGCGTCGAGACGCCCGAAGAGTACGCAGAACTGAAAGACGCCGCCGAGGGCTTCATGGGCCGGAAGGTCATGGCGGCGACGGAGGCACTGGAGGGCGGCGCAAGCGAAGTCGTCGTCGCCAGCGCCAACGCCGACCAGCCCATCCGGTCTGCCGTCGAGGGCGGCGGCACGCATATCCTGCCCAGCGCGCTTCCTAAGGACGATTAACACAATGAGCGGCTTCGTTTTCTCCGAGAAACCCATCAGCATCGAACGTGGCGAGGACGTCTACCTCTACGACACGAACGACACCGAGTACTTGGACTTCGGCGCGAGCTACGCCTGTACCCCGGTCGGCCACTGCCACCCCGAGGTGGTCGAGGCCACGACCGACCAGGTCGAGCGCCTCATGTACGTCCAGGCCTCCTACCCCAACGCGCCACGGACGGCCCTCTACGAGCAGTTGGCCGACGTGGCGCCGGGCGATATCGACAACGTCTGGCTCTGTAATTCAGGCACCGAGGCCAACGAGGCCGCACTGAAGTTCGCCCGACACGCCACCGGCCGCTCGAAGATCGTCGCGACGATGCAGGCCTTCCACGGCCGGACGATGGGAACGCTCGCCGCCACCTGGAAGGACGAGTACAAGGAGGGCTTCGGCCCGCTGGCGGGCGACGTCGAGTTCGTCCCCTACGGCGACAGCGAGGCGATGGCCGAGGCCGTCGACGAGGAAACCGCCGCGGTCATCGTCGAACCCCTGCAGGGCGAGGGCGGTATCAACCCCGCCTCGACCGACTACCTGCAGGCGGTCCGCGAGACGACCGAGGCGGCCGGCGCCGCGATGGTTCTGGACGAGATTCAGACCGGCCTCGGCCGGACGGGAACGCTGTGGGCCGCCGACGCCCACGACGTCGTCCCGGACGTGCTGACGACGGCGAAGGGCCTCGGCAGCGGCCTACCCATCGGCGCGACGCTCGTCAAAGACTGGATTGCCGAGGACTGCGGCAACCACGGGTCGACCTTCTCGGGTGGCCCCGTCGTCACCGCCGCCGCGGGCGCGACACTCGACGTCATCGAACGCGAGAACGTGCCGGCACACGCCGCCGAGGTTGGCGACTATCTTGTCGACCAACTCGAGGACGCCATCGGCGACGAGGTCCGCGAGGTCCGCGGCGAGGGCCTGATGGTCGGCGTCGAGGTGAAACGGGGGGCCAATCCCATCCTCCGTGACCTCGCCATCGACCATCAGATTCTCGCGCTCCCCGCAGGTCGCAGCGTCGTGCGCCTGCTCCCGCCGCTGACCATCGAGCGCGAACACGCCGACGAGGTCGTCGACGCACTGGAGGCCATCATCGCATGAGTGAGACGGCGCCCGAAGCCGACGAGGAAGCACGCGAGTTGCTGGAGACCCTCGTCTCCATCCCCTCGCCGACGCCCGAAGAGGAGGAGTGCGCGGAGGCGCTCGCCGAGTTCTTCCGCGACCACGACCGCGAGGTCTTCATCGACGACGTCGGCAACGTCCGGGCGCCGGCAGACGACTCTGCGCTGTACACGTCCCACATCGACACCGTGCCGGGCGATATTCCGGTCCGCGTCGAAGAGGGCGAGAACGGCCCCGAACTGTGGGGCCGTGGCTCCGTCGACGCGAAGGGGCCGCTGACGGCGCTTGCGGTCGCGGCCGTCAGAACGGGCGTCTCCTTCGTCGGCGTCGTCGGCGAGGAGGTCAACTCCCGCGGCGCCCGCCACCTCATCGAGGACCGCGAAGCCCCGGAGGCCGTCGTCAACGGCGAACCCTCCGGGTGGGACGGGATTACGCTGGGCTACCGCGGCATCCTGCAGGGCACCTACGTCGCCACCTCCGAGTCCGGCCACACCTCCCGGCCGGAGAACAACGCGATTCAGGACGCCATCGCGTGGTGGTCGGCCGTCGAGGAGAAGTTCGGCGGCGACGGCTACGACGCCGTCTTCGAGCGCGTGACGCCCAAGCCCGTCAGCATCGAGGGCGGCGTCAGCGAGGACGGACTGGCCGTCGAGGCGACGCTGGACGCCCAACTGCGCGTCCCGCCCGAATACTCGACCGACGAGGTCCGGGAGATGGCCGACGCCGAACTGTCGGGCGCGGGGACGGTCAACTGGAAGGACGCGGTCGAACCGACGATGCAGAGCCCCCGGACCGACGTGGGCCGGGCCTTCCGGATGGCCATCCGCGGGCAGGGCGGGGACCCGCGCCTGCTCCGGAAGACGGGCACCGCCGACATGAACATCTTCGCCGGCGCATGGGACTGCCCGATGGCGACCTACGGCCCCGGCGACTCTGATTTGGACCACGCACCGAACGAACACCTCGAACTGCGTGAACTGGACCGCGCCGTCGCGGTTCTGGAACGCGTCGCGGAGGAACTGCAATGAACTTCCTGAACATCGACGACCTGACGCGCGAACAGCTCGACGAAGTGCTCACCCGTGCGGCCGACCAGAAGGAACGGACCGCTCGGGGCAAGACCGGCGACGCCATGGCGGGCAAGACGCTGGGCATGATATTCGAGAAACCCTCGACCCGAACCCGGGTGTCCTTCGAGACGGGCGCGACCCAACTGGGCGGCCACGCCATCTTCCTCGGCCCCGACGACATCCATCTGGGCCACGGCGAACCCGTCAAGGACACCGCTCGCGCGCTCAGCCGGTACGTCGACGTCATCATGGCGCGGGTCTTCGACCACGAGGACGCCGTCGAGTTGGCCGAATACTCCGAGGTGCCGGTCGTCAACGGCCTGACCGACGACGCCCACCCCTGCCAGACGCTGGCTGACCTGATGACTATCCGGGAGCGCTTCGACGGCTTCGACGCCGACGTGGCGTGGGTCGGCGACGGCAACAACGTCTGTCAATCGTTCGTCCTCGGGGCGGCGCTTGTCGGCCTCGATTTGACCGTGGCGACGCCGGACGGCTACGGCGTCGACGACGACATCATGGCCCGCGCCGAGGAACTCGGCGAGGCCCCCGAAACGACGCACGACCCCGAGGAAGCCATCGAGGGCGCCGACGTCATCTACACCGACGTCTGGGTCAGTATGGGCGAGGAATCCGAGCGCGCCGAGAAACTCATCGACTTCTCGGAGGCCGGCTTCCAGATACAGGACGAGTGGCTCGACGACCGCCTGCTGATGCACTGTCTGCCCGCCCACCGCGGCGAGGAGGTCACGGACTCGGTGATGGAAAGCGACAACGCCATCGTCTGGGACCAGGCCGAAAACCGCCTGCACGCCCAGAAGGGCCTGCTGACCTACCTGCTGGAGTAACCTCGCTTCTCGCTTTTCGGCTGCTGATTACCGGCAGCGGCGGATGTCACACCCGGCATTTATCCTCATCGGGGGCCAAACCTGGCTATGGACCCCGACCCGGACCCCTCGCGGTTCCGCAATCTGATGTTGGATTCGGAACCGGGTTTCGAGGAAGTCCTTCGCTGTGTGTTCGGCATTCAGGACCACGAGGCGCGCCTCTATCTGGAACTGCTCGACGCGCCGGATAGCACCGTCGCGGAACTCGCCGACGAGGTCGACCGCGACCGGAGCAACGTCAACCGGGCGCTCTCGACGCTTCTGGACAAGGAACTCGCCTCGCGGCGGCGGCGCCTGCTCGATTCCGGCGGCCACGTCTACCAGTACCGTGCGACGCCGCCCGAGGAGGCCCGCGAACTGATGCACGAGACGCTCGACGAGTGGGCCGCCTACGTCCACGAGAAAATCGACGACTTCCCCGGCGAATAGAGCGGGTCTGTTTAGGGGCAATCGAAAGGATTTACCCACAACCACGGTTATGAATGCGTGCGGGCCGATAGCTCAGTCTGGCAGAGCATCTGGCTTTTAACCAGATGGCCGGGGGTTCAAATCCCTCTCGGCCCGCTTTTGTGAGGAGCAATACGCCGAACAGCGCTGAGCGACAGCGAAGCGCTGTTCGGCTTCCCGTGAGTCACGAAACGGCAGTGGGATTTGAACCCGGGGAGACGCAGCCCGCGCAACGAAGTGAGCAGGAACGTCTCCACTCGGTTCAAATCCCTCTCGACTCGAACCCCCTGCCTTCGGGTGGAATCGAACGAATACCGTCGACGCAAGCGCTGTCCGGGGTTTCTTTCAGGGGTCGTGTGAACTGCCGACCACATTCACTCCGGTGTCTCACATCACGCCGGCACGGTAGCGGTCCGGCAGCAGGCCGAGGACTTTCGAGACGAGCCACCACCGGCGGGTGATATACGCGACGTCCTTGTCCTTTCGAATCGCGCGGGCAATCTGGCCGGCGGCGGTCTCCGGCGAGCACTCCCAGAAGCGGTCGGTGTCGGGTGACATCGGCGTATCGACGAAGCCGGGTCGAACGTCGGTGACCGAGATATCGTCGTCGGCCCGATAGCGGAGACCTTCGAGGTATCGCGAAACGTAGGCTTTGGTGGCGCTGTAGGCGGGCATCGTCTGACTGCCGATTTCGGCGGCGACCGAGGAGATGCCGACGAGATGGCCGCCCCCGGATTTCTCGAAGTGGTCCATCGCCGCGGTCGTGAGGGCGGTAAACCCGCGGGTGTTGACGTCGATGGTGTCGCGTTCGTCGTCCCATTCGAGGTCGGGGTTGTAGCGGCCGATGCCGGAGGAAAGAACCACGAGGTCGACGCCGCCCAGCGAGTCGACGAGGTCGTCGAACCGCTCGCGGGCGTCGGATTGGGTGACGTCGATGCTCGCGACGTGGGCGCCGCCGATGTCCTCGCCGACCGCCTTGAGCCGGTCGGTGCGTCGGGCGGCCAATCCGAGGTCGTATTCGCCCGATAGCTCCCGGGCAAGCGCACGGCCGATACCGGAAGAAGCGCCGACGATGATAGCGTTCGCCATACACAGCGGGGTGGCGGGCCGCCGGCTTAAAAGGACGTGACGGCTGCCGGATACCCGGGAGCGCTCAGCGGGACACCGAAATCGTCAGGCCGTCGTGGGCGAACTGGACGTCCTCGTAGGTCCGCTCCAGTTCGCGGTAGTCGGCGTGGGTGCGGCCGTAGAGGTGCTCGATTTCGGTCAAGAGCGTCCGGTCTGGGTCGAGGCGGCGGACGCGTTCCATCACCTCCGCGTGGGTGAGTTCGTCGGCGAGGAGTGTCTCGTCGCCCTCCGTGAGGATGGGCGTGCCGTCGGGCGTCTCGTGGAAGTAGCCGCACTCGAAGACCGCGAAATCGATGTGCTCGGGGAGGTCGGATTCGTCCAGATATCGGGCGTCGTCGGTCGCCAGCAGGACGGTCGTGTGGTCGTCCTCGAGGAGGAAAGCCGTCGCGTCCATGTCGTCGTTGCCCGACAGCGTGTAGGGGACGGCCTCGACCGTCGTTCCGTCGATCGTCAGCGGTTCCTCGTCGAGGAAATGCGTCTCGGCGAAGCCGACGTCCTCGACGAAGTGCCGGAGGCCGTCGTAGACCTCGCAGGTGCGCTCGTAGACGCGGCGGGTGGTGACGAGGGTGGGGCGGTTCTCGCGGGCAGCGTCGATGAGGCCGTAGCCGGGGTCGGTGAACATCCGCTCCATCGAGCGGGACTGGACGACCCGAAGGCCTGCGGAGTGGTCGGGATGCCAGTGGGTCAAAAAGAGGTACCCCAGTTCGTCGATGTCCTCGCGTTCGAGGTTCTCGTAGACGTACTCCGGCGCGTCGACCATCGCCGACAGTTCTTCGAGGTACAGCGAATTGCCGTGTCGCGCCTCGGGAATCCCCTCCTCGCGGGCGCGCTCGCAGATGCGGCACCGGCAGGTCGGCGTCGGGATGGGCGAGTTCCCGCCGCTGCCGAGCACCGTAATCGTCAGTCCCATGGCACCCGCTGGGGCCGGCATCCTCAAAAAGACGCCCCCGACCCTGTCGCCCGTCGGTCGCACGGCACAAGTACGAGGGCGCCCTACGCCCGACCGTGAGTCGTACCGAGCGCGCCCGTCTGGCCGCCGTCGTCTTCGTCGTCCTCTTCACGCAGTTGCTGGTGTATCCCGGCGTCGACAGACTCGTCGAGACGCTGGGCGGCGCGCCGACCATCGACGCCGGAACCGCGTTCCTCGGCGTGCAACTCCTCGCGTTCGTCCTCTTTTCGGCGGTCTGGGGCGCCGTCTCCGACCGCGCGGGCCGCCGCGTGCCGTTCATCGTCCTCGGCGCCATCGGCGGAACCGCGTCTTATCTCGCGCTGATTGCCGCCGTCGTCCTCGGCGTCGGCGACTTCCGCCTCGCCTTGGTCCTCCGGTTCGTCGAGGGTGCCTTTACCATCGGCGCCTTCTCGCTCGCGATTACGATGCTGATGGACCTCGATGGCGGCCACGGCAAGAACATGGGCGCGGCGGGCATCGCTATCGGCCTCGGGGCGGCCCTCGGCGCACCCATCGGCGGCCAACTCTACGAAATAAGCGCGTTGGCGCCGCTCGTTGCCTCGGCATCCCTGCTGGCACTGGTTGCCGTCCTCGTCGCGACGCTGCCGGACCGGACACCGACGGATACTGACGACCTCCGCCGAATCCTCGATGGCCTCCGCCACCGCCCCGAACTCCTCCTCCCCTTCGGCTTCGGGTTCGCCGACCGCTTTACCGGCGGCTTCTTCGGCATCGTCGGTACCTTCTACTTCCGGGATTCCTTCGGCCTCTCGCCCGGCGAGACTGGGCTGGCGCTGGCCTGCTTTTTCGCGCCCTTCGCGCTCCTGCAGTACCCCTTCGGCAGCCTCTCGGACCGCATCGGCCGGGTCGTCCCCATCGTCGCCGGGTCGGTCGGTTACGGGCTGGCCATCATCGGCGTCGCTCTGGCCCCGACCTTCCTCTCGGCGGCGGTCGTTCTCGTCATCGCGGGCGTTCTCGGCGCACTTATCGCCCCTGCGACGATGGCACTGGTCACCGACATGGCCGGCCCCGGCGAGCGCGGCGCCGCGATGGGCGGGTTCAACATCTTTGGGAGCCTCGGCTTCCTCGGCGGTATTCTCGTCGGCGGCGGCATCGCCTCGCGGTTCGGCTTCTTCGAAGCGTTCGCCGTCGCCGCCGCACTCGAAATCGGTATCGTCCTCGTCGCGCTGCCGGTGTTGGTTCGGGTGGTGCCCGACCCGACGTCGACCTTCGGGACGCCCGAGTGAGCGGCCGATGCCCGCGGTAGCACTGACGGTATCAAAACTACCATGCCGTCCCGCGTCGAGGGTACAGGTATTCAGTGGTTCCTATGACCGAGAAAAGCGAATACACCGGGGATTACCCCGACAAGACGCTGTATCTGCCCGGCCCGACCGAGGTCCGCGAGGACGTCATCGAGGCGATGGCCGAACCGATGTTCGGCCACCGGATGGACCGGATGACCGACCTCTATACGACCATCGTCGAAGACACCAAGGAGTTCCTCGATACCGACAACGACGTCATCGTCCTCTCGGCGTCGGGCACCGAGTTCTGGGAGGCGACGACGCTCAACCTCGTCGAGGACGACATCCTCGTCCCCACGAGCGGCGCCTTCAGCGAGCGGCAGGCCAATGTCGCCGAGCGACTCGGCAAGAACGTCGACCGCATCGAATACGACTGGGGTGAGGCGGTCAAGCCCGACGACATCCGGGAAGCGCTCGAAGAAAGCACCGAGGGCTACGACGCCGTCGGCGTCGTCATGAACGAGACGTCGACGGGCGTCCGCAACCCCGTCGAGGAAATCGGCGACCTGCTCGGCGACTACCCGGATACCTTCTTCATCGTCGACGCCATCTCCTGTCTCGGCGGCGACTTCATCGACATCGAGGGTCACAACATCGACGCCATCTTCACCTCGACCCAGAAGGCCTTCGCGATGCCGCCCGGCCTCGCGGTCTGTGTCGTCAGCGACGCCGCCTACGACCGGGAAGTCGAGAAGGATTCGGCCTCCTGGTACGGCGGATTCCAGCGCTGTCTGGACTACTACGACCGGAAGGGCCAGACCCATTCAACGCCCGCTATCCCGCTCATGCTGGCCTACCGCAAGCAGATGAAGCACATGCTCGACGAGACCCACGAGGCCCGCGACCAGCGCCACAAGGAGATGGCCGAGTACACTCGCGAGTGGGCCCGCGAGCATTTCGGCCTCTACCCCGAGGAAGGCTACGAGTCCCAGACGGTCACCTGCGTCGAGAACACCCGCGGCATCAACGTTGCCGAAACCGTGGAGCAGGTTTCCGAGGAATACGACATGGTCTTCTCCAGCGGCTATGGCGACATCGGCGAGGAGAGCTTCCGTATCGGCCACATGGGCGAACACGACCTCGAGAGCATCAAAGAACTCACCGACGCTATCGAGGACGTCGCGGACCTCTAATCCGGTCGGCCAGCACCCCCGTTTTTGAGGGCGGCCGTCGAAGCGCAGCCAAATGGAGGAACCGGAGGACAACCCCTATATCCGGAACCCGCCCTTCGAGTTCGACCCCGTCGAGGACCTCGACGAGGAAGCGGCCGAACGGCAGGTCGAACTGTTGCGGGAGGCCGTCCGGTATCACGATTATCGTTACTACCAACTCGCGGACCCCGTTATCTCGGATAACGCCTACGACGACCTTTTTGAGCGATTGGAGGCGCTCGAAGAGGAGTTCGACCTCCGGTCCGAAACCAGTCCGACCCAGCGGGTCGGCGGCGAACCCGTCGACGAACTCGAAACCGTCGACCACGTCACGCCAATGCTCTCTATCGACTCCTCGGTGGAGGAAGAAGACGTTCGGGATTTCGCCGACCGAGTCCACGACCGACTCGCAGAAGCGGACTACGACGGGCCGGTTCAGTACCTCTGTGAGCCGAAGTTCGACGGCCTCTCCGTCGAGTTGGTCTACGAGGACGGCGAACTCCAGCGGGCGGCCACCCGCGGCGACGGCGAGGAAGGCGACGACGTGACCGAGAACGTCCGGACCATCCGGTCGGTCCCGCTGCAACTCACCGGCGACTACCCCGACTTCCTGGCCGTCCGTGGGGAGGTGTTCATGCCCCGGGACGCCTTCAACGAGTACAACCGCGAACGCATCGAGCGCAGCGACGACCCCTTCGCGAACCCCCGGAACGCGGCGGCGGGCACGCTCCGGCAGTTGGACCCCTCGGTGACCGCCGAACGCCCCCTCGACTGTTTCGTCTTCGACGTACTGGACGACGGCGACTACGGCTTCGAGCGCCGCATCGACGAACACCAGAAGGTGACTGAGTGGGGTTTTCACGTCGATGACCACACCCGACTCGTCGAGGACATCGACGGCGCCGTCGAGTTCCGTGAGACGATGCTGGAGATGCGGGACGACCTCAACTACGAAATCGACGGCACCGTCATCAAGGTCGACCGTAAGGACGCCTGCGAGGTGTTGGGGGCGACCTCGCGGGCGCCGCGATGGGCCTACGCCTACAAGTTTCCCGCTCGGACCGAGGTGACGACGGTCCGGGACATCATCGTGCAGGTCGGCCGAACGGGGCGCCTGACGCCGGTTGCGCTGCTGGACAAGGTCGAAGTCGCGGGCGTCGAGGTCTCGCGAGCGACCCTGCACAATCCCGAACAGATCGAGGAACTGGGCGTCGATATCGGCGACAAGGTCCGACTCAAGCGCGCGGGCGACGTCATCCCCTACATCGAGGAGGTCGTCGAGGCCGAAACCGAGGGTACCTTCGCGTTCCCCGATTCGTGTCCGGTCTGTGGCAGTCCGGTCGAACGGGAGGGGCCGATGGCGTTCTGCTCGGCGGGCATCGACTGTGAGGCACAGCTTCGGCGGCTCGTCGAATACTACGCCTCACAGGACGGTCTCGATATCGAAGGCCTCGGCGAGGAGGCGGTTAACCGGTTGGTCGACGAGGGCCTCGTCGAGAGCCTGCCGGACCTCTACGACCTGTCGGTCGAGGAACTGGCCGACCTCGACGGCTGGGGGGAGACGAGCGCCGAGAACCTCGTTTCGGAACTCGAGGCGAGCACGGAGCCGCCGCTGGCGGATTTCCTCTCGGCGCTCGGTATCCCCGAAGTCGGGCCGACGACGGCGGCGGACCTCGCCCGACAGTTCGGGACGCTGGATGCGGTGATGGCTGCCGATACCGAGGACCTGCGGGTAGTCGAGGGTATCGGCCCGACGATGGCCACCGAGATCGCGGGCTTCTTCAACACCGAGCGGAACCGCGAGATAATCCAGGAGCTACGCGACCACGGCGTCGAACCGCAGGAAGCCGAGGAAGCCGGCGAGGCGCTTGACGGCTTGACCTTCGTCTTCACGGGGTCGCTGGAGGGGATGACCCGCGACGATGCCAAGGAACTCGTCGAGGCCAACGGCGGCGCCGCCACCTCCAGCGTCTCCAGCAACACGAATTACCTCGTGGTCGGGAAAAATCCGGGAACGGCCAAGCGGGAAGACGCCGACGAACACGACGTGCCGCAAATCGACCAATCGGAGTTCGAGGCGCTGCTGGAAGACCACGGTATCGACGTCGATATCGACGAATAGCGAGCAGGCAGGCGACTTCTGATTCGACAGCCGCGGCCCGCACTCCGGCCTCGGCGGACTGTCGGCGAGGGCTTAGCGCATGGGCCGGCTGGCCGCGTGATGGTATATAAATGGTCGGCAGGGTCAGGCGGTTAGGGGGTCAGGCGCCGTGTATAAGTCCCGTCCGCCCGGGGTGTCGATAATGGGTGTCTTCGATACGATTCGGCAGGTGCTGGGTTGGGGTGCGGAGGCCGACGCCACCCGCGATGCGGACCCCGAGGACCTCTTCGGGATGTCGACGGCCTACGTCACGATGGAGGCGGACCTCGATTTCGTGCCATCGGGCGACGCGGCGCTGTGTTTCGGTGACGTCGACAGTACCGCGTTCCGTGACGCGCGCGCGGAAGTCGAGGCGGTACTGGAACTGGGCGAGGAGGAGACGGGAACGACGGCGGATTTCATCGAGGACGCTCACGGCTACCAGTGGGTCGTCCTCCACGATTCTGACTTCGAGAATCTCGTGACGAGCGTTCATTTTGCGGCCGACACGCTCATGGAGTCGGGGTTCGGCTCCCGCCTGCTGGCGGCGCTGTTCGCCTTCGAACGGGACGAGACGACGGCCTACTGGATTTACTCGTTCCGTCGAGGGGCGTACTATCCCTTCGTGCCGACGGGCGGCCGCGAGCGGGACCAGAAAATCGAGTTCAAACTCCAGAGCGTCCTCGACGGGGAACTCGATGTCGAGGACGACACCGCCTACTGGTATCCGATGTGGCCCGAGGGCGACACCCACCCCTGGGGCTGACCGTTCGTTCCTAAACCTTCGGCCGACCGTCAGGTTCGCCTGCGTCCCCTCTCCCGGTTTCACTTTCACTCAGGTGTTAACGAGGGTTTATGTAGTGGGCGGCCACAGATACGTCCATGGCAGCAACCGCAGACCTGGAAGAACTCCCCGGCGTCGGTCCCGCGACTGCAGACAAACTCCGCGACAACGGCTACGACTCCTATCAGAGCATCGCCGTAGCCAGCCCCGCGGAACTCTCCAACACGGCCGACGTCGGCGAATCGAACGCCAACGACATCATTCAGGCCGCCCGAGAGGCCGCCGACATCGGCGGCTTCGAGACCGGCTCTGACGTCCTCCAGCGTCGCGAGCAGATTGGCAAACTCAAATTCCTCATCCCGGAAATCGACGAGATGCTCGGCGGCGGCGTCGAGACTCAGTCCATCACCGAGGTCTACGGCGAGTTCGGTGCCGGTAAGTCCCAGATTACCCACCAACTGGCGATCAACGTCCAACTCCCCCAGGACGAGGGCGGCCTCCACGGCCGCTGTATCTTCGTCGACAGCGAGGACACGTTCCGGCCCGAGCGTATCGACGAGATGGTTCGCGGCCTCCCCGACGAGGTACTCGAAGCGACCATGGAGGACCGCGAAATCGAAGGTGGCCTCGACGACGAAGAGGCGATGGAGGAACTCGTCCAGTCGTTCCTCGACAAGATTCACGTCGCCAAGGCGTTCAACTCCAACCACCAGATCCTGCTGGCCGAGAAGGCCCAGGAAATCGCCGCGGAACACGAGGAGGACGACTACCCCGTCCGCCTGCTCTGTGTCGACTCGCTGACGGCCCACTTCCGTGCGGAGTACGTCGGCCGTGGCGAACTCGCCGACCGACAGCAGAAACTCAACAAACACCTCCACGACATCGACCGGGTCGGCAACCTCTACAACAGCGCCGTCGTCGTCACCAACCAGGTCCAGTCGAACCCCGACGCCTTCTTCGGTGACCCGACCAAGCCCATCGGTGGTAACATCCTCGGCCACAAGTCCACCTTCCGGATGTACCTCAAGAAGTCCAAGCAGAACAAGCGTATCGTCAAACTGGTCGACGCGCCGAACCTCCCCGACGGGGAAGCGGTCATGCGCGTCGAAAACGACGGTCTGAAGCCCGAATAGACGGCTTACTCGAAGACCAGCACCGTCGCGTCGCCGGCTTCGAGGACGACGACTTCTTCGCCGCTTTCCGCGCGCTGTTCTTCGACGATATCGAACATCTCCGCTTCGACGGTCACCGTCTCACCATCGATTTCGAACTCGATGTGACCCTCGGTTTCGAGTTCGGCCTGCAGTTCGGCCGGGTCGGCGGCTTCGAGTGCCGCGACCACGTCGCCGGCCTGGTCACGGAAGACCGGGCCGAGTTCGCTGTGCTCGATGTCGACGCCGACGGGGACCAGTTCGACGCTCGGGGCACCCTCCTCGACGTAGACGGGGCCGTTGACGGTATCCGAGAGGTCGTAGGTGTCCAGCGGCACCGCCTCGTCGAGATAGACCTCGACGCGGTCGAGTTCGGCGTTCAGCGGCTTGCCCTCGTCGGACTTCCAGCCGCGGACGGTTGCGGCGATGTCGGCGACGAGTTCGCCGCGCTCGGCGTCCTCGGGGTCGACTTCCGGCGGGTCCGGCCACTCGGCGTTGTGGACGCTGCCGTCGGTCGGCAGGTGGTCCCAGGCCTCCTCGGTGATGAACGGCGCGAACGGCGAGAGCATCCGCAGGGAGGCGGTCAGTGCGGTGTAGAGGGCGTGCTGTGCGGCGTGTTTCTCGCCGGGTCGGCCCTCGTAGAGGCGCCCCTTGACGAGTTCGAGGTAGTCGTCGGCGAGGTCGTGCCAGACGAAGTCCCGGACCTCGCGGAGCGCGCTGTCGAAGCGGTATTCGTCCATGTCCTCGGCGGCACGCTCGGCGACGCGAGCGCACTTGTCGAGAATCCACGCGTCGGCGTCGCGGTAGCCGGGGTTCTCGACGTCCGCGGTCGACTCGTCGACATGCTCGCTCGCGAACTTCGTGATGTTCCAGAGTTTGGTCTGGAACCGCGAGGCGGAGGTGACCTCCTTCCACTGGAACTGGATGTCCGTGCCGGGCTGGCCGCCCAGCGCAATCGCCTGTCGGAAGGCGTCCGCGGAGTGTTCCTCGACGACTTCCTCGGGCTGGACGAAGTTGCCGCGGGATTTGGACATCTTGTTGCCGTCCTCGCCGAAGACCATCCCGTTGATGAGAGCGTCCTCCCACGGGATTTCGTCGGTGACGGCGGCGGTCCGGAGGATGGTGTAGAAGGCCCACGTTCGGATGATGTCGTGGCCCTGCTCGCGCAGTTGGACCGGCTCGAAGCTCTCTTCGGGCCAACCGGCGACGAACATCGGGGAGATCGAGGAGTCCATCCACGTGTCCATCACGTCGGTTTCGCCCGTCCAGGACTCGGAACCGCACTCGATACAGGTGCCCGTCGCGGGGTCGTCGGTCGTCGGGTCGACCGGCACCTCCTCGGGGCTGGCCGTCTCGACGTGGCCACAGTCGGTACATTCCCAGGCGGGGATGGGCGTCGCGAAGACGCGCTGGCGGGAGATGACCCAGTCCCACTCCATGCCCTCCGTCCAGTCCTTGAGACGGTCGTACATGTGCTCCGGGAACCACTCGATGTCCCGCGCGGTCTCGAGGATTTCCTCCTGGTTGACCTCGACGAACCACTGTTCCTTCGAGAGGATTTCGATGGGGGTGTCACACCGCCAACACTGGCCGACCGACTGCTCGGTCGGCTGTTCGTCGTTGAGGTGGCCGGATTTCTGGAGGGCGGTGGCGATTTCGTCTTTCGCCTCGTCGATGGTCAGGCCCTCGAAGTCGCCGGCGAGCTCGTTGAGTTTGCCGTCCTCGGTGAAGACCGGCCGGAGGTCGAGGTCGTGTTCGGCCCACCAGTCGACGTCCTGTTTGTCCCCGAAGGTACAGATCATGACGGCGCCGGTCCCGAAGTCGGAGTCGACGTCGTCGTCGGCGATGAGTTCGACCTCCTGGCCGAACAGCGGGACCTCGAAGGTGTCGCCGACCCGGTCGGCGTAGCGGTCGTCGTCGGGGTCGACGGCCATCGCGACACAAGCCGAGAGCAGTTCCGGGCGGGTAGTCGCGATTTCGATGTCGTCGTTGTCGACGCCGTCGAAGGTGACGTAGTAGAGGGTTCCCTCGCGGTCCTCGTTTTCGACCTCGGCGTCGGCGATGGCGGTCTCACAGCGGGGGCACCAGTTGACGGGGTGTTCGTCCTGGTAGACGTAGCCGTCCTCGGCCATCTCCAGGAAGGAGCGCTGGGTCTCGCCCCAGTATTCGGGGTCCATCGTCCGGTATTCGTGGTCCCAGTCCTGGGAGAAGCCCAGCGTGTGCATCGTCTCCTTCATCGCGTCGATCTGGTCGTGGGTGTGCTCGATACACCACTCGCGGAACTGCTCGCGGGAGACGTCGGTCCGGTGGATGTCGCGGTTCTCCTCGACTTTCACTTCGGTCGGGAGGCCGTGACAGTCCCAGCCCTGCGGGAAGAGCACGTCGTCGCCCTGTAGACGGTGATACCGGGCCGCGAAGTCCATGTAACACCAGCCGAGCGCGTTCCCGATATGCAGGTTCCCGGTCGGGTACGGCGGCGGCGTGTCGATGATGTAATCGGGGCGTTCGGGGTCGTCGTCGTAGCTGTAGACGTCGGCCTCCTGCCACTGGTTTTGCCACTTCTGTTCGGCTTCGTCGGGGTCGTAGTCGTCTGGAACCTCGCTCATAGTTTGGTGTCGCGTATACCAGTCGGTAGGCGATTCGCTCGTGCGCCTAAAAGGGAGGCGCGGTTACAGCCCACGTACTACCGACTGAGTCGCGCGCATACCTGTTGAGTTGGCTGTTGCCGGTATAAAAGTTCGCTTACGGGGCGTTCGCGCCAAATCCACCGCCGACCTCACCGCTGGCGGGTCGTCGGCACCGTCTCACAGCCCGCCCGGATGTCCGCACAGTCGTAGAACCGCCCGTCCCGTCCCGGGAAGGCTCGCTTCGAGCGGTAGTGGAAACTCAGGTGGTTTCCCCATTCGTCGTCCGCCAACAGTCGGCCGTCGGCGGTGTGGTAGCCGTCCTCCTCGGGCCGCTTGAGCCAGCGGTCGAACCACGCGACGGTGTAGTGTTCCGCCAGCGCGTTGCCGAACTCCCAGGAGGTCGTCGGGAATGTGGGCAGCCGCGACCACTCGTAGTGGGTGCCGCCGCGGACCACGAGTTGGTAGATGGGCACGTCGGCCTCGCGCCACGTCCCGAAACCGCCGGCCTTGCCGTCGGGGTCGGGCGGGCGCGCGTGCGGGGTGGGTGTCAGGAAGTAGTCGCCGGACTGGCCCATCGCGGGCACGCGAGGTTCGACGCCGCCCTCGGGGACCGTCTCGAGGAACTGGCCGCCGTCGTAGAGCTCGCCCCTCGCGTCCTCGCCGGTCACGTCGTCGGCGTCGCCGAGGTTGTCCCACGCGACGACGGCATCGACGGGGTTGTCGCCGCCGGTCGGCCACGGCTGGAGGCCCTGAACGATACTGGCGCCGATGGCGCCCGCCGAGTGGCCGGCGATGCCGAGTCGGTCGCGGTCCAGCGCCTCGAAAACCGGGTTGTGCGGTTCGACGGGGGCGTCGTCGCCCCGGTCGAAGGCGGCGTTCGGCTCGTAGGGGTCGGCGGGCGTCGACCGGAAGAAGTCGATGGCGTCGATCTGGTTCGTGACGAACACCTCGCCGTCGGCGTTGCCGCCGGGGTCGCCGTCGGGCGTGACGCTATCCGAGCGGCCCTGTCCGCGCGGGTCGTAGGTGAGGACGATGTAGCCGGCCTCGACCAGCGCCTGTGCGGCCCACCAGTAGAGGGGTTCCGGCGCCTCGACGGAGCCGTTGGTGATGACGACGCCGGGGAGCCCCCGGCCGGAATCACGCGTCTCGGTCGGCGTCCAGAGGTGACCGGAGAGGCGCGCGCCCTCACGGTCGTAGAAGGCGACGCGCCGGCGCTCGCCGACGGTGCCGTAGAAGCCACGCGCGTCGATGTCCCGGTAGAGGTCGGGGTCGCCGGTGCATTGTTCGCCCCACGTCGCACAGAGGTTGGCGTGGCTTCGCCAGCCGGGTTCGTCGGCGACGCGTTCGGCATAGTCGGCTCCGTTGGCGGAACTCCGGCGCTGCCAGCGGCGCATGAACTCGGGGTCGGAAGCCTGCTCGGCGGGGGCTTCCTGTGTCTTCGTGTAGTTGCGGAACTCCCGTTCGAGCCACTCGTCGGCGATGTCGACCGGGCCAGCGGTCGCTGCGGAAGGGGCGCCTGCGGCGACGGAAACCGCTCCCGTCGTGGCGGCAAGCCGGAGGAGTGCTCGCCGTGTGAACTGGCCACGCATCCTTGACCCGAGATTCCGGAACGACTTGCAAAGGGTTATCGGCGCCTCTAGCCGGGCCTTTATGTATCGATACGGGTGCCGGGCGAATCACAACCCTCACTTGCCGGGGCCGAGATGTCCGACCATGCAACTCGGCGTTATCGGACTCGGCCGTATGGGGCGTATCGTCGTCGACCGCGTGCTCGAACACGGCCACGACGTCGTCGCCTTCGACCTCGACGAGGAGGCCGTCGCGGACGCGGCGGAAGCGGGCGCGACCCCTGCTGACTCCATCGAGGACCTCGTCGAACGACTGCCCGAGGAAAAGCGCATCTGGCTGATGGTGCCGGCCGGCGACGCCGTCGACGCGACGCTGGACGACCTCGACCCGCTGCTCGACGCCGAGGACGTCGTCGTCGACGGCGGTAACTCCCACTTCGAGCGGTCGGTCGAGCGGGCCGAAGCCCTCGATGCGGCCTACCTCGACTGTGGGACCTCGGGCGGCCCTGCCGGCGCCGAACTCGGCTTCTCGCTGATGATTGGCGGCCCCGAATGGGCCTACGAGGCGATGGTGCCGGTCTTCGATGCCGTCGCGACCGGGCCGCAGGGCCACGACCACATGGGTGCCTCCGGGTCGGGTCACTACGTGAAGATGGTCCACAACGGCGTCGAGTACGCGCTGATGCAGGCCTACGGCGAGGGCTTCGAACTACTCAGCGAGGGCCGTTACGACCTCGATATGGAATCCATCGCGCGCACGTGGAACAACGGCGCCGTCATCCGGTCGTGGCTGCTCGAACTCTGCGAGGAGGCCTTCCGCGAGGAGGGCAACGACCTCGGGGACGTCGACGACCACATCGCCGGCGGGTCGACGGGCACCTGGACCGTTCAGGAAGCCCTCGAACAGGAGGTCTCGGTGCCGCTCATCTACGAGGCGCTGGGTGAACGGTTCGACTCCCGCGTCGAGGACGGCAAGTTTTCCCGTCGACTGGCCAACCGGCTCCGGTACGGCTTCGGTCGACACGAAGTAAAGCGCCGTTAGAAGACGACTCGTCCCACAGCGCCGTCGACAACCGTTTACTTCCGCTTTCCTATCGCCGGTTCGTTTATACCGCCGTTCGCCCTTCGTTTCGACTCGAACGACCGTTCTACAGGTCCGCGCCGATGGCGTCCTCGATGGAGTCGAAGCCGTCGCGTTCGAGCAACTCCAGCAGCCCCTCGTTGATGTCGCGGGCCAGCGACGGTCCCTCGTAGACGAGGCC
The DNA here is from genome assembly GCF_013391085.1 of Natronomonas halophila. Lineage (NCBI taxonomy): Archaea > Methanobacteriati > Methanobacteriota > Halobacteria > Halobacteriales > Natronomonadaceae > Natronomonas > Natronomonas halophila. The sequence continues at coordinate 1,534,776 of NZ_CP058334.1, read as the reverse complement.
CGTGTAGAGTTGGACGACGCTGGCGCCGTTGCGAATCTTCTCGTAGGCGCCTTCCGCGTCGGAGATGCCGCCGACACCGACGACGGGTTTGTCGGTTCGTTCGGCGACGAAACGGACCATGTCGGTGGCTTCCTGCTCGATGGGCTTGCCCGAGAGGCCACCCTCTTCGTCGGCGGCCTCGCCGTGAAGGTTCGCCGGGCGGTCGGTGGAGGTATTCGTGGCGATGACGCCGTCGAGGTCCAGTTCGTCGACCACGTCGAGGGCGTCCTCGATGGCCGTGTCGGTGAGGTTCGGCGAGAGTTTGACGAGGAGGGGCGAGGCACCGGCGTCCTGCAGCGTTTCGAGGATGGATTCGAGGCGGTCCCGCTGCTGGAGTTCCCGGAGGCCGGGGGTGTTCGGCGAGGAGACGTTGACGACGAAGTAATCGCCGCCCTCGCGCACGCGTTCGAACGTATAGAGATAGTCGTCCTCGGCCTCGTCGTTGGGGGCGGATTTCGACTTGCCGATGTTGACGCCGAGGGGGACCTTGCAGTCGGTGTCCGCGAGGCGTTCGCCGATGACGTCGGCGCCGTCGTTGTTGAAGCCCATCCGGTTGATGAGCGCGCGGTTCTCGGGGAGGCGGAACATCCGCGGGCGGGGATTGCCGGCCTGCGGTTCCGCAGTGACGCCGCCGATTTCGACGTGGCCGAAGCCGAGCGCTGCGAGGGCGTTGGGAATCTCGGCGTTCTTGTCGAAGCCTGCGGCGACGCCGACGGGGTTCGGGAAGGTCTGGCCGAAAGCCTCCACGCGGAGGCGGGCGTCGACGACGGTGTAGTAGTCCGCGAGGATGCGTTCGAGGGGCGTTTCCTGAACGGCACCGAGGAGTTCGTGGACCGTCCGGTGGGCGGTTTCGGCGTCGAGTTGGAACAAAAGCGGCTTCGCGAGGTCGTAGAGGCTCATACCGTAGGGGGCTGGCGAACGCGCTTAAGCGCCGCGGTCGTGTTCAGAACTCGTGTTCGACGTCCTCCGGGTCGGCTTTCTGGATGATGATCTTCCCGTCGCGAACGCGGACGAACACTTCGTCGCCGATCTCCATGCCGGCGACGGCGAGTTCGTCCTCGTGGAGGTTGACGTGCACGTTGTGGTACTCGCCGTCCTCGTCCTTGGCGCCACTCGGGCTGAGCTTCTTCTTTCGCACCATCGCGTTGTGTTGGGTCGTTCGCCACACGAGATACATAAGTGTACCGTGCGCGGGTCGGGGGATTCGGGTGCGCGCGAGGCGCCAAACGGGGGATATCGGGCGCCAGAAGGCGGGTTCGCCCCCGGTTTTTCGCCGACGGCGCTCTCTTCACTTATAAAAGAAACGGCCGAAACCGCCGGAACGGGGGATATATTTATATCAGAGTGTGTGCAGACGTCACACGGAGGAGTACAAACCATGGCACGTGACGACGATGACACGCGGAACTTCGCGCTCCGCGACCAGACCGGCAACGAAACGAGCGTCTTTTCGGGACGGACTCCGCGGCAGGCAGCGCTGAAAGCAGCGCGCCGACTCGAGCCCGCCGACACCGAACAGCACGCCGAACACAAAGAACTGCGGCTCCGTGAGAAGGGCACGAAGAAGGTCCACATCTATGACGGGTGGTCGTGGGAGGAAGACGCCCCCGAGGATGCCCCCGAGTGGCTCGAAGAGCAGGATACCATCACGGAGGCGAACGTCTCCAAGAAAGGTATCGAACATCTCGACGAAATCTGAGGCCGTCCACGCTGCGGCCCAACACTGCTTCGTTTTTCCGAACGGCTTTGAGTACCCGGTAGCTAGTCGTACCTGCGCGGCCCTCACCCGACTCCGACATCGCGTACGCGCGCACGGATGAGGAGTCGTTTTCCAGCCGCGCGACATTTCTATACGGATTCTGATAGGTTTTCCTATCGTTTTAATGACACCCGCGCGCTATCGCGCTAGACTCCATCTACCAAGCACGGTACAGCAACCCGCGTTTCGTACTCACACGGTCCGAACGGCGTGAAATCGCGTGACGCAGGCGGTTCACTTCGACGGGCTTAAGGGTAACACTCCCATCTGAACGAATGCAATCAACGCGGGGCGCGATGCCCCGGACGGGATGGCCCTCTGGGTCGTCTCGTTTCCGATCGCCCGCATCTGCGAGGGGCGTTCGGAACGGAGCACGAAGCTCGACTCGGAAACGAGTCGGGTCGGATTCAATCCGACGCCCTTAAGTGTAATAGGGCACTTGGATTGAAATACGAAGGTCGGCGCGGAATCGCATTCCGGCGACGACCTAACTCCGATGCCCTTAAGTGTAACAGGGCATTCGAGTTGAAGTGTGAAGGCCGGTCCGGGGTCGCCCCGGATTGGCTTCCGTTCCGACGCCCTTATGTGTATGAGGGTGGTTGGAAAAGACACGACGTGGTTGAGTTCGGTTCGAACCCGAACTCACTCACGGGCCAATTGAAATCCGGTGGGTTTATGACCCATCGCGGAAGACAATTAGGTCCGAAGGAAATGAGGATTCCACCCCTGCGGTCCGCCGTATAGATGGGATCTGATGTTAGCCCTGGCAGTTCGGTGACACTCGGTCGGTCCGAGCGTCGCCGAACGCCGATAGACAATTGATTGGTAACACACCCTTTGGGTGTGTTCCCGCCAACCCTCCCCGAGCCGGGAATCAGGTTCGGGGAACACATTCCGGTTGATCCTGCCGGAGGCCATTGCTATCGGTGTCCGATTTAGCCATGCGAGTTGCACGTTTAACGTAGCAAACTGCTCAGTAACACGTGGCCAAACTGCCCTATGGACTAGGATAACCTCGGGAAACTGAGGCTAATCCTGGATAGTACATCCAGCCTGGAACTGGCGGATGTGTGAAACGCTCCGGCGCCATAGGATGTGGCTGCGGCCGATTAGGTAGACGGTGGGGTAACGGCCCACCGTGCCGATAATCGGTACGGGTCATGAGAGTGAGAGCCCGGAGACGGACTCTGAGACACGAGTCCGGGCCCTACGGGGCGCAGCAGGCGCGAAACCTTTACACTGCACGACAGTGCGATAGGGGGACACCGAGTGCGAGGGCATAGAGCCCTCGCTTTTCTGAACCGTAAGGTGGTTCAGGAACAAGGGCTGGGCAAGACCGGTGCCAGCCGCCGCGGTAACACCGGCAGCCCAAGTGATGGCCGATATTATTGGGCCTAAAGCGTCCGTAGCTGGCCGCGCAAGTTCGTCGGGAAATCCACGCGCTTAACGTGTGGGCGTCCGGCGAAAACTGTGCGGCTTGGGACCGGAAGATCTGAGGGGTACGTCTGGGGTAGGAGTGAAATCCCGTAATCCTGGACGGACCACCGATGGCGAAAGCACCTCAGAAGGACGGATCCGACAGTGAGGGACGAAAGCTAGGGTCTCGAACCGGATTAGATACCCGGGTAGTCCTAGCCGTAAACGATGCTCGCTAGGTGTGGCACAGGCTACGAGCCTGTGCTGTGCCGTAGGGAAGCCGTGAAGCGAGCCGCCTGGGAAGTACGTCTGCAAGGATGAAACTTAAAGGAATTGGCGGGGGAGCACTACAACCGGAGGAGCCTGCGGTTTAATTGGACTCAACGCCGGACATCTCACCAGCTCCGACAGCAGTAATGACGATCAGGTTGATGACCTTATTCGAGCTGCTGAGAGGAGGTGCATGGCCGCCGTCAGCTCGTACCGTGAGGCGTCCTGTTAAGTCAGGCAACGAGCGAGACCCGCACCTCTAGTTGCCAGCAGCATCTCGCGATGGCTGGGTACACTAGGGGGACTGCCGTCGCCAAGACGGAGGAAGGAACGGGCAACGGTAGGTCAGTATGCCCCGAATGAGCTGGGCTACACGCGGGCTACAATGGCCAGGACAATGGGATGCGACACCGAGAGGTGGAGCTAATCTCCTAAACCTGGTCGTAGTTCGGATTGTGGGCTGAAATTCGCCCACATGAAGCTGGATTCGGTAGTAATCGCGTGTCACAAGCGCGCGGTGAATACGTCCCTGCTCCTTGCACACACCGCCCGTCAAAGCACCCGAGTGGGGTCCGGATGAGGCCTGGTTCCCAGGTCGAATCTGGGCTCCGCAAGGGGGCTTAAGTCGTAACAAGGTAGCCGTAGGGGAATCTGCGGCTGGATCACCTCCTAACGATCGGGATTGGGGCGTAGCCCCAACCCACCTTTGGCGTGTCTATCGTCGTTCGTCGACCGTGGCCGACCGAGCACCTTTGAACTGTCAGGGCTAATGGCCGGGCCCATAGCTCAGTGGTAGAGTGCCTCCTTTGCAAGGAGGATGCCCTGGGTTCGAATCCCAGTGGGTCCATCTCACGTACCCGACTTCGAACCGTGTCCCTTAAGTGGGAAACGGTGGTTCGTTTGGGTACGAAGAACCGATGCACCACTCCGCGCAAGCGTGAGTGGGAAGGGTGGACACAGCCAGCAGTCGACTGGCTTGTGTATGAGACCGTGTGTACGTGCGATCCAGGCGCTCACTGGACCCGTTTCATCGGGTTGATTGAGCGATCATCGTGGCTACTGTGCCACCTGGTGGATAGCTCGGCTCAGGCGCCGACGAAGGACGTGCCAAGCTGCGATAAGCCCAAGGGAGCCGCACGGAGGCGAAGAACTTGGGATCTCCTAATAGGAATCCTCATAGCAATTGCTTTGCGCAATGGGGAACGCCCCGGATTGAAACATCTTAGTAGGGGCAGGAAAAGAAAGCGAATGCGATGTCGTTAGTAACCGCGAGTGAACGCGACCCAGTCCAAACCGAAGCCTTATGGGCAATGTGGTGTTCGGACTGACACTCATCGACCGAACGTTTCTGAGAAGTCTTCTGGAACGGAGCGTGATACAGGGTGACAACCCCGTATCAGGAACTAGTAAGTCGTGCGTCAGCTCCAGAGTATCGGGGATTGGAAATTCCTCGTGAATATGGCAGACATCGTCTGCTAAGACTAAATACGTCCTGAGACCGATAGTGAACAAGTAGCGTGAGCGAACGCTGAAAAGCACCCCGAGAAGGGAGGTGCAATAGGGCTTGAAATCAGGTGGCGATAGAGCGATGGGGCACAAAAGGTCCCTTGGAAAACGACCGAGGTGCGAACCTCCAGTAGGACCCAAGGGAAGCCGGTGTCTCATCGTACGTTTTGAAAAACGAACCAGGGAGTGTGCTTGTTTGGCGAGTCTAACCCGTTTATCGGGGAAGGCGTAGGGAAACCGACATGGCCGCAGTGCTTTGCACTAGGGCCGCCGTGTTCAAGCGCGGGGAGTCAAACGGGCACGACCCGAAACCGGGTGATCTAAGCATGGATAAGGTGAAGCGTGGCGAAAGCTACGTGGAGGCCTGCTAGAGTTGGTGTCCTACAATACCCTCTCGTAATCCATGTTTAGGGGTGAAAGGCCCATCGAACCCGGAAACAGCTGGTTCCGACCGAAACATGTCGAAGCATGACCTCTGCTGAGGTAGTTCATGGGGTAGAGAGACTGATTGGAGGCCCCGCCCCCGAGAGGGGTCGGACCTCCTGTCAAACTCCGAACTCATGGACGCTGTGGACGCAGGGAGTCCGCTGTGCGGGGTAAGCCTGTGCAGCGTGAGGGAGACAACCCAGAGCTGGGTTAAGGTCCCAAAGTGTAGACTAAGTGCGATTGAAGGTGGTCCCGAGCCTTAGACAGCCGGGAGGTGAGCTTAGAAGCAGCTACCCTCTAAGAAAAGCGTAACAGCTTACCGGCCGAGGTTTGGGGCGCCCAAAATGATCGGGGCTCAAGTCTACCACCGAGACCCGGCGACACGCTTGACCGCGTGTTTCCGTAGGTCGGCACTCCGATTGGGTGGAAGCTCGGGCGAGAGTTCGAGTGGACCGATTGGTGAAGAAAATCCTGGTTACAGTAGCAGCGATAGTCGGGTGCGAATCCCGACGGCCTAATGAGCAAGGGTTCCTCGGCAATGTTCGTCAGCCGAGGGTTAGCCGGTCCTAAGATCCGTCGCAATTCGAGCGGATCAAATGGGAAGCTGGTTAATATTCCAGCGCCGTCATACACTCAACGCCAACGCCTTGGGGTCGACCGAACCGGGCTTTCGCCCGGTCCAACTGTCAAAATCCGTGGAAGCCGTAATGGCACGAAGCGGACGAACGGCAGGATAGCGTAAGTCGGTTCAACCTAGGGCCCGTGAAAAGGCAAGTATGACGTCCGTACCGAGATCCGACACAGGTGCTCATGCCGGCGAAAGGCAAGGCCTGTCGGGAACAACCGACGTTAGGGAATTCGGCAATCTGGCCCCGTAAGTTCGCGATAAGGGGTGCCTGCCTCGGAAAGAGGCAGGTCGCAGTGACTAGGACGCTCCGACTGTCTAGTAACAACATAGGTGACCGCAAATCCGAAAGGACTCGTACGGTCACTGAATCCTGCCCAGTGCGGGTATCTGAACACCCAGTACAATGGGACGAAGGACCCGTTAACGGCGGGGGTAACTATGACCCTCTTAAGGTAGCGTAGTACCTTGCCGCTTCAGTAGCGGCTTGCATGAATGGATTAACGAGAGCGTCGCTGTCCCAACGTTGGGCCCGGTGAACTATACGTTCCAGTGCGGAGTCTGGAGACCCCCAAGGGGAAGCGAAGACCCTATGGAGCTTTACTGCAGGCTGTCGCTGGGACATGGTCGCTGATGTGCAGGATAGGTAGGAGATGTTACACAGGTGCGTGCGCCAGCACGTCGCCGAGTCAACACTGAAATACTACCCGTCAGTGACTGTGACCCTCACTCCGGGAGGAGGACACCGATAGCCGGGCAGTTTGACTGGGGCGGTACGCGCTCGAAAAGATATCGAGCGCGCCCTAAGTCCATCTCAGTCGGGACGGAGACCCGACGAAGAGTGCAAGAGCAAAAGATGGATTGACAGTGTTCTTCCTAACGAGGAACGCTGACGCGAAAGCGTGGTCTAGCGAACCAATGAGCCTGCCCGATGCGGGCCATTGATGACAGAAAAGCTACCCTAGGGATAACAGAGTCGTCACTCGCAAGAGCACATATCGACCGAGTGGCTTGCTACCTCGATGTCGGTTCCCTCCATCCTGCCCGTGCAGAAGCGGGCAAGGGTGAGGTTGTTCGCCTATTAAAGGAGGTCGTGAGCTGGGTTTAGACCGTCGTGAGACAGGTCGGCTGCTATCTATTGGGGGTGTCATGATGCTTGACAGGAACGACCGTATAGTACGAGAGGAACTACGGTTGGGTGCCACTGGTTTACCGGTCGTCCGAGAGGGCGCTGCCGGGCGGCTACGCACCACGGGGTAACGGCTGAATGCATCTAAGCCGGAAACCCACCTGGAAAAGAAGCATCGTTGAGGTCACTCGTAGAAGACGAGTTCGATAGACTCGGGATGTACGCGCCGAGGCAACGAGGCGTTTAGTCCGCGAGAACTAACAGACCGAAGCCACCATTCATTGCTCCGCCCGCTGAAACGGGTCCGGGCGCAAACTGGATCGCACGTACATACGGTATTGACCACCGGTGTTGGACATATATCGTGGTTCGATTCCACGAGCCGGCGTTAAGGCGGCCATAGCGGCGGGGCGACTCCCGTACCCATCCCGAACACGGAAGATAAGCCCGCCAGCGTTCCGACGAGTACTGGAGTGCGCGAGCCTCTGGGAAAACCGGTTCGCCGCCTACCATTCATTTAACCCACACTCAGCATCCGCTGGGTGTGGGTTTTTGTCATTTATTGAGCAGCGGTAGCGCTGTTCCGACAGCTATCGCTCCGTCGTCATCTGCCGTCCACCCGAATAAACTATCCAAGCGTGGTTAGTTGCACAGTTTAAGTAAATGCGGGGCTAGAGAACGCCTATGACGGATACCCCACCAGGGTTCGAAGAGAGCCAGGAACTGGAGATGATTCGGGAAACGGCCCGGAATATCGCCTCGGATTACGACGATGAGTACTTCCTCGAGGTCTCGGAGGGCAAGGAGCCGACGGAGTTTTGGAACGACTGTGCGGATGCGGGCTTTCTCGGTGCGGCTATCCCCCAGGAGTACGGCGGCGAGGGGATGGGGTTCTGGGAACTATCGGCGATCGTCGAGGAGTTGTGTGCGAACGGCTGTCTCGGCGCCGAGATGCTGTTCGTGGTCAACGTCTGTTTCGGTGGCATCACGCTGACGGAGAACGGCAGCGAGGAGCAGAAAGAGGCATGGCTCCCGGGCATCTGCAACGGCGACGTGAACTTCGCGATGGCACTGACCGAACCCGATGCGGGCCACAACGCGCCGAACATGGAGACGTTCGCCGAACAGGACGGCGACGAATACGTTATCGACGGGACGAAGCAGTGGATATCGGGCGTCGACGTGGCCGACCAGATGTTGCTGGTCGCCCGGACGTCGCCGAAAGACGAGTCCGCGAAGATGCAGGGTGTGACGCTGTTCCTCGTCGACCCTGACGATCCGAACATCGAGCGCCGCGAACTCGACGTCGGCATCCCGACACCCGAAAAGCAGTTCGAACTCTCCATCGACGGCTATCGCGCCCACGAGGACGACATCATCGGGACGAAGGGGATGGGTCTGTACCAGTTGTTCGATACGGTCAATCCCGAGCGGCTGCTCGGTGCCTCCGGTGCTATCGGTGTCGGCAAGTGCGCCATCGACCGCGCGGTCGATTACGCCAACGAGCGGGAAGTCTTCGACCAGCCCATCGGCGCCCATCAGGGTATCCAGCATCCCATCGCGGATTCGTGGGCGAAACTGCAGTCGGCGGGCCTCCTCGTCCGGAAGGCCGCGTGGATGGTCGACAACGAGGCGGACCCGAAGCGGACGGCCGAGGTCTCGAACATGGCGAAGCTTCGGGCGACGGAGGTCGGCCACGACGCGACCGATGTTGCGGTCCAGACCCACGGCGGGAACGGCTTCTCCCGCGAGTATACGGTCATCGAGATGTGGAAGGGCTCGCGTCTGGGTAAGGTCGCGCCGGGGTCGACCGAGATGATGCGGAACCACGTCGCCGAACACACGCTCGGTCTGCCGCGCAGTTACTGACTGCGGCGGGACCGCTACGCTTAAACGCCCCACTCCGCTATTCTGAATTGCGCCAAGGTGGCAGAGTCTGGCCTTACGCGGTTGCCTGCAGAGCAACTATACGCCGGTTCAAATCCGGCCCTTGGCTTACCGGGGTCTTCCCGACTTCGACCCCTCGATTCATCGACGAACGGAGACTGTATACGAGTTGTCTCCCGCTGGTCCTCTTTTTTGAAGACTGCATGATGCCGTCTCTCTCGTGAGTGTCGAGAGGCATCACTACCGGGTAAGGAAGAGATTACGCGGAAAAATCGGTATTGGACGGCTTAGAGTCGTCTCGCGCCGAGTGCGGCGATTGCGATGGAGAGGCCGGCGACGAACCCGACGACGACGAACGGGTCCATCCCGAACACGTCGGGGTCGATAGGCGGCTCTCCGGCTCCACCTCCGGGTTCGGTTGCGGTCGCGCTGCCCTGTTCGGCACCGTCGTCCGGCGTTGCGGTCGGCGTCTGGGTCGCTGTTGGCGTCGCGGTCGGTGTCGGCTCCGGTTCGGGCGTGGCCGTCTCGGTCGGTATCGGAGTGGGTGTTGCAGTCGGCGTCGGCGTTGGCGTCGCGGTCGGTGTCGGCGTCGCCGAAGGGGGCCGTCCGAGTTGGCTTTCCCCATCGGCGTCGCTTTCACAGCCCTCACAGATGGCGAAGTAGTGTGAGGCCGTGGGGCCGAACGTGACGTTGTCGCCGAGTCGGGATTTCCCTTCGCCGTAGACGGCGCCCTGATACCAGTCCTCGGAATCGGGATTGCCGACACAGCTGTCGAGTTCGAGAACGAGGATATCGTCGACGGCGTATTCGGGTGGATCGTCGCTCTCGCCGTAGTCGAATCGGAACTCGACGGCGTCGCCGTCCCAGCCGACGGCATCGACCGTGTAATCCGCTCGCTCGTAACCGCTGCCGTTGTACTGCTTGAGGTATAATTCGTAGTTCGTCGTCGAGGTGAACATCCCGCTTTCGCCGCGGCAGGTTTCGAGCGTTCCTCCCGGGAGGGCGAAGACGAACCGTTCGGGGCGTGCGATGGCTGGATAGCGGCCCATGTTGTCGGTCAACTCGACGTTGAACGTGTAGCTAACGTTGCTAGCGCCGGGGGTTCGGTCCTCCGGGGTCACCGTGAAGTTGGTGTTGTCGCTGCCGTGGGCAGCGGTCGCGCCGCCGGTGAAGACGGCAAGCGAGAGACAGCAGAGGGTGAGGAGGAGGGCGGCCGTTTTGAGTCGCATCGTATTGGTCTACCTGTGGATGTGATAAAAGCTTTCGACGGCCCGATGACGCGTCTCTCCGGCGGTTTCGCGGAATACGGGCAGTCGGCGTCGGTCGTGGTCGTACATGGCTGAACGTGGATGGGGTCGTGCTCTCGCTCGGACCCCAAGCAGGGGGCGGCGTTAGCCGCCGAGGTAGGACTCGCGGATGTAGTCGTCGCCCCGCAGTTCCTCGGGCGTGCCTTCCTTGACGGCTTCGCCGTTTTCGAGCAGGTACATCCGGTCGGCATGTTTCAGCGCGAAGGTGACGTTCTGCTCGGTCAGCAGGATGGTGACGCCCCGTTCCTGAATCGGGTCCAGCGCGTCCGCGATGTCCTGCAGGATGACCGGCGCCAGCCCGATGGTCGGTTCGTCGAGGATGAGCAGGTCGGGGTCGCCCATCAGCGCACGGCCGATGGCGAGCATCTGCTGTTCGCCGCCAGACATCGAGCGGGCGTTCTGTTCGCGCCGCTCGTCGAGGCGCGGGAAGAGGTCGTAGACGAACTCCTTGCGCTCCTCGATGATGTGGTCGTCCTGGAGGTACCCGCCCAACTCGAGGTTGTCCTCGACGTCCATGTAGCCGAAGAGGTCTCGCTCTTCGGTGCAGTGAATCATGCCTTGATTGACGAGGTTTTTCTGCCCGACTCTGGCGACCTCCTGGTCGCGGTAGCGGACGCTCCCGTCGTAATCGAGGAACCCGGAGACGGTGTTCGCGAAGGTGGTCTTGCCGGCGCCGTTGGGGCCGATAAGCGAGACGATTTCGCCCTCCCGGACCGTGACGTCGATGCCGCGGAGCGCTCGAACCTTCCCGTAGGAGACTTTCAGGCCCTCGGTTTCGAGGACGGTCTGGGCCTGTTTCGTGCTCGTGCTGCCAGCGTCGGTCGTGTCGCTGGTGGTTTCGAACTCGAAGTCGTCGGCGCTCATATCTCGTCACCTCCGAGGTAGGCCTCCTGTACCTTCGGATCGTTCTTGATTTCGTCGGGTTCTCCCTCGGCGATTTTCGCGCCGAACTGGATGACGAAGGCGCGGTCGATGAGGTTGAGCAGGCCGTGCATGTTGTGGTCGACGACGATGAGGGTCATCCCGTGTTGTCGGAGGGATTCGAGGACTTCGGAGAGTTCCTCGACCTCTTGGCCCGAGAGGCCGGCGAAGGGTTCGTCGACGAGCATCACGTCCGGCTGGGTCGCGATGGCGCGTGCGATTTCCAGTTTCAGCATGCCGGCGTGGGGCAACTCGGAGGGCGTCTGGCCGAGTTCCTGGCCGAGTCCGACCCGGCGACAGATCTCTTCGGCCAGTGCCTCCGTTTCGCCGCCGACGCCGGAGAGGGTGAACAGTTCGTCCGGCGCGAGCGCAAGCTCGACGTTCTTGACGACGGTCCGGTCTTCCAGCGGCGCGAAGTCCTGAAAGGTCCGGGCCATCCCCTCTTTGACCATGTCGTGGGCGGGGATGCCGGTGACGTCGCGGCCTTTGAAGTAGACGTTGCCGCCCGTCGGCTGGTAGGTGCCGGTGACGCAGTTGAACGTCGTCGACTTCCCGGCGCCGTTGGGGCCGATGAAGCCGAGGATTTCCCCCTCCTGAACCGCAAAGGAGAGGTCGTCGACGGCGACGAGGCCCCCGAACTCCTTGCGGAGGTCTTGGGCGACGAGGATGCCGTCATCGGGGCCGTACTGCTGTTCTTCGAAGTCGGATGGGTGGTCTTGGTCGGTGCTCATTTGTTATCACGTCCGAGAATCTCCTCGATTTCGCGACGATACTTCTTGATGACGCTGTCGCCGGCGGAGTTCCCCTCGCCGCCGACGCGTTCGGGCGGTTCCTCGCCCCGGTAGCGCGCGAGGAGGTAGCGTGCGCGGTCGATGCCTTCGGGGACGACCCCGCGAGGCATGAACACGAGGATCAGCATCGCGAAGAAGAACGTCGGCAGCGGCGCGAGGTCGGCGAACTGGATGCCGATTCCCGGCACCTGGAAGGTAAGCGAACTGACGACGACCTGCGCGAACGCGAACAGGGTCGCGCCCACGACGGCACCGACGATGGTGCCCATGCCGCCGATAATCGCCATCACGATGACGTTGACGCTCAGGTCGATACGACCGGGGCCGAAGAGGTTCTCCGTGTTCGGGAAGCCGCCGGCGTGCATCCAGACGGCGCCGGCGAAACCGCCGACGGCCGCCGACAGGACGAAAGCGAACATCTTGAACTTCGCGGGGTTGAGCCCCGACGAGCGGACGGCGTCTTCGTCCTCGCGAATCGCGGTGAAGACGCTGCCGGCCGACGAACGGGTAACCGCATAGCAGACCGCAAGCACGATGAGCAGGGCGATGAAGGCCACGTAGTACTTCCCGACCTCGCGTATCCAGAACTCGCCGACCTGGATGACCGCGCCGCTACCGAGGCCGACGAGCTGTGGCGGCTGTTCGGTCAGGCCGCTGGTCCCGCCCAGCCCGTCCGGCGCGAAGAACGTCCCTTCGCTGAAGAGGATGAAGGACTGATAGAGCAGCAGCGGTGCGATGAGCGTCACCAGTGAGAGGTACGGCCCGGAGAGTCGAAGGGCCGGAACGCCGATGAGGACGCCGCCGATGGCGGCGAGTATCGTCGCCAGGATGATACTGAGAAACACGGGGACGCCGTGTTGTGAACTGAGCACAGAGGTTCCGTAGCCGCCGATGGCGAAGAAGAACGCGTGGCCGAAACTGAGTTGGCCGGTGTAGCCGGAGACGACGTCCCAGCTCATCGCGAACATCATCAGGAACAGGACGTACGTGAACTCGCTCAGCTCCAGCGGCTTGAGGACCGTCGGCAGTAGTGCGAGTGCGACGAGGCCGAACACGCCGAGCTTGTGCCGGAGCGCCATCTCGCTGAACTGGAGCTTTTCTTTGACTGCCTCGCGACGACGCTGTTCGACGTCGCCTTCGAAGGGTGTTTTCGTTGCCATTGTTATTCTGCTGCCTCCCGTCCGTAGAGTCCTTCAGGCTTCACGAGCAGGAACACCAACAGCAGGACGAGCGAGGAAATCCCCGCCAGCTGCGAGCTGATGAACGTCACGGTGAACGTCTCGAAGAAGCCGATAATGTAGGCACCGACGACGCTGCCCTTGATGGAACCGAGGCCACCGAGAATGACGATGGCGAAGGACAGAACCAGCGGTGCGGGCGGCTCGATGGCCATCAGCCAACTGCCGCCGCCGAGGTCACCCGCAAGCAGGACGCCGGCGTAGCCGGCGAAGGCGCCCGCGAGGACCCAGGTAATGAGGTTGATTTTCTCGGCGTTGATGCCGACGAGTGCCGCGCCCTTGTCGCTCATACTGACTGCGAGAATGGCACGGCCAGTGCGCGTGGAGTTAACGAAGTAGTAGAGTGCGCCGATGAGAACCCACGAAGTCGTGAAGATGAAAAGCGAGTTGAGTGTCGAGGGGCCGATAAAGGAGATTGCGCCGTTGATGGCACTTTCCGTCCCGATGACCGGTGGGACGGGAATCTGCAGGGGGTCGACGCCCATGATTTCGTCGGTGAAGATGTTGAGGGCGTACATGATGAAGAAGCCGATGACCAGCGTGAGAATCAGGACGGTCACCGGCCGCGTTCTGACGTATCTGATGACGCCGAGATACGTCGCGCCGCCGACGGCAGCACCGGCGAGGGTTGCGGCCAGCAGGCCGAGGATAATCGGCAACCCCAAGCCGGAACCGCTGGAGACGATGAAGGCGGCGAAGGCACCGACGGTGATGAAGGCGCCGTGAGCGAAGTTCAGAATGCCACCGACGCCGAAAATCAGCGTGAAGCCGATGGCGATGATGGCGTACAGCGCACTGATGAACGTCGCAGCCAGAAGTGCGGTTATTATCTGTGACATGGGTTATAGCCACTCCGGGATGGTCTTGTCCGAGGTCTTGTTCTGTTGCGGTGCGATGGAGTGCATGGTCCCGTAGTCCTCGCGAATCTCGGGGTCCATCTGCCACTGCTGGAAGACGGGGACGCCGGTTTCGGCCATCGAGGTCCACTGGGGTTCGTGGGCGTACTTGGCATCCGGCGGCGTGAACTGCGCTTCAGCGATTACCGTCCCGCCGGAGAAGGTGCCATCCTCCAGATAGGGGATGATGGTGTCGGCGTCGGGCAGGGTCTCCATGTCCTCGCCTTCGACGGTGTCCTCGATGCCCTGCTTGATGACGCTGATCGCGTCGTAGGTCAGCGGGCCGGTGTAGATGGGCACCTCGTCGAAGCGTTCGATGTAATCCTGAACGAAGGGCTGGGTCTTCGGCGTGTTCTCCGTCTGCGGCGTCATCGCGTTCATCGTGAAGAGGTGTTCGACGTTGCCGCCGGTGCTCTCCCAGTAGCTGTAGGCCTGTGCGGGCACGTGGATGCCGCCGAACTCGAAGTTCCGCTGCTGTTGGGCCCACTGGTTGACGGCCGTCGTGCCGCCCAGCGCCATCCCGATGATAGCGATGTCGCAGCCGGCGTTCTCGATTTCGTTGTAGAGCGGCGACCAGTCGCTGACGCCGCCGGGGCGCTGCTTGATGGGCACGTCGATGACGCTGGAGAGGCGCTCCGAGAGACGCTCGGCGTACGGTGTGAACTCGCCGAGGTTCTCGGTGAGCAGTGCGGCCTTCTCCCAGCCGTACTCCTCCTTTCTGTTCTCGATGAACTCCAGCATCGCGTCGGCGAGGTCCAGCAGGTGAATCGGGCCGACGCGGAAGTGGTATTTGAAGCGCTCGTAGCTGCTTTTCTCTTCGGTGGACCCGAAGTCGTCGGTTTTGGAGACGAGCTGCCCGACGCGCGGGTCCGCGGACCCGGTCGTCAGGTGGATGGTCTCCTGGTTGGCGATCGACGGCATCGTCTGCAGGAGCGCCGACCCGAGGAAGATACCGGTCGTGAAATCACAGCCCTCCTGGACGGTGAGCCGCTGGTGTTCGCTCTGGGCGGTCCCCGGCGACACTTCGGTGTTGCCGAGTTTGACCTCGACGTTCGCGCCGAGGATGCCGCCGTTGTCGTTTATGATGTCCCGCCGCATCTGGGCGGCTTTCCACATCGAGACCCCAAGCGGGAGGTTCATCGGCGCCAAGACGCCGATTGTAATCGTTTCATCGGAGAGAATCCCGTCACCGCCGCCACCGTTGGACGTGTTCTCCGGTTCCTCTTCGACGCGAAGGTTGGACCCGGGGACCGGATTCTCAGCGGTTTGACACCCCGCCAGGCCGGCCGTCAGCGCTCCCGTTCCGCCGTATTTCAGGACTGAGCGCCGGTCTAGCCGCCCCTCGTTTTCGTCTTGCTGTTCGTTCTCTGGCACGTCAGCCATGTGTGTGCCTCCCTTTCGGACTTCAACAAATGTGTGTTTCGCTGGTGTTGTCCGGCTATTTAAGAGCATACTGCCGGTTTTCCGCCGCTGGTGCCGCTACGGCCCGATAGAACCGACCGAATGCGTGGTCCTCGGAGCGTTAGGGGAGACGAACGAGCAGGCCGCTCGTGAGCAACGCAAGCAGGGCGAGGAGGGTGCCGAAGCCGGGTCCTTCGGCAGGTGTCGGCGTTCCGACGCTGTTGGCGTTACTACCGCCGGTGGTCCCGTCGGCCCCGCCGGCCGCCGTGGCGGTCGGCGTCGGGGATTCGTTGTCGGGTTCGGCGGGCGTCGCGGTCGGGGTTGCCGCCTCGGTCGGCGCGGCCGTTGCGGTCGATGGGACGGGTGTCGCTGTCTCGGTTTCGGGTTCAGGTGTCGGCGTCGCGGTTGCCGTCGATGTCGGCGTTGGCGTCGGTGTCGAGTCGGCCGTGGTTCGCTCGTTCGGCGGCGCGCCGAGTTGCTCGCGGGCCTCCTGCTCGCTGTCACACGCGCAGACGTAGATGTAGTTCGATAATGCCATGCCCGCGACCTGTTTGGCGTCATCGGAGGGCTGTTGGTCGGGTCCGTTGTCGGCGGCGGTCCCGTTGAGGAACCCCTGAATCCGGTACCAACCGGGTTCGTTGGTGACGGTCAGGCACGCGCCGTCACCGGAGCGGGCACCCTGTTCGGCGATGATGGCGTCCTGTGCGCGCATGTACGGCGGGTCGTTGGCGAAATCGCCCCAGTCGTAGAACTCGATGGTGATGCCGTCGTCGCGGAAGTCGGCGTTCTTCTGTTTCGAGACGAGGTCCTGGTCGATTTTGGTGCCGGAGTTGTTGTTCCCACGGTCGATGCCGAAGACCGCGGTGTTGTCGACGTCGCAGGCGGAGTAATCTATCCAGTTCGCATCGATGATGAGGTAATCACCGAACGCCCCCTGACCGTCGAGGCCGAGTTTCTCGAAGGAGTCCTCCGGCGAGAAGAAATACTGGATACTGCCGTTCTCTTGATTTTGGTCACCGGGATAATGGTCGGTCTGGAACGGGAACGCGACGGTGAAGTTGGCCTCCTCCGTGACGTTCACCGCGTTCTCCTTCGTGTGTTCGTTCGCACTGACAGGGGCGGCAGCGAGACAGACGACCGCCACGAGCATCCCCACCAACAGCAGTGCTCCGAACCGTCCGCACGGGTATTGGTCCCTCATAGCGTGTATCGGTGCGGACGACTCGTCTAACCTTGTCGCTCCGCATACGAGGGGATTTATGAATGCCAGACCGTCTGGGGGAAATATAATCCGTCTCTGAGAGGGTTTCTCCGGGCCGAAAACAGGATTTCTTTGTCTATCGACGACGTCGAACGAGCGCTGCGCCGGAGAGCAGCGCAACGAGTGCGGCCACGGCGCCGAATCCAGGTCCTTCACCCGGGGTTGGCGTGGCTGCGAGGCCATCATCGCCGTTCCCATCTGCGGCCTCGGTCGCCGTCGCAGTCCGAGTGGGGGTTTCGGTGGCCTCGGGCGCCGCGGTCGCGGTTTCGGTCGCCGCTTCGGTGGATGACGGTGTTTCGGTCGCGACGGCTTCGGTCGCCGTTGCGGTCGGCGTCGGGGTTGCGGTCGCCGTTGCGGTCGCCGTCGGCGTCTCGTCGTTCGTCGAGCCTTCGCCGGGACGGGGGCCGAGTTTCTCCTGGGCGGTCGCCTCGTCGTGGCAGCCCTCACAGACGGCGAAGTAGTGGGAATCCAGCGTCACCTCGAAGAAGTTTCCGTCGGGGCCGGTCCCGTTGATTTTCCCGCTGATTTGGTACCAACCGGGGTCGCTGGGCATCGTATAACAGTCGCTCTGGACGGCGATGATGGAGTCCTCACGCGAGATGGAGACGGTCTCGCCGAAGTCGTCCTCGCCGTTGAACTCGACCCAGATCTTGTCCTCCTGGAAGCCGGAATCCAGCATGTTCTGTAGGATGCTGTCGTCGTTTTGGGTTCCGGAGTTGTTGCTCCCGCGGTCGATACCGAGAGCGTTGGTGTCGCTGGAGGTACACCCGCTGAAGTCGACTTCGTCGCTCGAAATGACGAGCCATTTCATCACTTCGAGGCGGTCGGCGGGCTTGCCGTCGAAACTGGACCCCGTCTCCGCGAAGTGCTGGATGCTCGCGTTCGCGGGGTTTTGGTCACCGGGCAGGTGGTCGGATTCCTCCGGGAGCACGACGCTGTAGTTGCCGGGGCTATCGTGTGCTGCGGCGGCCGGGCCAGCCAGCGCGCCGAACAGGACGGCGGTCGCCGCCAGCGAAAAGAAAGCCAGCGTCACGACCCTCGTCGCCGATATGCGTCTTCGTTCGTCCATCTCAGTACCCGTCCCGAACCACTCCACCGCTAAAGTCCTTTATCAATCACTGGAAATAGACGGTAACGCTCACCACGGTCCGAGTTCACACTATACAACGAGATACGTGCGAGAAAAGCGGAAAACGGGGTGGCTGGTCTACCGGCGGCGGAGCGCGATGAGGCCGCTCGCGAGCAGCGCGGCCAGCGCGGCGACGGCACCGAAGCCGGGGCCCTCACCCGGCGTCGGGGTCAGCTGATTGGGACCTCCGCTGCCGGATGCCCCCGACGGCTCCGTCTGTGGCGGTTCGGTGTTAACCGGTGCCTGGGTTTGCGGTGGTTCCGTACTCGCCGGTGTCTCGGTCTGTGGCGGCTCGGTGCTCGCTGGCGTGGCCGTCTGCTGGGGGGTGTTCTCTTCCGGCGTCGCGGTCTGAGCAGGGGTCTCCGTCGTCGGTGCGGGCGTCGGGGTCGAGGTCGGCGTCGTCGGTCCGCCCTCATTCGGCGGCGGGCCGAGTTGTTCGCGGGCCTCCTGTTCGCTGTCGCACTCACAGACGTAGACGTAGGTCGAACGCAACTGAAGATCGATGTATTCGGCGCTATCGGAGGGCTGTTCGTCGCGAGCGTTGTCGTTGACCGTCCCGTTCGCGAAGCCGGTGACCTGATACCAGCCGGGCTTTTCGGTCATCGTCAGACAGGGGCCTGCGGCGGAACCGGCACCCTGCTGGGCCACGATGGCGTCTTGAGGGAGCATTATCGGCGGATCGCCGGCGAAGTCGCCCCAGTTGTAGAAGTTGATGACGATGCCGCCCTTCTTGAACTCGACCTTCTTTTGCTTCGAGACGAGGTCCTCGTCGTACTTGTAGCCCGATTTGTTGTTCCCGCGGTCGAAGCCGAACGCCGCGGTGTTGTCCGTGCTACAGGCGGAGTAGTCGATCCATTCGACGCCCTCGTACTCGGCGTGGACGATGACCCAGTCGAGGTAGAGGCCGTCCTGGGCGCCCTGCTCTTGGAATGCCTCCGCACCGACGACGTTGTACCGGATGCTTGCGTTCTGCTTGTTCTGATTCCCCGGATAGTGGTCGGACTGGTGGGGCAGTACGACCGTGAAGTTGGACTCGTCGGTGAAGTCCTCGGCGTCGCTCGGATGGTAGGCCGCGACCGGCGACACGCCGAAAGCGACGCCGCCGGCGACAAGCGATGTCGCCAATAGGGTCGTCAGCAGGGTTACGCTCAGTTGCTTGGCTCTACGCATATGCGGCACAAAGGAAAACAGAGGGGCTAAGGCTATTGCTGGATATGTGGGGGTGTTTATGTTTACTGTTGGCAGGGCACTCGGTCAAACGTGACCGCCGACAGGGTTAGCCTCGTCGACGGACGAGCAGCGCGCTCCCGAGGAGTGTGACGAGTGCGAGTGCCGCCCCGAACCCGGGGCCGGCACCGGGTGTCGGCGTGCCCTGAATCTTGTCGGAACCGGCATCGTCACCGGTAACACCATCGTCGCTATCGCTATCGCTTCCACCGTCGTTGCTTCCTCCGTCATTTCCGCCGGAACTCCCGGTATCGCCGTCCGCGGGTGTTAGCGTTGGCGTCGGGGTTGGCGTCGATGTCGGCGTGTCATCGTTGGCTCCCTCGCCGCCGCTGCCGCCGTCATCGGGTGTCGGCGTCGGTGTCGCGGTTGCGGTCGCGGTCGGTGTCGGGGTCGGCGTTGGCGTCGGCGTCTCCTGGCTCCCGCTTCGCTGGCTCGGCGGCGGGCCGAGTTTTTCGTAGGCGGTCTCGTTGTCGTGACAGCCCTCGCAGATGGGGAAGTAGTGGGAGTTCGCCTGCACCTTGAGGGTTTCGCCGTCCGCGGTCGTTCCCCTGACCATCCCCTTGATCTGATACCAGCCGGGGTCGCTGGGCATCGTAAAGCAGGGGCCGCCGGAGGAGCCGGCACCCTGAACCGAGATTATCTGGTCGTCGGGGTTGAGGTAGGTCGGGTTGCCACCGAAGTCGCTTTCGTTGTAGAAGGTGACGTCGATACCGTCCTCGTGGAAGTTGGAGTTCTTCATGTGTTCGAGGAGGTCGGTATCGGTCTTGGTGCCGCTGTTGTTGTTGCCGCGGTCGAGGCCGAAGACGGCCGTGTTCGCGCTACCACAGTTCGACCAGTCTATCGCCTCGTTTCTGACTTCGAGGTAATCGAACGTCTCGAAGCCTTCCGGGGCGCCTTCCTCGTCGAAGCGGTCGCCGGCAGTCGAGAAGTTCCGAATGCTGGCGTTCGCTTCGTTCTGGTTGCCCGGCAGGTGGTCGCTGTCGTGCGGGAGCACGACGGTGTAGTTTCCGGAGTCGGTCCCGTGATTCGCCGCGGCGGGCGTGGCTGCCACCGCCGCAAGCAAGGCGACCGCGACGACCGCTATCACGAGACCGGCGGTGGCGGCCCGCGGCCAACCGGTAATCGAGTGGTCCGTTCTCATACGCTCTTTGCAATGTTAACCCCAACCAAAACGACTTTGCAGGATATATGCCGGGGTTTATACCGGTGGTTAACGGGTTATACAACTCGCCGCAGTAAGGAGGCAGTTTTCGTGGCGATTACGTCGCGAACTTCGAGAAAAGCGGCGTCAGCGGCTATCGGTGACGGGCCAGCAGGCCACTGGCCAGCAGGGCCAGCAGGCCGACGACTGCTCCGAATCCGGGACCCTCGCCGGGCGTGGGCGTCCGCTGAATACCGTCGTCGTTGTCGTCCTGTGTGTCGGCGCCGCCGTTGGTTCCGCCGTCGGTCGGACCCCCGCCGTCGTTAGTGTCGGAGTTGTCCTCGGTCGGTTCGGCGGTCGCGGTCGGCGCGGCGGTCGCAGTGGCCGTCGCCGCTTCGGTCTCGGTCGCTTCGTTACCATCGGGCGTCGGGGTTGCAGTCGCCGTGGCTGTCGGCGTGGGTGTCGGCGTTGCCGTCGCCGGGTCCGCGCTCGACTCCGAGGAGGGTCGGGGACCGAGCTTTTCGCGTGCGGTCGCCTCGTCGTGGCAGCCCTCGCAGATGGCGAAGTAGTGAGATACCGCGTTGATGGTTACCGATTCGCCGTCCTCGGTGGTGCCTTCGAGGGTGCCGGTAATCTGATACCAGCCGGGGTCGCTGGGCATCGTATAGCAGGGGCCGCCGGAGGAGCCGGCACCCTGAACCGCGAGGATGGCGTCCTCGGGGTTGAGATAGGTGGGATTGCCGCCGAAGTCGCTTTCGCTGTAGAAGACGACTTCGAGGCTGTTTTCCCGGAAGTTCGATTGTTTCATGTGATTGAGGAGGTCGGTGTCCGTTTGGGTACCGGAGTTGTTGTTCCCGCGGTCGATTCCGAAGACGGCCGTGTTCGGGCTGTCACAGCCGGAGAAATCGACCGCCTCGCTTCGGATTTCCAGGCGGTCGAACGTCTCGAAGCCGTTCGGAGCGGTGTCGCTAAAGGCGTCACCACCGGCGGCGCTGTGGATGATGCTGGCGTTCCCCTGGTTTTGGTCACCGGGGAGGTGGTCGGACTTTTCGGGCAGGATAACGGTGTAGTTGGCGCCGTCCTCGACGTGGCTCGCGGCGGCGGGCGTCACCGCGCCGAAGGCCACGATGCCGACGAGCAGCAGGAGCGCTACCGTTGCGGCGCCGGTTAGATGTGGTCGTCGCATTTCCCCTATCTACGGAAGCAGTTCCCCTAACACCGGTGCAGGTCATATACGGACCCTTCATAACGCAGCGCCATTTCCGTGCCCTTCAGTTCCAAACACTGGGATGTGTTGGTCTATATTGGCTTTTAACTCCATTACCATTCACGCGTACGCAAGCAGTGTGTGCCGCGTTCGCGTGAGTTAGTAACGACTATACGCCGGCCTTTCATTTCAACGCGTATGCAACGACGATGGGCGGCGATCTATCTCGCCTTCTTCCTCGTCATGGCTGGCAGCGCCTATTCGGTGATGGCAGTCGCGGAAGAACCGGCGATGGATATCGAGGGTGATACCTACCAGCAAGGGGACACGCTCGAAGCCAACGGTACGACGTACACCGTCGCCGAACTCGGCGAGGGCGAGGCGAGTCTGGCGTACAACACGACGGTCGAACAGGAGACCACGTTCGCCAACAACTCGGTGGTCGAGTACGGCGGCGACCAGTACAACGTCACCGTCGAGTCGGGGGAGGAACCGAACTCCTTTACCCTGACTCAGGAGTTCGACGTCGGGGCCATCCTCCAGAACGACTCGCGGGTCGACAACCAGACCTACCAGCGCGAGGACGGCACCGAGTTCGTCCGCTATGAGAACGGCACGACCCAGCCGCTCGATGAGTACCTCCCCGACCCCGACCAAGAGCAGTTCTCGGTCGGCGACAGCATCGAACACGGCGGCACCACGAAAACGGTCCAGTCGGTTTCCTCCAGCGAGGCCGTTCTGACCTGGGAGGAGACGACCGCCGAATCCATCGGCCTCGAAGAAGGTGGGGTCGTAACCGTCGGCGGCACCGAGTACGTCGCGACGTTCCCCGACAACAGCACCGTCCTGCTCTCGACGGACGTCGAGGGCTACGAACAGGTCAGCGAGGACCGCGAGTACTTCCAAGAACGGACCTCGGGGCTCATGTACGTCGTCATCTTCAGCGTCGGCGCCGGGTTCCTCTTGGCAGCGATGGCGTTGATGCCGCGCCGCGAGTAACCGTCGCTCCTTTTCGGCTCCACGCCGCCCGGTTTCGTTCTGTGTTCCGTATCCCACGCGAGCGTGTGTTACTCCCCGACACCAACGGTGCGCTTCGAAGGCTTTATCCGGCGACTCAACCACATCTGAGGTACTATGAGTGACAAGCCCGCCTCTATGTATCGGGAGCTGGACAAGCCCTCGTACACGCGACGGGAGTACATCACGGGGATTCCCGGCTCGAAGGTCGCCCAGTACAAGATGGGCCGCATCGACGCCGACCCCGAGGATTATCAGGTGCAGATCAGCCTCATCGTTGACGAGGAGGTCCAGATTCGCCACGGCTCGCTCGAGGCTTCGCGCCTCTCGGCGAACCGCCGTATGCTCAAGGAACTCGGCGAAGAGGGCGACTACAAGATGATTCTCCGGAAGTTCCCCCACCAGGTCCTCCGTGAGAACAAGCAGGCAACCGGTGCGGGTGCGGACCGTGTTTCCGACGGGATGCGACAGGCCTTCGGGAAAATCGTCGGCACCGCCGCCCGGATTCAGAAGGGCGAGCGTCTCTTCACCGTCTGGTGTAACCCCGAGGACGCCGACGTCGCGAAGGACGCCTTCCGCCGTGCGTACAACAAGATCACCCCGCCGTGTACCATCAAGGTCGAACGCGGCGAGGAACTGCTGATCGCGTAAGGCGGGCGCTTCGTACACCTTTTCGACCGCGTAGCCGCGGGCTTTCGACCATCGCTTACAAGCGGGAGGGCCGCCTTCCTTCGGCATGCACCTCGCCGAATCCTCGTGGACGGATATCCGCGATGCCGATGCCGACCTCGCGGTCCTCCCTGTCGGCAGCACCGAACAGCACGGCCCCCACGCACCGCTCGGCGTCGATTTCATGACCGCCGAAGCCATCGCCGAGGAGGGTGCGAAACGCTACTCCGAGGAGGCCCCGAACGAGGCGGTCGTCGCCCCGACGATTCCGGTCGGTATCGCCGAGGAACACCGCGACTTCGAGGGGACGCTGTGGGTCTCCGAGGACACTTTCCGCTCGTACGTCCGGGAGACGATCGAGAGCCTCGCCCATCACGGCCTCGACCGGGTCGTCGTCGTCAACGGCCACGGTGGCAACGTCGATGCCCTCCGTGAACTCTGTGGGCGGGTGACCCGCGACGAAACCGCCTACGCGGTACCTTTCACGTGGTTCGACGCGGTCGCGACCGAGGAGATGGGCCACGGCGGCCCCGCCGAAACCTCCTTCATGCGGTATCTCCGTCCCGAACTGGTCCACGAGGACCGAACCGAAGCGGCTGCTGAGGACGGTGCCGACTCGTGGGGCGAGTGGCTCCACGGGACGAACCTGACCTACGACTCCGCGGAGTTCACCGACAGCGGCGCGGTCGGGGACCCGCGGAACGGGGACGCGGAACTCGGCGAGGAACTGTTCGAGGAATCGGCCGACGCGCTGGCGGACCTGCTGGATGCGGTCGAAACGCGAGCGCGGCCGAACTGATTACTCGTCGTCTTCGTCGGCGTCTTCGCTTTCCTCGGCGGCGTCTTCGAGCGCGCCGCGGAGTTCCGGAATCGTCGCGGTGAGTTCGCCCACCTGTTCGTGGGCCTCGACGATGTCGTCGAACAGCTCCTCCAGTTCGGCGATTTCGGCTTCGAGGTCGTCGGCGTCCTCGAAGGCATCGGCCTTCTTGCCCATCGCGAACCACTTCTTGGCGTCCCGGAGGTGGTCTTCGGCGTCGCCGGTGTCCAGCGCGCCCTTCAGGGCGTTGAGCACGCCGAGGGTGTTGTCGGCGTCGACGTCCCAGACGGCGTCGGCATCGGGAAGGGCGGCTTTCGCCTCGGCGAGGCTGGCCTCCACGTCCTCGCGCATCTCGCTTGCGGCCTCGTCGAACAGTTCGTCGTCGTCGAGCGTCGCCTGACTCATATCCCTACTTTCGGGCCGTGTGGGTTAAAAACACGCCGCAAAGCGAAAGTGAAATCCGACGGAAACGCGGCGGCGCGCTCGGTCAGGCGGAAAACTGCGAGTCGGGGCCGTCCTCACCGGTGGTGGCGTCCTCGCCGCTGCGAAGTTCCCGGCGTCGCTCCGGAATGAAATCGAGGTCGTCGTCGACGGCACCCAGAACCAACAGCGCGTAAAACCGGGCGAAGACCTGGAAGATGGCCAGAGCCGCCAGCAGCGCGGCCGTGGTCGCGATGCCGCTGATAGTGGCGACGACGGCGACGGCGGCCGTCGACGACAGCACGAGGCTCACGAGGAAGGCGAGTACGCCGCCAACGATGAGCGCGGGGAGTGTGACCAGCAGTGTGGCGAGGAAGACGAGAATCCCGCCGACGGTGCCGATGACGAGGGCGGCGACGGTGTAGGCAGCGAACTGCTTCGGGGCGTCCACGAGGCTTCTCCAGAAGCGCCGCCATCCGCCGATGACGCCGCTGTCTTCGAGCAGCATCGTCGGGACGACGAAGCCGGTGGTAAACGCGAGGACCAGGCTAGTCGGGAACCCGAGGAGGCCAACGATGACGGCGGTGTCGTTCAGGGCCATCAGGTAGTCGAAGACGGTCCCATCGGTGCCGGCCTGCGAGACGACGAGGCCGCCGAGCAGCAGGAAACTGAGGCTTCCGATGACGAGCCGAAAGGCCGCGAGGCCGAGGGCCTGCCTCCAGTGTTCCCTGATTTCGTCTCGAATCGCCGTCTCGCCGGTTCTGAGCCAGCGCAGGAACGGAAACTCCAGCACTGCTCCGAGGATGAGTACCAGCGCCCACAGGGTCGCGAATGCGATGGCGAGTGCGAGAAGGACCTCGGCGATGCCGGCGGGGAGTGCCTCCTGCAGTTGGGCGCGGGCCTCCGGCGATAGCTGCTGGGTGCCACCACTTCCCTGCCCGCCAGTCGGTAGGCCGAGCATGGGGCTCCCGGCGAAAACCGTGACGAAGATTACCCAGAGCCACTCGAACGCACCGCGTGGTCGATACCGTCTCGTTGCAGTGATTGCGTCGCTGATTACGTCTACCGGGTGGAGGGCCATGTACGCTGATTCCGGCGGCACAGGGTATAAAATGTGGTCGAACCCACCCGGAGAGGACCCGATTACGGGCTTCGAACGGAGTCGACCCGCATCCGGGGGTAATCGCCCTCCATCTCCATCGCAGCGACGACGCGAGTGTCCTCGTAGTCGATGACGATTTCGACCTCCATGAACCGGCCCGTGAGTTCGGTGTAGTCGGCCGACTGGTCGGCCAGTTCGTCGGCGAGTTCCTCGTCGAGTATCTCGACGGTGACGGTCTCGCAGAACGGCTGGTTCTCGATTGCTTCCTCCATCGCGCGTGCGAGGCTGTCGCTGCTCTCGGGTGAGACGGGCGTGCCGGCGAACTGGTGGTAGAGCGTGCCGAACTTGATGCCGGCCTCGAAGCAGGCCTCCTGTGGCGTCGTGGGGTCCATACCGGACGTGCGTGGGCCGTCCCCATGTGGGTTCCCCTGTCTCGGAACCGCTTTACGTGCCCATAGCCTCCAGTACGTATGGAATACGAAGCCAGCCTCGACCGAGCGCTGGAGGCCGTCCCCGACATCGGGTCGGGCGGCGACCGGCTTTCGGTCCCCGATTCTGCCGCCCAGGAGGACGGCGCGTTCACGCGGTTCAACAACCTCGACGACGTCGCGGACGCCCTCAACCGGGCGACCGACCACGTCCACCGGTTCCTCCAGCAGTCGCTTGCGACCTCCGGCAAACTCGAAGCCGGCGTCGGCCGCTACAACGGGAACTTCCAGGAGCGGGATTTCGACGCGGCCATCGAGGAGTACACCGCCGAGTACGTCCGCTGTTCGGAATGTGGCCTTCCCGACACGCGACTCGTTCAGGAATCCGGGACGATGATGCTGCGCTGTGACGCCTGTGGTGCGTTCCGCCCGGTCGAGAAGAGTCGCTCGAAGACGACGACATCGACCCAGAAGGACGACGTCGAAACCGGCGAGACCTACACGGTCAAGGTGACCGACACAGGCCGGAAGGGCGACGGCGTCGCCCACCGCGGTGATTACACCATCTTCGTCCCCGGCGCAAGCGAGGGCGACGTGGTCGACATCTACATCAAGAACATCAGCGGGAACCTCGCGTTCTCGCGTCTCGCCTAAGCGCGCGCCGACCGGGATTTCGAAACTCCTCGGTAAGAATTGGATGTTCGTTCATGATGTTATCTTTCTTTATATACTAGTCCTACAACTGTTTGGTGCGAATATTGCCAAAACCGGCGGAGGGGACCGCAATACGTGGCAAACACGCCGGATTTATATCCGTGGACAGTAGATTGACGGACGTTATGGGACAGACGCTTACGGAAAAAATCCTCGGCGACCACCTTGTCGAGGGCGAACTCGAGACCGGTGAAGAAATCGGTATCGAGATCGACCAGGTACTTACACAGGACACGACGGGGACGCTCGTTTGGCTGCAGTTCGAGGCCCTCGGCCTCGACGAAGTGCAGACGGAACTCGCCGCGCAGTACTGCGACCACCAGACGTATCAGTTCGACTTCAAGAACACGGACGACCACCGCTTCCTGCGCTCGGCGGCCGGCAAGTTCGGCGCCTACTACAGCCGACCCGGCAACGGCATCTGCCACAACGTCCACAAGGAGAACTTCGCCGCGCCCGGCAAGACGCTCCTCGGTTCGGACAGCCACACGCCGACCCCCGGTGGCCTCGGCCAGCTCGCTATCGGTTCCGGTGGCCTCGACGTGGCCGTCGCCATGGGTGGCGGCGCCTACTACATCGAGATGCCGGAAGTCGTGAACGTCCGCCTCGAAGGCGAACTCCCCGAGTGGGCGACCGCCAAGGACGTCATCCTGCACCTGCTCGACGAACTGTCCGTCAAGGGCGGCGTCGGCAAAATCCTCGAATACACCGGCCCCGGTGTCGAGACGCTGACCGTCCCCGAGCGGACGACCATCACCAACATGGGTACGGAACTGGGCGCCACGTCCTCCATCTTCCCGACCGACGAGAAGACCAAGGACTGGCTCTCCCGGATCGGCCGCGAGGACGAGTACGTCGACATCGGCCCCGACGAGGACGCCGACTACGACGACCAGATCGTCGTCGACCTCTCGGACCTCGAACCGCTCATCGCCTGCCCGTCGATGCCCGACAAAGTCGTGCCCGTCAGCGAGGTCGCTGGCGAGGACGTCGAGCAGGTCATCATCGGTTCCTGTACGAACGGCGCCTACGAGGACATCCTCCCCGGCGCGAAGATGCTCGAAGGCCGCACCACCGACCGGAAGACCGAGATGATCGTCGCCCCCGGTTCGAAGCAGGCCTCCGAGATGCTCGCCCGTGAGGGCTGGACCGCCGAGATGATGGCGGCCGGCGTCAACTTCTCCGAGGCGACGTGTGGTGCCTGTATCGGCATCGGTCACGTCCCCGCCTCCGACTCCGTCTCCCTGCGGACCTTCAACCGCAACTTCGAGGGTCGATCCGGTATCGAGGACGACAACGTCTACCTCTGTTCGCCCGAGGTCGCCACCGCGGCGGCCATCAAAGGCGAAATCGTCGACCCCCGAGACCTCGCCGACGAACTCGGCGACCTCGAGGCGCCCGAATTCGAGATGGGCGACAAGTACGGCGACGGCATGGCGCAGGACGACCCGGACCTCATCGCGCCCGACGAGGCCGTCGACGACGAACTCATCAAGGGCCCGAACATCGGCGACGTCCCGCTGAAGGACGAACTCGATGACGAGCTCGAAGGTCCCGCCCTCCTCAAGATGGAGGACAACATCACGACCGACCACATCATCCCTGCGACGCAGGACATCCTGATGTACCGGTCGAACATCCCGAAGCTCTCGGAGTTCACTCTCTCGCGTGTCGACGACTCCTTCGCACAGCGCGCACTCGACAGCGACGGTGGCTTCCTCGTTGCCGGCGAGAACTACGGACAGGGCTCCTCGCGTGAGCACGCGGCCCTCTGTCCGATGTACCTCGGCGTCGAGGGCGTCCTCGCACAGAGCTTCGCCCGCATCCACAAGGCGAACCTCTTCAACTTCGGTCTCCTCCCGCTGGAGATCGACGAGGAGGACTACGAGAAGATCGAGCAGGGCGACGACATCGAAGTCGTCGACGACGTCGCCGAGGCCGTCCGCGAAGGTCAGGAAGAGTTCACCGTCCGCGTCAACGACGAGTGGGAACTCACCGCCACGCTGGACGCCTCCGAGCGCGAACGCCGTATCCTCGCCGACGGTGGGAAGCTCTCCCACGTCAAGAAGCAGCACGAGGAAGAAGGCAGCGGCGCGGCGCCGGCTGACGACTAAACCGCTCGCGCCCTGCGGGCGCTCGCGGATGCCAACTTTCGTTTTCTTTTAAATCGCGTGTAGCGACGGCTGTTCTGCTCGTGCGATGTGCTTCTGCACAGCGCCGCCGCTGGATGGTGTGGAAAAGCGATGGGGGGACGGGGAGCGGATGGTAGTGTTGCCAGATTCGACCGTCGGGAGATGGTGGGGGAGTATGGCGGTCGCTATCTGGCGTGTGAAAGCGGGGTGGGGGGTGGGGATGCACCCAAACGGGTGCATCCGGTTCTTTATGCTGTAGGTACATGAACCTTCTGGCCACGTTGGTGTGTCAAGCCGCAACACTGCGGTTTTCGGCTGCTGAGCGGGTGCTCTCGCCCGGCCGATAGTTCTATGAATCGGACTCCGCAAGCAATACTGTGACTACGACCTCGCCACGGGGGGAGGTAACCGTTCGCC
Organism: Natronomonas halophila; assembly: GCF_013391085.1. Classification (NCBI taxonomy): domain Archaea; kingdom Methanobacteriati; phylum Methanobacteriota; class Halobacteria; order Halobacteriales; family Natronomonadaceae; genus Natronomonas; species Natronomonas halophila. The sequence goes on along the minus strand of NZ_CP058334.1, from coordinate 1,505,484 downwards.
AAGCGACGCGAGCGGATCTGCTATCGATCTTCCGCATCGAGAAGCGGTCCTTCGACCAGCCGTGGCCCTACGCCGCCTTTGAGCGGTTCCTCGGCGAACACGGGTTTACCGTCGCCGAACGCGACGGCGAGGTCATCGGCTATGCGGTCGCCGACAGCGTGGCCAACCACGGGACGCCTCTCGGCCACCTCAAGGACCTCGCGGTCGACCCCGAACACCGCGGTGAGGGAATCGGTCGACTGTTGCTCTCACAGACGCTCACCCGCCTGTTCATCGAGGGCGCCGGTCGCGTCAAACTCGAAGTCCGGCGGGGGAACCGACCCGCTCGGTCGCTCTACGAGGAATTCGGCTTCGAACTCCACCACGTCTCGCCGAGCTATTACGACGACGGCGAGGACGCGCTGGTGATGGTCCGGGAGGCGTAGGCTGGCGGCGTCCGTCGGCGGGTCGGCAGACGCAGGCGTTTTGCCGCTGGCGTGCCCACGTACGGGTATGGGATACGCCTGCCCCGTCTGTGAGGACCCGCAAGCCGACGCGGGCCATCTCGCCAACCATCTCGCCTTCTCGGCGATGCTCGGTGACGCCGACCACGAGGCGTGGCTCGACGACCACGCACCGGAGTGGGAGGGGATGGGCGAGTCGGACCTCGCCGACATCGTCGCTGACGACGTCGAGGAAACGGAGTTCCCGCAGGTCTTCGAGGACACGACCGGGAAGCCGGATTCGGCCGGCGACCCCCTCGAAGAACGCTCGGGTGCACTGTTCGACGAGGGTCAGGAACACGCCGGTCACGGGCATGGACACGACCACAGCCACGACCACGGAAGCGACGAGAGCCACGACACCGGTGGTATCGTCGATACCTCGGGCGCGATGGACGCCGAAACCGAAGCCGTCCTCGAAGAGGCCAGGGAGATGACCCAGGAGATGCTGGCCGACGAGGACGAAGACGAGGAGAAAGCGGAAGACGAAAGCGAGTGACCGACGAGTCGACGGATATGCGCACGGAGGGGACCCTTTCGCCCGAATCGTGGGACGAAGCCGAACAGCGCTACGACTCGCTGGGATCGGTCGCACAGACCGTCGTCCGCGAGGTCGCGAAGGCCATGGAGTTCGGCCGCGAGGAATACGGCGAGCGCGTGACGGGCGAGGTGGTCGAAACCGCACGCCAGACACTGTTCGCCGAGCAACTGGCCGTCTCGGTCGGCACGAACGAGGAGTTCGAAGCGTGGCGCGAGAGCTTCGACGGGGACGTACGCGTTGCCGGCAGTGACAACGTCGACCGGGTCGCGTGGCACGCCGTGCCCTTCGCCGACAGGGCGGTCGCGGCGACCTTCCAGAACGAACCCGAGGCGGCCGTCGCGACGCTCCGCCGGATGGCGTTCAATCGCATCTACCGCGAGGAATTATGCGACCCGTAGCGCGGAACCTGATTTTGGCCATCCTCGGGGTCGTCGTCGTCCTGCTCGCCCTCGGTGCGGTTCCGGGCCTCATCGAGACGGGCGACCCCTACTACGTGGAGGCGACGCCCGTCGACGAGTCGGGGCCGGCGATAACGGCCGACAACTTCTCCGAACAGCGGTTCCCCTACGCATTCGACGCGCTGGCCGCCGCCGCGACGGGCGCGGACCCGGCCCGCTCGGAGGCCTACTACACGGGACCGGGCGGTGTCGGCGGCTTCAAGGAAGCCTTTACCCACACGCCCTTCGAGGAATTCGACGAGTTCGAAGCCCGCAACGGCGAGGCAGTCCAGCGCGGGGCCGACTCGCCGGTCGGTGACGTCGCCTTCGTCGACTACGAGGGCCAGCGCTATCGGCTCGAAATCGTACGCGTACCGGAGGACGATACATGACCGACCGGAGTCCAACCGACCACGACTGGACCGTCATCGAATCGAACACGGAGTACGAAACCGGCTGGTACACCGGCGGCTATGACCTCGTCGAGTTGCCGGACGGCCGCGAAAAGCAGTACTACTGGGCGGCACTCCCGGCGGCTGTCGTCATCGTCGCCGTCGTCGACGACCCGCCGTCCCTCGGCTTGCCGGCCCCCGGATCGCCGGGCGGGGGCGACTCACCTCCCGAGGACACCCGGTCGGTCGTGATGGTCGAGCAGTTCCGACCGACGATTCGAGAACTCTGCTACGAACTGCCGGCGGGTATCGTCGAGGACGGCGAGACGTACGCCGCGGCGGGCGCCCGCGAACTCGAAGAGGAGGTCGGCATCGTCGCCGATTCGGTCGAACTACTGGAGGATTTCTGGTGTTCGACGGGCGTGTTGCGCCACCGACGTGGCATCGTCTGGGCCGAGGGCTTCGAGCCCGGCGAGCGGAAACTCGACGGCAGCGAGTTCCTCGACGTCCGGACGGTCCCCGTCGAGGACGCACTGGGCGTCGCCCGGAGCGACTCGGCCAACGACGCCACCATCGAGGGGCTGTTGCTGGCCGATGCCGACGGCCTGCTGTAGCGCGGGCGTCGCACCGCAGCCCTGCTGTTTAAGCGCCTGCTCACCTAGCGGCGTGTATGGACGGCGAGATTTCGGCCGAGGAACTACAGGAGTTGCTGGAGACGAACGGCGACGTTCGCATCGTCGATATCCGGTCACGGGCGGCGTTCCGCCGGGGACACATCCCGAAAAGCGAGAACGTCCCGTTCGGCGAACTGACTGACCGCATCGAGGACTTCACCGATGCCGAGCGGGTCGTGACGGTCTGTCCGCACGGCAAGGCGAGCCAGCAGGCCGCACGCCTCATCGGCAGTTACGAGGGCTTTTCCGGCCGCGTCGATTCGCTCGAACCCGGCATCGAGGGGTGGTCTTACGAACTGGAAACGGACGCGGAGACGGCTTCGGATGGCGGTTCCGGCGAGGGCGAAGCGGCCGACGAAGGCCCTGAAGCTCCCTTCTAACGACGTTCGAGGTCGAAGGCGACCGGTTCGGCGGGCCGAAGCGTCGTCGCCATCCGGAAGTCGAGTTCGTCGGTGCGTGACCGAAGCCGCCAGCGGCGCGCAATCGTCGGAATCGCGAGTTTCAGTTCGGCCCGTGCAAACCGCATCCCGATGCAATGGCGGGGGCCAGCCCCGAACGGGAAGTACGCGTGTTCGTGGTCCGGCCCTTCGGGCCAGCGGTCGGGGTCGAACGTCTCGGGGTCGTCCCAGAACCGCTCGTCGCGGTGGACGAAGTACTGTGGCAACAGTAGCGTCGCGCCGGCCGGAACCGTCCCATCACGCAGTTGGAGCGGCTCGGTCGCCTGTCGGAAGGTGACGTAGACCGGCGGGTAGAGCCGCAGCGTCTCTCGGATGACACGGTCGGTAACGGGGAGCGAATCGAGGTCCTCGGCGGTCGGGTCCCCGTCGAGCGCGTCGACTTCCCGGTGCAGTCGCTCGCGGACCTCGGGATGGCGGTCCAGCATGACCCACGCGTACAGCAACGCCAGCGAGGTGGTTTCGTGGCCCGCAAAGAGGAACGTCACGAGTTGGTCACGAATCTCGGTCTCCGAAAGCGCGTCCGTCGCCTGAAGCACCGACAGGAGGTCGGGCATCGCGTCGTCGCCCTCGATGCCGCCGCCCCGCGCCAGAAGCGAATCGACCACGTCGTCGAGGGCGTCCATGCGACGCCGGTAGCGGCGGTTCGTCGGCGTCGGCACCCACGTGGGGATGAAGCCGTCGAGACCGGTTTCGAACTTCTCGTTGACGGCGTCGGTCGCTTCGGCGACGATTCGACGGCCGTCCGGGTCGTCGATGCCGAACATCGTCCGAGTGAGCACTCGGAGGGTCAGCGACCGAAAGTCGTCGCCGTCGATACGCCCACCGTCCTGCCAGTCCTCGACGGCATTCCGCGTGCAGTCGGCCATCGTCGGCGCGTATCGGTCGATGTGTTCGCGGTAGAACGCCGGCTGGAGGGCGGTCCGCTGACGACGCCACTGCTCGCCGTCGGTGAAGAAGACGCCAGTCGGTGCCACCTCGCGACTCGTCCGGTCGAAGAAGTCGGGCTTTTCCACGTCGTCGGAACGGTCGACGAGGACGCGCTTGACGTCCTCCGGGTGGTGGACGTAGTAGAAGGTCTCACCCATGACTTCGGCGCGAACGAGGTCGCCGAGCGCCTCGGCCTGCTCGTAGAAGCCGAACGGGTCGCGGAAATACGATACCGTGTGGCCGAGTACCGGGAGGCCGTCTGGTTCGGGTACCGACATACGCGTCGATTGGGTCGGCAGCGGGAAGCGGATTAACACGATAAATTTCGTGTCTTTATAAGCTTGGGGCGGCCCCTGTGGATATGCACTCGCTTCGCCTGACGGTCCATCATTCGGCGGAGACGATTCATCCGGTCCATCGGGCGGTCTGTGACCGCGAGGCGCTGGCGTACGAACGGCTGTTGCAGGGGAACACGGAGGGCGACCGAAACACGCTCCTGTTTCACGTCCGTGGCGACCCGGCGGTCTACGCCGCTGTCCTCGACCGCACCGACGCAATCGTCGAGTACGAACTCGTTGACCTCGATAACGGCTTTTATGCGTATCTCACGGAGGAACCGCGTAGCCCAGACGAGGCGCTCTATGCAGCCCTCTCGCTGGAGGGCCTCGTCGTCGTGCCACCGGTGGAGTTCCGCCCCGACCGGACGATGGGCGCGACGGTGCTCGGCGACCCCGAACGGTTGCGGTCGATGCTGGATGCGTTGCCGTCGTCGGTTTCGACGGATATCGAGCGGTACGGAACCTACCGTGGCGACCCCGGCGTTGTTCTGACGGACCGCCAGCGGGAGGTGCTGGCGGCGGCGCTCGAACTGGGGTATTTCGAGGTGCCGCGTGCCAACTCGCTGTCGGCGGTGGCGGCGTCGCTGGACCTCGCGGAATCGACGGTGTCAGCGCATCTCAGGAAAGCGGAAGCCGCGCTGGCGAGACGCGCGCTTACGCCCGAAAGAACGTGGTAACTCGACGTGCGGTCAGAGAGCGTTAGGCGACATTGAACCCCTTCTCGCGGAGGAAATCCTCGACGCGACCGAGGTGATTGCCCTGAAGCTCGATGACGCCGTCTTCGACGGTGCCACCGCAGGCAAACTTCGATTTCAGGTCCGACGAAAGCGAGTCGAGATCGACGTCGCGTGGGTCGAATCCTTCGATGACCGTTACCTCTTTCCCGTATCGGCGCTCGTCGATGCGGATATTGATCTCCTGGGACTCCTTGGCGACGTCCTCACAGACGCAGAGCTCCTGGGGGAGACCGCACGTCGAGCAGACCTCGCTCATGATACCCCCGCAAGTCTTACAGCGGTGGTCATGAACGCCGCACTCCTCTCAACCGAAATCCGGTTGCTTCGCATTACCAACTACACCTAACAGGAGCACAAGTAAAAAATGAACGGGTCAGACTACACCTCAGCCTGCAAAATCGCCCGAGTAATCCATCTCACCGGCAAATCCGAGCCAGCCAACGGCTGGAACGACGCTCGCTCCGCCCGCGACAAACCCCACTCACGTCCCGCCTCACTCACGACGAACCGTCTCGTGGCCGGCGTTGCTGAGTGGGGGATTTCGGCTTTCTGACGAAACGTGACACGGGATTACAGCTGTATCCCGTTTTACTGCGCCCTCGGAACACGACGCGTTCCGATGTGTGAACGGGAATTCCGCTCTCGGTAACGGTATGGCCTGCGTCGTCCCCGAGAACGGGAACGTCGCCTACAACGTTTACACGGACTTCGTATCACGCTTTTCGGTCCGAGTCGGGAGTCGCGACCGCTCGTCGAGCAGTTCGCCGAGCAGTTGCGTGGCCTCGGCGGCTCCCGTCTCGTCGACACCGGGGCCGTATTTCGCCCGCTCGTAGAGGTCACCGACCCGTCTGGCCCGGTCGTCGGCATCGGCGAGGAACTCCCGTGGCGTCTCGCCGGGGGCCTTCTCGTGGCCGGCCTGCTCAAGGAGGTAGACGACCCGGTGGTAGGCGCCGGCCACCACGTCCTCGGGGTCGCCGCTGGGTTCACGGCGGAGCCACACCGCGCGGTAGAGCCGCCGGTTCAGGCCGGTCCGACGGCCGGCGGCGGCGAGGCCGGCGAGAACCAGCAGGGTGACGCCGACCTGTTCGGGAGTCGGCAGCGGAATCGTGGGTAGCGAAAAGCCGCCGTCATCGCCGCCGGGTGCGCTACCGGGTGGCGTCTCGGTCCCGTTCGGGCCGTCGGTCGGGCCGGTCGGCGTGGTCGGCGTCGTGGGGGCGACGGTTTCGTCTTGGCTGTCGTTGGTGTCGATATTGTCGGTGCCGTCGGTTCGGGCGTCTTCGAGGGTCTCCAGTTCGGCGGCCTGTCGGGGGCTGGCGGGCGTGGGGTCGAACGTAATCCAGCCGTGTTCGGGGAAGTAGACCTCGACCCAGGCGTGGGAGTTGTAGCCGCGGACGACCCATTCGTCGTCGGTGACCTGCTGGCCGGGCGTGTAGCCGACGACGAACCGGGCCGGGATGTCCTGCGTCCGCAGCATCGTCACCATCGTCGTCGCGAAGTACGTGCAGTAGCCGGCGTCCATCTCGAAGAGGAACGAGTCGGCGATATCGCCGCGCGGCCGCTCGACGTCTAGCGAATACTCGCGGTTGTTCTCCAGCCACTGCTCGATGACGCGGGCGGTGTCGTAGGGGTTGTCGGCGTTGGCAGTCAGGCGGTCGGTGCGTTCGCCGACGCGGGCGGGCGTGCTGTCGGGTAGTTCGGTGTATCGCCCGTCGATACCGTCGGGGTAGTCCGTGCTCGCGGCCCGGAGTTGTCGGGCGTCGGCGGTCGGCACCTCGCTGGTGACGCGGTAGGATTCGCCGGCCTGCAGCGGGCTGGCTGGCTGGAAGGCGCCCGCGTCGGTCACCTGCACGGGGACGGGCGACCCGCCGAGGTTGACCGGCTTGTTGGCTGCCGGTAACGTGGCGATTTCCGTCTCGGCGGTGTATCGCTGTTCGAGGACTCGGCTGTTGCCCGGCGGGCCCGGTAGCGTGCCCTGATAGGCGCGGAGGCCGCCGCTTCGGACCCAGCCGCCGCCCGTATAGCGGTCGTAGGTGCCGGCCCGCCAGTAGGCTTCGCGGTCGGCTTCGACGGTGTATCGCACCTCCGGCGAGAGTTCGACGGGGCCGGTCACCGAGACTTCCTCGCCCGCGTAGACGAGGCTCGATTCCATCGTCGTCTCCTCGTTGCCGAATCCCTCGGTCGAAATCAGCGAGTCGGCGGCGCCGGGGACGACGCCGACGAAGAGGGTCAGCACGACCATCGTTGCCAGCAGGACGACGACGCCGTCGGCGTTCCGCAGGGGCTCGTTTCGCCGGTCGCAGTCACCGAAGGCGACCGCGATGGTGACGCCGAGGACGCCGACGAGCGTCGCCATCGTCGTCGCGTCGCCGGTCAGCACCATGACGCCGAGCGAAAGGCCGGCAACCGCCGAGGCGGCGGCGTAGTGGCGGCGCAAGCCGAGATACCACGCGAGGAAGACGGGGCCGGGTGCGGCCGTCAGCGCCCAGACGTCCGCGTTGACGATGCGGAGCACCGAGAGGCCGGCCAGCAGTTCCCAGGCGTCGGTGAGCATCGGCGCTGCCAGCGCGAGAAAGCGGACGCCGCCGGGCAGCGACTGGACGTAGAGGTAGGTCCCGCCGATGACCGCCGCGGCACCGAGGCCGAGCGCGGTCCGGGGGCGAATGACGCGTGCGAGGACGGTCCCGACGAGGCCCGCGCCCGCGACGACGTAGTAGAGTTGGCCCGGTTGGCCGGTGATGACGAGGAGTTCGTGGAGCACCGAGAGGAACGCCCACAGCGTGGCGGCGACGCCGCCGAGGGCGACCAGTCGTGGAACCGACACCCAGTCGGTCAGCGGTCGGAGTACAGAGCCGATGGCCGTCCGGGTCGCCGATGTGGTGCTCACGCGACCACCTCCCGGCCGCGCCCCTCGCCGCTGGCGTCGAAGGAGACGTCGCGGTCGGCAAGCGAGACGGTCGCGGTACCGCCTTCGGCGAGGACGTGGACCTCGGGTTGGCCGTCGGTGTCGACGCGGCCGCCGTCGGTTCGGGCCAGCAGTTCGAGGAGGCCTTCGACGCTTCCGGGCGGGGCGACCCGGTCGCCGCCGGGCACGCGCACCGCGACGGTGACGCCGAAATCGTGGAGGTGGGCCGCAATACTGGCGATGGTCGCGGCCATCGCGTCGGCGCTGTCGCGGTCGGTGGCGGCCTCGCCGACGATGGTCATCTCGTCGGTGGCTCCCCGACTACCGTATTCGGCGACGAGGAACTCGTCGTCGGGGCGCTTCGCGCTCGCGCGCCAGTGGATGTCCCGCATCGAGTCGTCGGGACCGTACTCGCGGAGGCGGTCGAACGACGAGCGGTCGTCGTCGACAAAGGTCCCGACCAGTTTCGCGAGGTCGGTTTCCAGGTCGTAGATATCGGGATACACCAGCGCGGTCATGGGTTCGTCGCCGGCAGTCTCGACGGTGCGATAGAAGAGGCCGAGCGAGTCGGTCTGGGTGCAGTCGGCCGGTCCGAGTGTGTACTCGCCGCGGCGCCGATAGCCGATGTCGTAGGTAAAGCGGCCGCCGTGACCGACGGCTTCGACGACCGTCTCACCGTCGAGGTCGGGGTCGACGCGTTCGCGGACTGTACACGGCACGTCGCTGTCGACGCGGGCGGTCACGCGGCGGCGTTCGCCAGCGAAACCGGGTTCGGGGACCGACCGCTCGACGGTCGGCGGCTCGGCGCGATGCAGTTGGACGGCGCTGGCGGCTAGGGCGACGAGGGCGGGCACGACGATGGCGTTCAGCGAGCGGGCGCCGCCGGTCGCACCGAGGGCGAAGGCGCTGGCGGCGATGACGAAGACGCCGAGACCGCGGCGGGTCGGTCGAATGGCGGGGACCGAAGGACGCATCACGCTATTCCTCGACGGGGACCGTCTCCAGCGCCTCCGCGACGACCGCCTCGGGATCGGCCGCGCCGGGTTCGGTGCGCATCCGATGTGGGAAGACGACCGGCGCCGCGGCCTGTACGTCGTCGGGGATGACGTAGCCGCGGGAGTCGAGGACGGCCCGGCCCTGTGCGGCCCGGACGAGGGCGATAGAGCCCCGGGGACTCGCGCCCAGGCGGGCGTGTTCGCGAGTGTAGGCCGCAAGCCGGGTGACGTACTCCCGAAGCGGCTCGCGGACCTCGATATCGCCCGTGATTTCGCGGGCGGTCAGCAGCGCCTCGATATCGGCGACGGCGTCGATGTCCTCGATGGCGTGGCTGCCGACCGCGCGGTCGATGACCTCCGCCTCCTCGTGGTGGTCGGGGTAGCCGAGGTGGAGTTTCAGCATGAAGCGGTCGAGTTCGGCAGCGGGCAACTCGTAGGTGCGCTCCCGCTCGACGGCGTTCTGGGTGGCGATGACGACGAAGGGGTCCGGCATCGGATGGGTCGTCCCGTCGATGGTCGCCTGCTCTTCTTCCATCGCCTCGAGCAGGGCGGCCTGCGTTTTCGGCGGCGCGCGATTGATTTCGTCCGCGAGGACGACGTTGGCGAAGACGGGGCCGGGCCGGAACTCGAATTCGTTTTCCTTCTGGTTGTAGACGTTCGCACCGGTGATATCGGTCGGCAGGAGGTCGGGGGTGAACTGCACGCGCTTGAACGAACAGTCGAAGGAGGCCGCGACGGCACGGGCGAGCATCGTCTTCCCGACGCCGGGAACGTCTTCCAGCAGGACGTGCCCACCGCCGAGCAGGGCGGTAACGAGATGTTCGATGGGCTCGTCGTTGCCGACGATGACGTCCTGCACGTTCTCGATGACGCGCCGGGCGGTCCGACCGGCCGTCTCGATGTCCGCCGGGTCGATGGCGGCGGCCGCTTGCGTGTCTGTCGTGTCGTTCATGGAGGGCTTATCGGAAACGCGGCAGAGCATCGCATACGTTTTGTGGTCGGTACAGGGCTGACATTACCTATCGCAAGGGGCGGAGGGACCTAAGGGCTATGGGGAACGGCAGGCTAGTCCGGACTGTAGAGCCTTCTTCCGAGTCTTTCAGCGCGCTGGTATGCTTCATCTTCGTCGGAAACCGATTCCTGATTGATTCGCCCAACCGAGAACTCCCGTCCACAGCCCTCCGGCGGTGAACAGCAGTACTGGACTTTCCAGCCACATCCCTCACGCTTCAGGCTATACCAGAGTATCGACGCACACCGTGGACAGCGAGCTTCGGGATGTTTTCGAGCCAACATTGCTGCGAGTTGGCCGCGGCCTGTCTGATAAACGGTCGCCGTCGGGCACCTAGATTTATTTCGACGACCCGACACAGACGAACGATGGCATACGACGGGCCGAAGGTCTTTCTCGCTCCCTACGGCAACGATGCGGCGCAGGAGAACTTCCAGCGGACTGTTCTCGAAGGCGTCGACGAGGATTTCGTAGCCGACCACTCCGACAGCTATCCGGAGGGCGACCCCGTTCGGGTCTGGGGTACCAAGGACAGCGTTTCGGGTAGCTGGAACAAAATCGAAGAGGGAGACTTCCTGCTCTTCTATCGGGACGGGAGCTACGAGTACGGTGCACGGGTGCTCGGAACCGAGCGGAACGAATCGCTCGGAGAGGAACTCTGGCCCAACCACGAGGAAGGTTCTCCGTGGGTCTGTATCATCTATCTCGAAGCACCGGTCGAGACGGACATCGACTCCGAAGAGGTTCACGACCTCGCGGGTCACGATATCTCCTACGTGATGGGATTCTCCACACTGAACGAGTTGGGTCTGGGCGGGATTCGAGGCCGCTATGGTTCCGTCGAGAACTTCGTTTACGGTACCGAGCCGGATGAAATGCCCACGCTCGACGACTTCGACGAGTCCGAGGACGAACCCGCAGACTTGACCCGAACTCCAGACGTCGACGTGCCGGAATCCGTCCTCGAAGGGCTCTACTTCCCCGGCGAACAGGGCCGTGAAATCCTCGAACAGGTCAACTCGGCGCTGAACGCGGGCAAACACATCGTCTTTACCGGACCGCCGGGCACCGGTAAAACGGAAATCGCTCGATTACTTTGTGAGTACTTGACCGGCACGAACCCGGATACCTACACCGGCTACCAGATTACGACGGCGACGGCCGACTGGTCGACGTTCGAGACCGTCGGCGGCTACATGCCCGAGGAATCGGACGGCGAGAACCTCTCGTTCGAACCGGGGCAGGTCCTCCGGCGGTTCAAACACAGGGACACCCAGCGGAACGAACTGCTCGTTATCGACGAAATCAACCGGGCCGATATCGACAAGTCGTTCGGCCAGTTGTTCACGCTGCTTTCCGGCCAGCCAGTTCAACTTCCCTACAAACGCGGTGGTGAGGAAATAGAAATCCTGCCGGCCTCGAAGTTCGATGGCCCTCTGCAGAAACACCAGTACGTCGTCCCTTCGTCGTGGCGGATTCTGGCGACGATGAACAGCTACGACAAAACCTCCCTCTACGAGTTGTCCTACGCGTTCATGCGGCGTTTCGCGTTCGTCCACGTCGCGGCACCGGATATCCCAGAAGCTACCGATGAACAGGTCGCGTTGGTTCGGTCGTACGCCGAGGCGTGGAATCTCGACCCCTCGGAAGAGACGCTCCGGGAGGTCGGTGACCTTTGGTTTGCCGTCAACGCCTTCGACGACGGACGCAAAATCGGTCCCGCTATCATCAAAGACATTCTCGCGCACGTGACTGCACACGACGTTGACCGACGGATTGCGCTGACACAGGCCGTCTCGAACTACGTCTTCCCGCAGTTGGAGGGTGTTCCGAACCGTAGAGATATCGTCTCACGTATCGCGAACTCGGACGCGGTCGATAGAGAGCGTCTCGGTCGGCTCGCGGACGATGTCCTCGGCGTTCGAATCCATGAATAGGGACGAACTCGTCGCCGGGCTTTCGGAGGATATCCTGACCTACGTGATGCATGGGACGTTCCCCGAACAGCACATCGCGAGCGAACTGAAGCCGGCGGGGCTGGACGAACGGTTCGACGATTACGAGGCACTGGTTCGCCTCCATTTCATCCTCAAGCCGGAAGTCGTCGATTTCGTCGAATCGCTCCCACAGCGACTCCGGAGCGTCAAAACCCAGACCGAAAGCGTCCGCGAGACCTCGCGTGGCCACGTCAGCGGCCGGATTAGCTGGTCGGCGACGGTCCGAAAGCGATACTCGACGAACCCGAAGGACCGCTCGCTGTTCGTCTGCGACAACCGTTCGGAAAACTACGATATCGCCGAGAATATCGTCCTCAAGCGATTGCTCGCTGTCATCTACCGAACGCTGGAGGATTGTGAACGGTATCTCCGGGCCGACTACGAGTGGGTCACCGACCGCTGGAAGGAGAACCTCGAACTCGTTGAGACGATGCAGCGGGTCTTCGAGCGGAACGTCCACGTCAAGCGCATTCGCGACCCCGAGAGCTACGAACCGACAGAACGGATGCTCGAACGCGCGGAAGAATCCCGAAGCCTCGTTTACACCGAGGCTGCTGGCCTCCTCCGGTCGTATCACGAGGCACTCGATGCGGACCCGGACGCGATAGCGGACCTACTCGAGAAGACAGCGATTACGCCGGACGATGACGAGACGCTGTTGGAGTTGTACGTCCTCTTTCAGTACGTCTCGGCCATCGAATCGCTCACACAGGAGTCGTTCACCCTGTCGACCATCGCCACCGACTCGCAGGAAGTCGCCCGGATGGTTGACGACGATACCGAAATCGTCCTGTACCACGATAACTCCGGCAAAGACCATGGCTTGTCGTTCCGTTCCGAGGAACTCGGCAAGCCGCGCGATGAACTCTCGCGAACGGAGATGGTCCAGCGCGAAACGCATGAAGTACTCTCGTCGTATTTCAGGGATCAGGAATTCCGCCATGTAACTGGTCGTCCCGATGTCATCGTCCTCGAAATCAACAGCACGGACCGACGGGAGTACCTCATCACCGAAGTGAAAAATTCGACCCGCCCGGAGACGATTCGGACGGGGATCAAGGAAACGCTCGAATACCTCGCCTTTCTCCGACAAGATGAGGAGTTCGTCTTCGAGGAGAGTTCCGAATATTTCGGCTCCGGCTGGAACGGGCTTCTCGTCGTGCAGGACATCGACGGGAAGGAGACTGCTTCGCTGGACGAACAACGCTCGATTCGAATCCTGCAAGCCTCCGAGGTCGAAGCACGGCTTCAGGACGTGCTTGAGGGTGTGTTGTGATATTTTAGACGCTGGTCTACTGCCCCACCTGTGATTTAAACGGGAAGCCGACCAAGCGAGTAGTATGACCGAGATCGTCCGCGACCCCGAGCACAGCGATGGCGCCCCTACCATCAAGGGAACGGGCATCCGGGTCGAGAACGTTGCGAGTGCCTACGAGCACAGCGGCTACTCGCCGGACGAAATCATCGAGTTATACCCGGCGCTGACGCTGGAGGACGTTCATACGGCGCTGGCGTACTACTATGCCCATATCGAGGAGTTCCGCGAGGGTGACGACGATGTCGGCACCGCTGAACCGCCTGCATGAGGACGGTTTATGCTGACGAGAACGTCTGGATGCCGGTCGTCGAGGGTTTGCGACGGCGTGGATGGGACATGACCTCTGCCCGAGAGGAGGAGACCCTTGGCGACACCGACAGGGAACATCTCGAATATGCGGCCGAGCGCGGATGGACGATTCTGACCTTCGACGACGACTTCCTGTCGCTGCTCGACAGCGCCGGAATCGAACACTGTGGGGTGATTTTCGTCTCGCAGCACGGGAAAGATATCGGGGAGCTCGTCCGTCGAATCGACGCGACATTAGACGATAATGCCGACCGAGACCTCGACGGTAAAATCCTCTACGCCTGAGATACACTGTCTCCGTCGCTTGCTATCGGGTCCCGTTACACGGCGCCACCGCTATCGGGCGTAGTTCGTCGAAAGAAGTGTAAGTTTCAGTCGCCGTGGGGCGAGTGTGACCTGGATTTAAAGGCGCGTGACGTTCGTCGCGCGCGGGCCTTTCTCAGCCTCTTCGATATCGAATTCGACCTCTTGGCCTTCCTCGAGGTCGGGGCCGCCAACGTCCTCCATGTGGAAGAAAACGTCCTCGTCCGCGTCCTCAGTCTCGATAAATCCGTAGCCGCCTGTGTCGTTGAAGAAATCAACAGTACCGGTTGCCATTGCAATTAGGTTGACGTGGTGTGTACGGATAAGGGTTCCGAGGGTATCGTTGTCATGATATGTCCGCATCGAGAGACAGCATCCCACGATTTCGGGCTGCAGAACGCAAGGGTCGGGATTCGACGGACACGACGAGCGCTGCCGCTACGTCGTGTAAAAATACGTGAAATTAGGATAGTTCGGTCGCCGTGAGGCGAGTGTGACCTGGATTAAAGGCGCGTGACGTTCGTCGCGCGCGGGCCCTTCTCGGCCTCTTCGATGTCGAACTCGACTTCCTGTCCTTCTTCGAGATCCGGACCGCCAACGTCCTCCATGTGGAAGAAAACGTCCTCGTCCGCGTCCTCAGTCTCGATAAATCCGTAGCCGCCTGTGTCGTTGAAGAAATCAACAGTACCGGTTGCCATTGCGAATCTGGAGAGACGAGTTATACATAAAAGGCTTCCGACCGCGACTGACGCGTCACCACTCCTTGCATTCGGCACAGACCAGCGCCTCGCCGGTCCCGTCGCCGTCCCGCCAGCGTTTCTCGACGGTCTCGCCACAGCGGCCGCAGTCGGCGCCGCCGGGCGTCCAGTCGTAGGTCGACAGCGCGGGTTCGACGCCCGCCGTCGGCGAGCCTTCGGCAGTATCCGGCTCGGTCTCGGCGTCGCCGTCGGAATCGGTTTCGTCGTCGACTGCCGATTCATCGGCTTCCGGGTCGTCCTCGCGCTCGTCGGCCGCCGTTTCGGCCCCGCTGGCGAACTCGTCGAGCGAGCGGTCGCGCATGGGCAATAGTGGGGGCGCGTCGGCTTAATACGGGCGGTTATAACGATTTATCGGTAATCCGCATTCGAACGGCGATTATAGATAAAGGACGACAACCGCCCGTATAAGGCCCGCGACAGACGGACACACACAAGTAGGAGGCCTCGAAGAATCGTGTATGGTAGAAGTCGAGATTCAGGACGGCCTCCGGGAGAACACGGTTGGCATCGTCGAGCAGTTCATCGAGATCGCGTCCGCCGACCCCCTGTCGGCGATTCTGATCGCCATCGGTGCAGTGCTCATCGCCATCTCCGCCGGCGGTTTCGGCGTGTTGACGCTCGGCGCCGTACTGTCGGCTATCGGCCGTCTGCTGCCGAGCCAACAGCCGCCCCAGCAAGCTCGATAGCCGCATCGAGGTCGGGCCCCAGCGGCGACCCGACGACGAAACTGTCCGCGTACTCCAGCACGCCCCGAATTTTCTCCTCGACCGTTTCCGGCGTTCCGGCGATACAGAAGGCGTCTATCATCTCCTCAGTGACGGCGCCGAAGGCCTCGTCGAACTCGCCGGCGGAGATGTGGTCGCCGATTGCCGACGCGCGCTCGCCGTCGATGCCGTGCCTGTCGAGGACGGGTGGGGCGGCACCGCCCGCGATGAAGGCGACGGGCGGTCTGGCGGCCGCGCGCGCGGCCTCTGCGTCCTCGGCGACCGACACCGAGGCGTAGGCGGCGAAGTCGAAGTCGCCACGACTGTCCAGTCGCTCGGCGAGACCCTTCTCGACCTGTTCGGCGGCCCACTCGAAATCGCGGGGGTGGGAACCGTTCAAGAGGACGCCGTCGGCGTGTTTGGCGGCCATCCGAATCATGTGTGGGCCCTGCGCGCCGACATAGGTCGGGATTTCGCCGACCGCCTCGTCGTAGTTGAGTCCGGCATCGCGGGCGACGAACGTGCCGTCGTGGTCGACGCGCTCGCCCGCGAAGAGGTCGTTTGTGACCTTGAACGTCTCCAGAACGCGCCGGAGCGGCCGCTCGTGGTCGAATCCGAGGTTGTTCAGCGTGGACTTGTCGCCGGCGCCGATACCGAAGATGGCCCGGCCCCCGGAGGCCTCGTCCAGCGTCGCGACGCGGGAGGCGAGCGTGACGGGGTGGGTCTCGTAGGGGTTGGCGACGCCGGGACCGACCCGGACGTCGTCAGTGCGGCGGGCAACCCGGTCCAAGGCGAGGAAGGGGTCGCGATTGTTGTAATGGCAGGACGCGAAGACGGTGTCGAAGCCGGCGGCTTCGGCGGCCGCGCCCAGATTGCCGATGCGGTCGACCGGGTGTTCCGGCGTGAGTTCGATTCCGAGCATGAGAAGCCTCGTTGTCGTGGCTTGGGGCCGCCCGGTCTTTTAGGCGCCCACTACAGGCAAAAGGCACCCTGACCGGCGACACACGCGCGAATCGACGCCCGTTTTGCCGGGTCGGGCGTGCGACCGGTGTTCAACAGGCGGCAAGCATGCCGAAGCCTCGCAAAGATTAAGGCGAATTCGGCCCGGGTGTTGGGTATGAGCGTCGAGTTACCGTTCGCCCCGGTGGACACGATCATCCGTCGGAATGCGGGGCAGTTGCGCGTTAGTGCCGAGGCTGCCGAAGAACTCGCTCGTCGGATTCAAGAGCGAGGGGCCGAGCTGGCCACCGACGGGGCCGAACGCGCAACGGAAGACGGCCGTAAGACCCTGATGGCCGAGGATTTCGACGCTCCGGTCGTCGACAAGGACCTCCTCGAACTGCCGGTCGCGCCTATCGACCGTATCGCTCGCCTCGATATCGACGACCGCTATCGGGTTTCGATGGACGCCCGCATCGCGCTTGCGGGCGAACTCGAATCCTACGCGGACACCGTGGCCGCGGCCGCGGCGATTCTCGCGCGCCACGCCGACCGGCGAACCATCAAAGCCGAAGATATCGAGGCATACTACGAACTCGAACCGTACTTCGAATGAGGTTCGGCTACCGCGAGGCTTGTCTCGACCACGATACCGGCGCCCGCCACCCCGAGACAGCGGACCGACTGCGGGCGATTCGCCGCGCGCTGTCGAAACGCCACGGGGTCGCCTACCGGGAGGGCAGCCTCGCGGACCGCTCGGCTATCGAGGCCGTCCACGACGCCGACTACGTCGCCGAGGTCGAGGAGTTCTGCGCCGACGGCGGCGGCACGTGGGACGCCGACACCGTCGCCGTCGAGGCGACGTGGGAGGCCGCCCGCGCCTCCGCGGGCCTCGCGTGCTGGGCCGTCGAGGAGGCGCTGGACGGCGCCGACGGCCGGCAGACGCCCTTCTCCATCGGCCGGCCGCCGGGCCATCACGCCGAATACGACGAGGCCATGGGCTTTTGCTTCTTCAACAACGTCGGCGTCGCGAGCCAGCAGGCCCTCGAACGCGACGGCATCGACCGGGTCGCGGTCTTCGACTGGGACGTCCACCACGGCAACGGCACACAGGACATCTTCTACGACCGTTCGGACGTCTTCTACATGTCCATCCACGAGCGGGGCCTCTTCCCCGGGACCGGTGAGGTTCTGGAGACGGGCGGTCCCGACGCCCGCAGGACGAATATCAACCTCCCGCTGCCGGGTGGCAGCGGCGACGACGAGTACACTGCCGCCGTCGACCGCCTGCTCGAACCCGCTCTGGAGCGGTTCGACCCCGACCTCTTCATCATCAGCGCGGGGTTCGACGCCCACGAACACGACCCCATCTCGCGGATGCGCGTCTCGACGGAGGGGTACGGCCACCTGACCAAACGGGTCCGCGAGATAAGCGACGACCTCGACGCGGCGCTGGCGTTCGTCCTCGAAGGCGGCTACGGCCTCGACGCGCTGGCCGATTCGGTCGGTATGGTCCACGAGGTCTTCGACGGTCGCGAACCGATAGCGCCGGACGGCGACGTGATGTCGAAATCCAAACGCGTAATCGACGACGCGCGCGACGCCCACGACCTGTAGGTGCTTGTGGGTATGTGGTGCTTCGACTTTTCGTCGCTTGCGAAGCCCTCGGTCGGCTGGCGGTCGCTGAGCGGGATATTCGACGGACGTAGTTGCGTCGAATAGAGCCCGCTCAGACGACCACGCAAGCGCCAGCCGCCCTCGCCCTTCGATTCCGCCACGGGACCGCAACCGCAGCCACACCCCTCCCCAGCCGACTCCCTCGCTTCGCTCGGTCGTCCCTCACGGGTCGCTTCGCTCCCCGTTCGAAATCCGAGGGTCCCGCTCCCTATGGTCGCTCCGACCCTCGCTACCCCTCGCACGGTGTCGTCCGACCGCCGCTCACGGGGACGTTCGCGGCGGTCGGCCAGCGCGCGCCATTTATAAATTTACATAATCGAGGGCGAGTGGTCGCCTCGGCGCCCCTTCTGATCTGGGGCTTTCCAGCTGTTTGTAGTCGGAGAATCGCCCCGCTCGTATTATAAACGAACGCGGCCGACACGAAGTCGAACGGTCAGGGCCGCGGCTCGAAGTACCGCGCCAACTCGATGCCGAACTCCTCGGCTAGCGCACCCACCTCCTCACCGACCAGCACGTCGTAGTCGGCCTCCAGCGCCGACTCGACGTGCGGGCCGAGCGACACCTCGAAGAGTCGGGCTTCGAGCAGTTCCCCGGGCGTGCGGGCCTCGCGCGGGCGCTCGACCACGTAGCGACCGTCCTCGTCGATGAACGGCCCCGAAACGTCGGCGTCGTCGGCGTAGGCCTCGTAGAACCCTTCGGCGTGGCTCCGAACGCCGACCGGCGGGCCGTCGTGTCGGGCGACGCTGGGCAGTTCGGAAACGGAACACTCCACCAGCAGGACGGCCGAGTCGTCGGCAAAGCGGGCGCTTCGAAGGGGCGCAAAGCCCGCCCGCTCTAGGGCGCCCTCGATGCCAGCCAGCGACTTGTCGAGTTGGGGGTACAGTTGGTCCTCGACGATATCCGGCGCCGAAAATCGGAGCGCGACTGGTGTCGTCCCGCGCTCTTCGAGGCGTTCGCGAACGTCCTCGGCCGACAGCGGGGCCGGCTCGCTCGCCTCGAAGGACTCGACTTGCGGGTCGTCGAGCAACTCGCGGGCGTAGTGAACCACGCGGGCGACGTTTCGGGCCGAGCAGACGGCCGCTACGTTGCGCTCGGGGTCGGTGGGGTCGATGACGACAAGCGGGTCCTCGAACGATTTCTCGGCGTGGTCCTCGGGGTCGAACTCGATTGGCGGATGCCAGTCGGCGGCGGCCTCGACGAACTCGCGGAAGCCGCCGTATTCGAGGACGAGAAGTTCGGTCAGAAAGCCCGAGAAGCCCTTGGTCCGCAGGTCGCTGCCGTAGGCGCCGATGCCGGTCAGAAACGCCTTCGCCAGTCGGACGTCGTCGGCCAGCGGCTCGATTTGGCCCTCCAGATACGCGGTGTGAAACGGCGTCCGGTCGACCGCCGACCGGATGTCGGTCGCGCTCTCGACGGCGTAGCAGGGGACACAGTCGACGTCGAAGCCGCGGTACTGGCCCTTGACGTAGGGGTGTTCGGCGTATTCCTCGTGGCCGTCCGGCAGCACCGCGTGGCCGATTTCCAGCCCGTACTCTTCCAGTTGCTCGCGGGGCAGGTCCGGTGAAAAACGGACGAAGAGGTCGACGTCGCGGTCACCGGCGAGCCACGTCCCGCGTGCGGTCGAGCCGACCAGTCGGGTGTCGGCCTCGACGGGCAACTCGGCGATGGCGGCCTCGGCGCGGTCCGTCAGTTCTGCGACGACGGCCTCCAGTTGCTCGCGTTCCTCGTCGTCGGGGACGACCCGGTCGCGTACTGCCTCGACGACCGACTCGAAGGACATATCGACCGTTGCGCTGTTGGGTGGTAAAGCGTGTCGATGCCGCGCTGAAGCGAAAGCCCTATTTGTCGAATCGCAGTATGTTCAGTTGCGTCGTGCCGCCGTAGCTCAGTTGGTAGAGCACCTGGTTGTTACCCAGGTTGTCCCAGGTTCGAGACCTGGCGGCGGCGTACTTCTTTCGTCGCTCACGCTTCGAGCGACGCATCCGGCCGCCGGCCGAACGCCTTTATCGCCGGAGGGTTTGATACTGAACCATCCATGACTCCGGCTCCTGATTCCACCCCCGATTTGCGACAGCGCCGACCGTGCCGGCCGCACATCGACGTTTCGGCTCCGCCACACCCCAACGGGGCGGTCGACTGATGTCCGGGGGGTCGCCGCTCGATTCTGCCCACCTCGTTGCCGTCGGGACGGCCGACTGGCTCGCGCCGTTCGCCGAGGTGGTCGAGGCCACTGGGGCGTCCGTGCGGACGGTCGAGACACCGACGGAAGCCCTCGACGCGGTCGACCGCGGCGCCGTCGATTGTGTGGTCACTGACTACGCTCTCGGAGAGACCAGCGGCGTCGACCTCGTGGCGACGATTCGTGAGGAGACGACGACGCTACCGGTGGTGCTCGCTACCGATACAGGCAATGAATCAGTCGCCAGCGAGGCTATCGGCGCGGGCGCAACCGATTACGCCGTGATGGATGGGCCGGTCGATTCGGCGGTCGATGAGTTGCTGGCGCGAACCGAACGCGCGATGGCGACTGCACGGCAGGCCTCGGTTCGACAGGAGCGGGCCCGACAGTTCGACGCGGTGTTCGACGACACGCGGACGGCGACGTGGGTACTGGACACCGAGGGGGCGCTCGTCCGGGCGAACCGGACGGCCCGCGAGATGACCGACGTGACCGTCGACGCGCTCGTCGGCCAACCGTTCTGGACGCTCCCGTGGTGGGCCCACGCCGACCCGGTTCGCCGCGACGTGCGGCGACTGGTCGAGACGGCCCTCGACGGTTCGTTCGCGAACGCTATCGTCTCCCAACCGCCGCACGTCGACGACCAGCGGGTCATCGACCTCTCGGTTCGGCCGGTCGAGAACGACCGCGGCACCCTCGCTTCCATCGTCGTCGAGGGCGTCGACATCACCGACCGGGTCGAACTCGAGCGGGACCTCAGACGCTCCGAGGAACTCCATCGGGTCACGCTCAACAACATGACCGACACCGTCCTCATCACCGACGAGGACGGGGAGTACACCTACATCTGCCCGAACGTCCACTTCATCTTCGGCTACACCGCCGAGGAAATCCGACGGCAGGGAACCATCGACGAACTCCTCGGCGAGGACCTCTTCGACCGCGAGGAACTCGCCGAGACGGGCGTCCTCAAGAACATCGAGTGTACTGCGACGGACAAGGCGGGCCGCGAACACACCCTGTTGGTCAACGTTCGCGAAGTCTCGATTCAGGGCGGGACGCTGCTGTATAGCTGTCGTGATATCACGAAACGCAAACAGCGCGAGGAGGCGCTGGCGACCCTCCAGGAGACCGCACGGGCGTTCCTCTACGCCGAAACCCACAGCGAAATCGCCCAGCAGGTCGTCTCGGACGCCGCCAGCGTCCTCGACTTGGAGGCGAGTGCCGTTTATCTGTTCGATGCGGACGAAAACGAACTGGCGGCCGCGGCCCACTCCCCGGCGATGGCGGACCTGCACGGGCCGTTGCCGACGGTTCACGCCGACGGCGAGACGCTCGTCGGCCGGAGTTTCGTCGACAACGAGTCGCTGTTCTTCGAGGACGTCCACGCGGCCGACCGCCTCGACAACCGGGCGACCCGACTCAGGCGGACGACCTTCATCCCGCTCGGGGACCACGGCGTCTTCGTCGCCGGGTCGGATTCGGTCGGCGCCTTCGACGAGGTGACGCGGGAACTCGCCGACCTGCTGGCGGCGACCGCCGAGGCGGCCCTCGACCGTGTCGCCCGGGAATCGCGACTCCGCGAACAGGACCTCACCCTCCAGCGGAAAAACGAGGAACTCACGGCGCTGAACCGCATCAACGAGACGATACGTGAAATCGACCAGGCGGTCGTACAGGCCGAAACCCGCGAGGAAATCGACCACGCCGTCTGCGAGTTGCTGACCGACGACGACCGATTCCGTTTCGCGTGGGTCGGCACGGTCGATTCGACGACCGAGACGCTGGAGCCGCGAGCGTGGGCCGGCGACGAACAGGGATACCTCGACAGTCGCTCGTTCGCGGTCGATGCCGCGGAGGCGGAACCGGCCGGCCGCACCGCGGCGACCGGCGAGGTGACGCTCGTGCGGAACGTCGCCGATGGCCTCCGGGACGAGTCGTGGCGCTCCGAGGCGCTCACGCGGGATTTCCTGTCGGTGCTGAGCATCCCGCTGGTGTACAACGACCTCACCTACGGCGTGTTGACGGTCTATGCGGACTCCCGGGACGCCTTCGACGAGACGGCGCGGGCGGTGCTGGCCGAACTCGGCGAGACCATCGCGGCGGCCCTCAGCGCCATCGAGCGTACCAACGCGTTGCTCACGACGTCGATGACCCGCGTCGAGTTCGGCATCGACGACCCGACTTTCGTCCTCTCGCGTCTCGCTCACGCCGCCGAGTGTACCCTCTCCTATCAGGGGGTCTTACAGCGGACGACGGAGGGGAGTTACCTCTTCGTCACCGTCGAGGGGACGGACGTGGCAGCCGTCGAGGACGCCGCGTCGGAACTGGTCGGCATCGACGAGGTTCGCCGAATCAGTGCCGACGTCGACGGCGGCGTCCTCCGATTGCGACTCACCCGGCCCTTCCTCGCCTCGGAGTTGGCCGACCACGGGGCCATCGTCCGCGAGGCGACGGCCTCGCCCACCGAGACGAGGCTCGTCATCGACATCCCGGAGCGCATCGACGTCCGGAACATCACGCGACTTATCGGGGAGACGTTCGCGGGCGTCGAACTCCGCAGCAAGCAGACGATGGACCGGACCGCCGACCGCGACCTCTACTCGCGGTTTCTGGAGGACCTCACCGACCGCCAACTCGAAGTCCTCCAGACGGCGTACTACAGCGGGTTCTTCGAGGCCCCGCGGGAGAGCACCGGCGAGGACGTCGCCGAGACGCTCGGGGTCTCACCGACGGCGTTCTACCAGCACATCCGGGCGGTCCAGCGCAAGGTCTTCGCCACGCTGTTCGAGGAAAACGACGTGCCCCTTACCTCGCCCGAGTAGGTTCAATAACGAACCCGCCCTTTCGGCAGCCCTTCGTCATCGAACAGCTACGCATTACCTTATACACATGATAGACCTTAACCGAGTGCTTCCGGACGGCGGTAACCACTCGTGACATCCAATGAGAGACATCGAACAAACTCCCGACGAAGAGACCACCTACGAGTGCTTCGAATGCGGCGGTATCGTTCTCGCCGAGAGCAATCCCGAGACCTGCCCCGAATGCGGCGGCGCGATGCGGAACCGCCAGACACCCATCGAATAATATGTCGCCACCTTCCCCGGGCGACGACGAGCCAGCGGCAGGGCCGGGGCCGGAACCGGAGGCCGAATCGGCCGTCGAGACGGCTCGCCGACAGCTCCAGCAGGCCGCGGCGTATCTCGATATCGACCCGAACGTCGTCGAGCGGCTCAAACACCCCACGAAGGTCCAGGAAGTGACGGTGCCCATCGAGCGCGACGACGGGAACGTCGAGGTGTTCACCGGCTATCGCGCCCAGCACGATAGCGTCCGCGGCCCGTATAAGGGCGGCCTGCGCTATCACCCCGAGGTCACCCGCGACGAATGTGTCGGCCTCGGGATGTGGATGACCTGGAAGTGTGCGGTCATGGACCTTCCCTTCGGCGGCGCGAAGGGCGGCATCGCCGTCAACCCGAAGGAACTCAGCGACGAAGAGACCGAACGGCTCACCCGCCGCTTCGCCGAGGAAATCCGCGACATCATCGGTCCGAACCGGGACATCCCGGCGCCGGACATGGGGACGGACCCCCAGACGATGGCGTGGCTGATGGACGCCTACTCGATGCAGGAAGGCGAAACCATCCCCGGCGTCGTCACCGGGAAACCGCCAGTCATCGGCGGCAGCGAAGGCCGGGACGCCGCCCCGGGTCGCAGCGTCGCCATCATCACCCGCGAGGCCGTCGACTACTACGGGTGGGACCTCCGGGAGACGGACGTTGCGATTCAGGGCTACGGCAGCGTCGGGTCCAACGCCGCCCGCCTGCTCGACGACTGGGGCGCGAACGTCGTCGCCGTCAGCGACGTCAACGGCGGTATTTACGACCCCAACGGCCTCGATACCTACTCCATCCCGTCACACCACGAGGAACCGGAGGCCGTCATGGGGCATGCGGCCCCCGAAACCGTCACCAACGAGGGCTTGCTCGAACTCGACGCCGACGTGTTGATTCCGGCCGCCGTCGGCAACGTCCTCACCGAATCGAACGCCGACGCCATCGAGGCCGATATGATAATCGAGGGTGCCAACGGCCCGACGACGAGCGTCGCCGACGAAATCTTCGCCGCGCGGGAGATTCCGGTTATCCCCGATATCCTCGCCAACGCCGGGGGCGTCACCGTCTCTTACTTCGAGTGGCTGCAGGACATCAACCGCCGGCCGTGGTCGCTCGAACGCGTCAACGACGAACTCGAAACCGAGATGGTCGACGCCTGGAACCACGTCCGCGAGGAGTACGAAGCCCGGGACGTGACGTGGCGAAACGCCGCCTATATCGTCGCCCTCTCACGACTCGCCGAGGCCCACCAGTCCCGCGGCCTCTGGCCCTGACGCGCGATATCCGGCCTACGTTTCGACGCCCGTCAACTCCCGCTCGGGCCATCGCTTCCCTCGTCGAGTTCTTCCTCCCGAACCAGTCCGAGCGCCCGCCCGATGTCGGCCGGCGATGGGCCGTCGATGCCGTCGAGTTCCTGCAGGGCGTCGTTGGCGGCCTGCTGGCGGTCCCGTGCGGTTATCCGGTCGCCGTCGGCCATGGCCTCGGCGGCCGCCCGCATGTTTTCGGCGGCCTCAATCAGCAAGTCGGCGACGGTGCGGGCCGTATCGAAGTACCGCTGGAGGCGCTCGCGGTCGACCGTCTCGGGGCGTTGCATCTCCTCGAAGGCCGTTGCGGCCTCCTCGGCGGTCGCGATGTGGCCCTCAATCGACTGATAAAGGTCGCGGGACCGCTCGAAGGGGTCGATGGCCTGCTGGTAGGCGTCGTCGTTCCAGTAGCCGATACCCTCGTTGTACGCGCGAGTGCCGTCGTTGCGGGCGCTCCAGCCCGCCCGAAAGGCATCGAGGACGTCGACGCGGGCCTCGTATTCGGGCAGGCGGTCCTCGATGCGGTTCGACATGATGTAGGCCGGTTCGGCGTCGTGGCCTAACCCGAGCAGGTGGCCGATTTCGTGTTTGGTCGTGATTTCGACCTCCCCAGAGGGCCGGCCGGTGGCAACGACTTCGGCGACGACGGGCCGGTCGATGCGGTTGTTCTCCTTGATGAGCGGCGCACACCCGAGGATGTTGTCCGTGCTGTGTTCCTGACAGCCGTCGAGTTCCTCGCGACTGTCCAGGAACTCGATTTCGACGTCCGGGTCGGCGTCGCCGCTTCCGTCCCCGACGCGCCGGAACTCGACCTCGAAACCCGCGTACTGCCCGGCGTTTTCGGTCCAGAAGGAAAGCGACGTGTCGGTAATCGCTTCCAGGTCGTGTGTGCTCTCGCTTTGGTCGTCGATGACGACGGTCGTGGTGCCGGCGAGGGGATGGCCCCGCGGGTCCGCGTCCTCGGCGAACTCCTGAACGTCGGTACAGCCGGCGAGGCCGGCCGACAGTCCTGCGCCCGCCATGCCAGTCGCGGCGCCCCGGAGCAGTTCTCGCCGTCGCAGCGTCATATCCGGCCTAGTCCCTCGGCGCACGTATACTCGCTGGCCGCCGTGGACGGTCGACGCACGGCGGTCACCACGCCTCGCGAAGCACGCCTTCCAGTTCGTCGACGGTCGGGTTCAGCCCCTCCGGACAGTAGGGCATCAGGCCGTCGTCGTGAACGTTCTGGGCGATATCGGGCAGGTCCGACTCGTCCATGTCGCTGATTTCCCGCAGTTGCGTCGACAACCCGAGGGCGTCCCGCACCTCGATGACCGACTCGACGATGCCCTCGGCCATCCCCTCGGGGGTCGCCGCCTCGACGCCGAGGCCCTCCGCCAGCAACTCGCGGCTACCGTCGACCTCCTCGAAGAGATACCGGAGGGCATGCGGCGCGATGATGCTGTGGGCGTCGCCCTGCTGGACGTTATAGCCGCGGGCGATACCGTGGCCGAAGGCGTGGATGAGCGACAGCGTCAGCCCATCGGGGCGCGAACAGCCGTATTGGGCGAGAACCGTCCCGACGACGACGTCGTGCATCGTCTCGTCGTCGCGGTCGCCCTCGCCGAGGGCCGGCAGGCCGTCGCCGAGGTGGGCGAGCGCTCGTACCGCCGTTCCGTCGGTAATCGGCGACGCGGTGTTCGCATACAGCGTCTCGATGGCCTTGTCGAAGCCGTTCATCGCCGAGGCACACAGCACGCCGTGCGGCGTCGTCCGGAACAACTCGGGGTCGTAGAACAGCGCGTCGGGCATCAACCGCTCGTCGTAGACGCCGCCGCGAATCAGACCGTCGTTGCGGGCCGTAATCCCGCCGATCATCGACAGGTCCGCGCCCGCGAGCGTCGTCGGGACGACGGCGATGGGAAGCAACTCACCTTCGGGCGCCGCAATCGACCCGCTCTCCTCGAAGGTGCTTCGAATCTCGTCGTATGACTGGTCGGAGGCCGCCACGACGGCGGTGATTTTCGCGATGTCGAGGCTGCTGCCGCCGCCGACGGCAACCAGCGCGTCGGCGTCGACGTCTTCGACTCGGTCGGCGCCATCGAAGGCCGTCCCCAGCCGTTTTTCGGGCGTCGTCTCCGCGAACGTCCCGACGTGTGTCTCGCCCAGTCCTGTCTCAACGGGGTCCATCACGTCCGCCGACTGCCCGACGGTTCGGCCGGTCACGACCAGCGCTCGCTCGGCATCGAGCGCGTCGAGTTCGTCGGCCAGTCCTGCCACGCACGCCTCGCCGTACCGAATCGTGCCGGGCGCGTACTCGAAACGGAAGTCCATGTGGGCGTGGTGGTTCGCCTCCGGTTTGGGTGTTGGCCTCCGGGCAGGACGTTGGAATCATCCGTCTTTAGCTAAGATTATTAGTAATATTATGTATTGTAATCGGGGTCTTAGATATAGGGAAATGGATGCATAGACTCCGACACACTCGAACGCGAAAGATGAGCGTCCATCGCAAACACCGCTTCACCTCGTAGTCGATGTAGACGGCCTATTCGACCAGTAGACTCCCCGATCAGGTATTGCTGTGTATTTTAATAAAAGGCAGACAATTCTATGGCTAAAAAGTTCTGAAATGTGGAATAGAAATATCTATTCTAGGGCATTAGTGCTGTGTGTAGTCCTATTCTACTATGTACATTCATTTTTTATATCGGTTGTCTGAATCGCCATTTGCAATGTCGGATAAGCTATCTGAGAGCGAACTGCCCCGCCGAATGTATCTCCAACTAGCTGCAGCGGCGGGGGGTGCAGCGGCACTCGCTGGTTGTTCCGGCGGTGAACCCAGCGAGACCGAGCCATCGACTGAACAGCCAGACGGAGATCAGGTCGAACAGTTGTCGAACGGGATTCCGGATATCCGGATGGATACAGCGACTTTTGCTTCCGAACGCTCGTTCGACAACGAGGCCTACGAGCGGATGCACCTCTACAGGAAGCGTCAGGCCATCGAGACGCTGCTCGAAGACCCCGAAGTAAACGACCTTGTGAGTAGCTGGATTGGAGCCTTCGAGGTCTACGAGGTGTTGACGAACCATCTCGAAGTCATCAGCCTTCAGGGACCCTCCTCCTTTACAGTCGAAGAGAGTGGCTTTGTCTACCCCGGCGAGGAAATCCCCGAGGACGCCGAGGCGACCTTCGAGGTCACCGCAGAGGACAGACAGACCGTCTACGGACTGATCGACCGCCACACCGACGAAATCGTGGCTCTGGAAATCACCGACCCCGAGGATATCACCTGGGAGAAAACGCAGGACGCCGAAGAGATGAAACACGGACAGATGATCCTCGAGAGCGATCTCGTCCAAGAAGAGTTCGGTGATCTACGCGAGTCTACCTGGTATCCCTCTTTCAAAGGATCGGGCGGCGGATTCACCGCTCTCGGTGCTGGCGACCTCCGGCACGGGATGGGCGGTACGGCTGTACTCAACGTCGAAGACGATGGAGAGCGGAACGTCATCAGTGCCTTTTTCGACGGCTCTGGCGAGGAGCCAGAGATGATCAACATCACGCTCGTCGAGGACCACGTCGAGTATCAGCCACCGAGCCTCGCTGACGAGGTCGCGACGATGGACGAGTCCGTACTGGGAGACGTTCCCGGCGTCCCCTTCGAGAAACGGCCATACTACACGGCCAACGAAGGATGGCACCGCATCGAGCCCCCCGAAAACTCGTTCGAGCAAAGCGGTTGGTCGATCGACTGGGAAGAACCCAACTATCAGGGGATCACGATGACCGGGTCGTACAATGGCAAGCCGGTGTTCGAATCGTTGAATACGCCGACGACGATCACCGCCTACTACCTTCCCCCCCGTGAAGGGCGGAACACGCGGGAGTACTATTTCCCCGACGACGATACGGTGTTGAACGGTGACCTCGGCTTCTGGGACGTACACGGAACTGGCTTCGGTGGCCCGGGACTGCTCGGAAAGATCGATTTCCCGGCGGACAACGGACGGCCGGGAGGGTTCCAGCTCAAGACCCACTACCACACCGGCGCTGTCGGGGCTGAAAGCGTTGATTTCCACTCCGGGTTCCGCTTTGGACCGTACAACTACGATATCGCATACGACTTCTACGAGGACGGAGTCATGCGACCCGTCTTCCGGCGCGCTGGCCCGGGATTTGTCAGGCAGTTCGTGAACAAGGTACAGGCAAACTCGGAGAGTTACGCCGAAAACGGGAGCTACGAGGAGCGTGTCGTCCAGCACTACACCTCCACGCAGGCGTTCGATATAACCCCAGGGACCGACAGCGGTGTCGCGGTCGAACTGTTCGACGGCGACGAGTGGACCGAACCCGAGGAGGAACTCTACGTTGACGGCGAAGCAGGAATGAAAATACGGTTCAGTAACCCCGACGGTCCCGAGACTGTCGATATCCCACTCGACGAAGACAAAGAGGTCGTCGTCGTACGTCGCCACGAAGACGAAATCGGGCCCGGCGACGCGACAGCAGAGCGACTCACCGACGAAGAGACGCCGTCGGGTTTCTACCATCCTGCGCAGTACGTCGACGGCGAGTCGATACAGGGCGAGCGCCTGATCGTCTGGCTGCTGATGATCGGGGCGACCAACCAGGTCCCGTACTCCTCCGGGACGACCAACTTTACGACGACCGCGCAGATCGAACTCTCGGGCTACGAGTAGACAGATGGTGCCCCTTCCGTTCGACGGCAGTCCGGAACTGTCACGGCGCCAGTTCATGCGCCGTGCTGTGGCGACTGGCGGTGCCAGTGGACTCGCAGCCTGCCTCGATAAGCAGGATCGGCAGACGCTCGATGCGCCGACGGGCGTGAGTGACCCGGGGACACTTCCGGACCGACAACACGCCTGGAACGACGTCCTGCCAGTGGATTCCGACGGCAACGTCAGTCGGGCCACCCACCACGTTTTCTTGAGCCTCTCGCTGTCGAACGATCCAACGCCAGAATCGCGCCAACGCGTCGAAACCGCGCTCCAAGAGATCGAGCGTGCACTCGAATGGGGACCGGATGGCGTGTTGTTTACGCTCGGATACACACCCGCCTATTTCGACCGTCACGAACTGGGTCTCCACGAGTCAGTCGATCTCCCTGATCCTGATCCGATCACCGCGATTACGGCCGAGAGTCAGGTCGAAATCGACGACACGGATGCGATGCTGCATCTGGCAAGCGATAATCCCGCGGCCGTCCTCGCAGTCGAAGAAACGCTCTTTGGCGACAAAGACACCCTGAACGGCGAGGCTGTCGAGCAAACAATCGGGCCGGTGCTCGAGCGGACCAATCGCCGGACCGGATTCGTCGGCGCGGGGCTTCCCGCCGACCGCCAGGCCGGTCTCGATGGGATTCCTGACGGTCAACCGGTCCCCGAAGAAGCTCCCTTTTTTATGGGATTCAGATCCGGGTTCCGGGAGAGTCAGGCGACCGAGGACCGCGTCACGATTCAGGCCGGCCCCTTCGAAGGCGGGACGACACAACATTTCGAGTCGATCGAACTCGATCTCGAAATCTGGTTCGACGACAACGACCACGAGCAACGCGTCGCGCGAATGTTCAGCCCGGACCATGCAGAAGACGGTGCGGTCGGAGCGGTTGGCGAACAACTCGGTACCACGACGGGTGCCAAAAACGTTACAGACGAAATCCACGAGCACGCACGTGATGATGGGACAGTTGGACACGCGCAGAAACTCGCGCGGGCCCGTGACGACGGCGAGCCCGTGATACTTCGGCGAGATGTGAACACGACTGACGGTGATGTTGCTGGTCTCCAGTTCCTCTCACTCCAGCGAGAGATAACGGAGTTCCGCAGGGTCAGAGAAGCGATGCTCGGTGAACAGTTCCACCAGTACGGTCTCGGTCCCAGACAGCCAAATGGCATCCTCCAGTACATCCGTCTCCGGAACTGGGGCAGCTATCTCGTTCCCCCCCGACAGCATAGGGCACTCCCCCAGCCCGATCCGGCTCACTGAGCTTCGTGATTGAGACAACCCGTTAAAAACCGTCCGTGGGACGGGCCATGGTGAGCGACGTGTCAGGTCGGACGGCCACCCTCTCGACAACCCGCGGGAACTGGCCGTTTCGCGGTGTCCCGATGAGCGGGATATCGAGTACGAAGTCCACGTCCGAGTCGGCGATTTCGTGGAACGGATTTCGTTATCGTCGGGCCACCAGACGAATTGATGGAATCAATAGATAGTACGCGGTTGGAAGCCGATACCCGGCAAACTAAAGAGGGGCCAGCGGATACTCGGTGATAGAGGGCCCTTAGCTTAGCCTGGCTCAAAGCGGTCCGCTCATAACGGATTGAGCGCTGGTTCAAATCCGGCAGGGCCCATCCTGAAACACGTGTTTTCGGACAAAATCGAACTCGAAGAGCGGCGCCGAAAACGCCTCTCAATCCGAGGGCATAGCGATGTCCCGAGCCATATCGGGGTCCTCGCGCCTGTGTTCCTTTATAATCCGTTCCTCGACGCGGTGGAGGATTTCGCTACAGGTCGATTTCGCGATATCGACCTCGTTGGCGAGTTCGACGAGCGTGGTCTGACGCGGCGTATCGTAGTAGCCCTGCTCGATTGCCTCGTCCAGGAGCCACTGCTGGCGCTCGGTCAGGAGCGAATCGGATTCGGTGTCCTGTTGAATCCGTTCGACGGTGTACTGGATGCCGACCCTATCGAGGGTCTCCCCGAACTCCGAGAGCGTCTCCTGTGGGACCGTCACTTCGAGTGTCAGTTCGGCGTCCCGGACCTCGAAGGGCAGTTCGAGGGGGACGCCGGAGTCCTGCAGGGAGGTCAACAGCAACGGGACCGTCGTTTCGACCTGTACCCGGTGCATCTCGGGGTCGGCCTCGAAGACCGTCAGGTCGGTCACCGAATCGTACTCCCGCATCGCTTGACAGACTGCTTCCGGGTCGTCGCCGCGAATCTCGATTCGGGCGACGCCGGTCGCGGTGTTCGCGGTCGCGGCGAGGACGCGAAACCGCGTGTCGGGATACGTTCGGGACACCTTGCTGATCCAGATGGACTCGGGAATCGTGATGGTGAGTTTTGCGTAGGGCATGATGGGCTCGTGGGTCCGGTTGCCGGTCGGATAGCCGACCGGTCCCGACTCGCTTCACGCTCATGTTTTAGGCAGTCCTAAAAGTAGGTTGGCGTGAACATGTTCGCGTCTCTTTGAAGTAGGGGTCCGACGGCTCCTATCGGGACTGTCGACCGGTTCCTCTTCTCACAGGTGTAGAACGAGTCTCGAAAGCCACCGCTGCCACTACCGGGCTCGCATTCCGGCTCGATGGGCGAGGGGCGCGTTCAGAACGGGGCGTCCGTCGACCCGCGGCTGGCGCCCTCGTTTCGTGCGGCGCGTTCCATCGGGTTCGACCCGACCTCGGCGCTGTCCTCGGGGTCGGCCTGCACGTCGCCGGTTTCGAGGAACGTCCGCTCGAGTTCGGCGAGTTGGTCGTTAATCGCGCCGCTCTGGTGGTGCATCGGGGCCGCCCGAACCCGGACGAGGTCGTACTCGTGGCGGTCGGTGAGTTCGTTCCACGCCCGGAAGGAACCGATAGTCAGCGTGTGGGTCTGTGGGCAGAACGGCGTCGTCGGCGTGAACTCCGCACGAAGGACGCGCTCCGCGTCCTCGTCCTTGATGGCGTCGTCCGTGCCGTTGCGCTCGACGGCGTAGCGATACCCGGCGTTCTCGTGTCGGGTGTCCAGGTTCAACCGGGCGAGATTGTAGTTGAACGTCATATCGTACACTTTCCGGTCTTCGAACAGGTCCCGCGTCAGCCGGTGGAACGCGACGTGGTCGTCTCCCGCCAGCACGTCGTGTCCCGAGAGGAACTCGTTCGGCGTCGGGGTGTGGTCCGCGACGAACTCGTCGTAGCTATCGAACAGCGAGCCGTCGTCGCCGCCGAATGGTGAGGGGAAGCCCGGCATAGGCGTCAGTTCGCCGTCGACGGGGGTACGCCTATTGCCGGAGATGTTCGGGTGCCACGGATAGGGGTGGCCACGGTTCGACGAGCCCCGACGATAAGAGTCGATGTGTCCGGGACTCCCGAAGGAGGGGAACATATTCGGAGTTACACGCAGGAGTCCGCGGGTTCTACGGGAACGCATGGCCGCGATACCGGGCAATATCGAAACGAACCAGCAACCGCCGATGACGATTCCGTTACGGCATTTCATCGTGGGTCTGGGGTTCCTGTTCGTCGGCGTGCTTCTCGGTCTCGGTATCGCTGCCGACGCCGTGCCGGGGTTCGGGACGCTCGCACACGTTCACCTGCTGTTGGCGGGGTGGATCTGCATCACCATCATGGGCGCGATGACCCAGTTCGTCCCCGTCTGGTCGGGGGCGACCCTGCACTCCCAGCGACTGGCGAGCGCGCAGTTGACGCTCGTCGTCGTCGGATTGCTCGGGTTCGCGACGGGCCTCGTGGTCGACTCGCTCGTCTGGCTCATCCCGTTCGGCGCGCTCATGCTCGCCGGGTTCTGGACGTTCGTCTACAACATCACCCGGACGATGGCGTCCCTCGATTCCTACGACGTGACCGAGCGCCACTTCCTGCTCTCGGTCGGGTTCTTCGCGGTGCTCACGGTGCTCGGGTTCCTCCTCGCGGTCGATTTCACGCATCCGTTGTTCGCCGACCTGTCGGTCAATCGGGTCAACGTCGTGGGGATGCACGCGACGCTGGCCGTCTTCGGGGCCGTCCTGACGACCGTTTACGGGGCGCTCTACCAACTGGCGACGATGTTCACCCAGACCGAACTCCACGGCATCGACGACTACCTCCGACCGGTCGAGGAACTCGGGCATCCGGTCGGCGTCGTGCTGCTGGCCGTGGGCCGGTTCCTCGATGCGATGCTCGTGGCTCGACTCGGCGCCGTGCTCGTGGTGGCGGCCGCGCTCGCGTTCAGCGCGATACTCGGGCGGAAACTCTACGAGATGCAGGTCAACTGGACGCCGATGCACACGCGGTACGCGGTCGCCGCGCCCGGATTGGCCGCCTGGGCGCTCGTCTCGGCGCCCGCGTGGCTGCGAGCGCCGACCGCCCCGGAGAACCTGCTGGGCGCGCCCGGCACCGTCCACCTCCTCGTTCTCGGGGCCATCGGCTTCGTCGTCGTCGGAACCCTCTATCACATTATCCCCTTTATCATCTGGGTCCACCGGTACAGCGACCTCCTCGGACTCGAGGACGTCCCGATGATCGACGACCTCTACGACGACCGATTGGCGGCCGCCGACGCGACGCTGCTGGCGAGCGGGACCATCCTGCTCGTCCTCTCGGAGTGGTTCGGGCTCTCGTCGACCATCCAGGGCACCGGCGGCGTACTCGTGAGCCTCGGCATCGTCGTTTTCGGCACGAACATGCTCCTCGTCGTACGCGACCACAGTCCGCACTCGCTCGGTCGCATCCTCCTCGGTTCGCTGGACCCGCGCCGAACGGCGACGCCGGCCGGGGAGTCCCCGACCAAGGAGTAGCCGGGGGCATCTTCCTCGAACATGTTCGCCACGGAGCTATTTTGTCGCGCGAGACACTATCTCGCACGCCGACTTTGGTGATTCCCGAGGAACCTACCCATGTCCGACCTTCGAACCCACGACGTTCCCGACGAGGTCGAACCGAGCGACTGGACCCTCCGCGTTACCGGTGCCGTGGCGGACCCACTCCGCGTCGATCGCGAGGACCTCGCGGCGTTTCCCGTCGAGACGGTCACCGAGGATTTCGAGTGCGTCGAAGGCTGGGTCGCGGCGGGCCTCTCGTGGCAGGGGGTCCGCGTCAGTACGGTCCTCGACCGTGCCGGCCCCACCATCGACGATGGGTACGTCCTCGTACACGCGATGGACGGCGACTACGCGTGTTCGCTGTCGCGGGCCCGCGCGGAGGAGTCGTTGCTCGCGGTCGGGCTCGACGGCGAGCCGCTGGCGGTGCCCCACGGCGGGCCGGCCCGGCTCGTGCCGACCGACGGCGGCGCGGACTGCTGGGAGAGCGTCAAGTGGGTCACGGAACTCGAAGTCCGTGAGTCGGAACCGGTGGCCGGCGATACGGCCAAGGAAATCGCGCTGGACCGAATCGAATGAGTCGGCTATCGAGGTGGGACGAACGGTTCGAAAACGGGGAGTATCCTTCGGACCCGGAACCGTCGCCGGTGTTGCGGCGTTATCTCGACGCCTGTCCGGACGGGCGGGCGCTCGACATCGCGACGGGTACGGGGCGCAACGCGGTCTTTCTCGCGACGGAGGGCTATCGGGTCCACGCCATCGACCAGTCGAGGCCGGGGCTGCGTCTCGCACGTGAGAACGCCCGCGAGCGGGGTGTCGCCGACCGTATCGACTGGATACAGGCCGACGTCGGGAGCTACGCGTTCCCGCCGGCGACGTACGACCTCGTCACCATCAGTTTCTATCGTGCCGTCGACCGCCTTCCGGATATCAAGGAGGCGCTCGCTCCCGGTGGGGTTCTGTTCGTCCAGCACCATCTCCGGACGGACGACCCGGTCGAGAGCGGGTCCGGGGACGACCGCCATCGCTTCGCCGCCAACGAACTGTTGGGCGCGTGTCTGGACCTGACGGTGCTTCAGTACGCCGAGCGAATCGAGCGGCGCGACGACGGCCGCCGCAGCGCCGTCGTCGAACTCGTCGCACGGAACAGTTCGGGACCTCGGCAGTCGTATCCGCACATCGAGTGGGACTGATAGCGGGCCCGAATCCCTCGACTCACCCGAATATCTTCGTCCCGGGACCCATACCCGGTGGCCGCCTACGCGATATATGTCCGATTCCGACCCCGAATCGCGTATCGACGTGACCTTCCACCCACAGGCGTGGGTCGATACGGCCGGTAAATCCCACGAGCGGGGACGAAAACAGCTGATTCCGGCCGAGGGCCGTGAGCCGGTCCGTTTCACCGTTCCGCGGGCCGACGGCACCGACTCCTCGGGACAGGTCTTTGAAGACGAGTCCTACGAGGCGAACCGACTTCGGGACCACTCGGCGGCGCCGGACTGGGTGAACGCGTGGGACGGGCCGTATTTCGTCACGATGGACGCCGAGTGACGCCGTCGCTCCGCCGTGATGGAAATCGCCCGAACGGCTGGCTACTCGTCTTCGGGGAGATACGTGCCGCACTCCGGACATTCCTCGTCGGTAATCGTCACCTGAAGGTCACACTCGGGGCAGTAGTCCCGATAACACGCGCGGTCGCCCATGGTTGGCGTTGTCATTCCATCGGCATAGGTATTGTTGCGGTCGGTTCGGTCCCACTGACGTTAATGTCATCTCTGGAACGAACATCATCGGGCGAACGTTACAGTTCCGTGCGCGCCAACGGCCGAGTATGAGCGTGGAACGATTCGATGCGGATCGGACGCTGGACGTCCGCGAGATAGACGGCGAGCCGTTCGGGGACATCATGGCCGCCCTCGAAGACCTGCCCGACGACGAGTCGCTACTGTTGATAAACAGCTTCGAGCCGGTACCGCTCTACGACGTGCTCGAAACCCGCGGCTTCGAATACGAGACGGCCAATCCGGAACCGGAGACGTGGCACGTCGAAATCACGAAGGCCTGACTACTCCGTACGGAAGTTCCCGGTCCGAACGACGAGGTGGCCCGTCTCCAGTTGCGTCAGTTCCGGCGTGATGTCGACGTGCGGGCCGAACGCCGTATACGCGAACGCCTGCCAGAGCACCCGCTCGGGATAGGGACGCCGCGAGAGGTCGACGCCCAACTCCGCCGCCAGCGCCGTCTCGTCGAGTTCGTCGACCGTGGTCGGAACCGCCATCGGATCCGGTATCCCGTCGATATCGAGGCCGAACGACGGGAACAGCCGGTATGTCGCTTCAGGGGCCGGATGATGGAGTTCCCGCCACCCCGGAAAGCGGACGACGAGTTCCGGTGTCACCGTCGATGCTCCCTCACCGTCTATCGGTTCAACGCGTCGCTTGGGGAGGCCGATTCGACGCCGCCCGCCGGCCAAAACGCTGTACTCGTCTCCGGCGACCGTCAATTCGATTCGTCCGGCGGACCGACTCTCGATGGACACGTCGGGGACCGAGTACGACGCGACGCAAGCCGTCGTCGTATCGCCCGCAATCGTCCCGTCGACGACGAGCGTCGTGCTGCTTTGGCCGTCCGTCACGAGCGGTGGCCCATCCGCCGGAAGCGAGTCGAAGCCGACGAGGTCGTGGGGGGTTGCACAGACCAGTCTCCAGTCCACCGGCGTCCCGATGGACGACGCCATCGCGGGCCGCCAATAGAAGACCCGCGAGGCCCCGTCGAGTTCGTAGGGTACGGCATCCGGAAAGAAACGGTCGCCGTAGCCGCTGGGGTCGAGACTCGGGTGTTCGAGTTTGAGTTCGAGGTAGGGAAGCGACCGGACGATAGGCGCCGATACCCCATCCGGCGGTATCCGTCGCCATTCGACGGACGTTCGAGCATCGGCGACGCCCGCCTCGCCCGTCATCCTCACTTACCCCCGGTTTCGACTGCAGGGCGGTCCTCCGCCGGGTTCGACGGTCCGTCGGTCGCCTCCAGCAGCGACGTGACCGCATCGAGTTCCGCTCGCCGCTGGCGTCTGATTGCCGCGCTGTTGAGGAACGACCCGAACCCGGACGTCGGCGGGTCGAACGACGTCTCTATCGTGAGGCGACTCCCCGAGGCCGTCGCGTCGACGTAGTATCGGGTCACCATCGCGTCGAAGGGACCGGACACTTGTTCGTACGCGAGCGCGGCCGACTCCTCCTCGCGTAGTTCGACGTCCAGTTCGAACTGGGCGACGGCCACCCGCTTCGTCAGTTCGAGGCGGTCGCCGTCGCGCTCGACGTCGAAGCCGGCGGCATCGAGGAAGACGGTGACGTTGTCGAGTATCGAACGGATGCGGGATTCGGAGGCGGCGTATTCCCGGTCGACGGATGCCGTTTCCATGGTCAGAGTTCCGGCCGAGAGGTCGAGTGCTCTCGGCCGAATATCTTCGCCCGGACGGTTAGTTTGGGCCGTCACCAAGCGTTCACCGGTGGACCCCACTCGCTATGCCAGACCCCCAGACCCCGACTGCCGCCGAACGGACGGACGCACTCTTCGACAGGTACACGCTGCCGAAAATCGCGCTGGCCGTCATTCTGGCAGCGTCGGTGGTCGGGACGTGGGTCTCCACGACTCGAAACGGCTCCACTGCCCCAATTCTCACCGCGGCCAAGTGGGGCTATCTCGTGGCGATGGGCGTCCTCACGGGCGGTCTCGTCTGGAAACACGGCTTCGTTCGGCCGGCCGACCTCGGGGACGGGGCCGCCGACTACTGCGCTGAGATGTACGCCCGGTTCGACGACATCGCGGCCGGCGCGATTGCGGTCCTCGCGGTCGGCGGCGCCGTCGTCTTCCGCGAGTATCTCGGCGTCTTCGGGGTGACGGTCCCTGTCGTCGGGTACGGCACGCTGGTCCTCGCGTGGCTCGGGCTTGCTGGCGTCTCGACGTACCGGAGCGATACCGTCGAGCGGCAGTTCCGGAGTCCGACCGGCCTCGCCGCGCTGGCGCTCGCGGTGGCGGTCGTCGTCGCGACGGCCATCGCCGAGGTCGCAATGGTCGGACTCGACCCCGTCGCCGCGGGCGTCCGCGTGCTCCACCTCCTGACGTTCGCGCTGTGGATCGGCGGCGCGGTGTGGAACATCTTCGTCGCCGTGCCGACGGGCCAGAAGCAACCCACGGTCGAGGTCGTTCGGGCGGCCGGCCAACAGCTCGAACGGTTCCGCTGGGCGGTTCGGTTCATCATCCCCACGCTGTTCGTGACCGGGCTCTATCAGGCGGTCGAGGGGTTCGGAACGAACCTCGGGTGGTATCTCGGAAGCGTCGTCGGCGCGGCCATCCTCGCGAAAATCGGCTTCATCGGCCTGCTGGTCGTCATCTTCAAGCTCTGTCCGATGTGGCGGGCCTGCTCGCCCATCGAGGGCGTCTGCGACATCGAGGACCTCGGTGGGGACGATGCCGGACCGACCGCGTCGCCGGCCAGCGAACCGACGGGAGAGCCGGAGGTGACGACCGATGACTGAGAGCGTGATTCCCGAGACGGCGCCCGACGTCGAACCGGACATGACCGTCGACAACCGCGGTCGCGGCTGTGCGAGCGGCATCGCCCGAGTGCAGCGCGCGCTCGAAGACCTACCGGACGGGGCCGTGCTGGTCGTTCGGAGTACCGACAAGCGAGCGAAGCAGGAGTATCCGCAACTGGCAGCACAGACCGACCACGAACTGCTCGCCATCGAAAGCGAGCGTGGACGACTCCTCAGAAAAGAATACACGACCTATCTGGAGATTCATCATGAGTAAACACGACTCGACAGCAGCCGACAGTCCCGCACAGACTCCCGACGAAACCCCCTGGCAGCGCCTCGCGAGCGCGGACCCGATTCGTATCCGCGACCCGCTCGCGGAGGTTCTCGGCATGGTCCCGGACGGCGACCCCCTCGTCGTGACCTTCGCCGACGTGGCGAAAGCCGCGGGCCACGCCTGCCCGGCCGTCGCCGGCGCGTATCGAAGCACACAGTTGGCGCTTGACCGCCTCTACCCCGACGACTACCCGGTACGGTCGAACGTCGTGGTTACCGTCGGCGGTGCCCCGAGCGACCCGGGGCTCGGACCGATGGCGAACGTCATCCGACACATCACCGGCGCTGCTGACGAAACCGGATTCGCCGGGTTCGCCGGATTCGGCGGTCGGGACGACCTCCTCTCGTTCGGGACCGTCGAGGCTCCCGGCCGTGCGTTCCGGTTCGAACGGACCGATACCGGCGCCGCGGTCGTCGTCTCCTTTGCCCCGTCGGCGACCGGCGTCGACCCCGATGACGGCGGCGGCGCGCCGATGCAGGCGCTCGGGAAAATCGTCTCCGGCGACGCCGATGCGGAGGAGACGGCCGCGTTCCGCGAACAGTGGCACGGCCGCGTCCAGCGAATCCTTGATGCACCCGCCGACGGCGGTCCCTTTACCGTCGAACTGGCGTCCGAAACTGACGAGTGAAAACAGTCGATTTCGTTCCGCGTTCCGCTTAGAACGGCGCTTCCGGATTTTCGCCCTGCTCTATCTCCACGTCGGCCGTCTCGTCCTTCCCGATGAGGACTCTGAACTCGCCGGGCTCTTTCTGACGGTACTCCCAGTAGAACTCGTCGCCCGCCTCCGCGTCGAACTGGTGATACAGCGGCTTGGGGTCGTGGTCGTTGACCAGCACGAACCCCTGTCCTGTCTGAAGGTCATCGTAGGCCTCGAAAATCCGTTCGTGTCGCTGCGCGGGCGGAAGTTCTCGAACGTCCAGTTCCTCAGTGACGGTAAGCGAGCCACTGCTCGATGACGCCCCGTCGTCCGCGCGCTTCGTGACGTGGACCCGACAGTGGCCGGGTTCGTGCTCGATAATGTCCCACTCGAAGGCGTCCCCGTATCGCTGCTGGAACTCGCGATGCAGCGGCTTCGGTTCGTGCGGTGCGATGATTTCCAACGTCTCACCGTCCGCGATGTTGCCGTAGCGGTGGTGAATCGTCGGATGGCGCTCTTCTTTCGGAATCTCACGGACGTCGAAGGACGCGGCAACCGCGGGGTCGAGCGTCCGGGTTTCGTCGGTCTTGCGTATCTCGACGCGCCATTCCTGTGGGTCGCGGTTCGTGTCCTCCCACTCGAAAACGTCGCCGCGGGTCGAGCGGAGTTCGTGATACAGCGGTTTCGGGTCGTGGTCGTTGACCAGCACGAACCCCTCGCCGGAGTCGAGCCAATCGAAGGTATCCGTGAGCACTTCGTGGCGCCGCTGGGGCGGCATATCGCGAACGTCGAAGTCGGCCAGTTCGCCCTCATCGAGGGGCTCGCCCTTCGTGACGTGAACCTCCGCCGTATCGCCCTGCTCGTCGGTTTCCCACTGGAGGTCGAAGCGTCGTTTCATCCGGTACTGGGCGAGGAGCACGGCCGCGTCGTCGTCGGTAACGAGCGTTACGGTCTCGCCCGCGTCCGCCGCATCGAGCGCTTCGAAGACCGTTTCCCGGCGGTCAGCCAGCGAGTCGGAACGGGTATCGAGCGTCGTCATCACGTCCGTGGAGGACGCCGTGCCTAATAGGCGCGTTTGCGAACGTCTTCGCCGGGGTGATGGCGGGGCGTCACTCCTTGGGGAGCGTCGCGATGAACTCCTCGGGGCCGACACAATCGACGCTGTAGCCCTCGGCGTCGAACGATTCGACTTCGGCTGCCATCTGGTGATACAGAGGCGTCGGCTCGTGGTCGTTGATGATGGCCAGCGCTTCGCCGCTCTCTAATGCCTCGAACGCGTCGAAGATCTTCGAGTGGCGTCGCGGTGGCGGAACCTCTCGTACATCGAGTTGTCGTTCGACCATTACGTCGGAACCGTGGGTCGCACCCACCGAGACGGTTTTCGCGAAGATATTCGCACTCCGCCCCGCGTCGGGACCGGCCGTCCGCCCCGTCGATTCGTTCGACGGCGGGGGGGACTGCTGAGATGCCACTGCGTCCGCTACCAACTATTATTACGCTTTGCCCGGATGCCGACCATAGTGACTGACCGAGCGTATCGGTATCCGCCGGACGTCGTCCTCGATTCTCGGTTCGGGTCATTCAGCAGGCTCTGTGTGGTTCTCATCGCCGTCGCGGCGGTAGTGGACCTCGCCCTCGTCGGCTTTCCCGAGACGGGCATCCCGTACAACTACCCCTTCTTCGTCACTATCGTGCTCCTGCTCGCTACGGTCGTGATTCTGCGGTGGTCCCACGGCGTGATGTGGCAGAGCGTCGACGAACTCGCCCGCATCGCTCGACGGAACCGCACCGACCCGCTTTCGCTCCCGACCGATGCCGACCCGGAGGCCATCCGCACGGAACTCACGAACGTCCTGTTTCTCGGGTACCATCCGGCGTCGATTCTCGTCGGCGCCGTCATCTCCGGGTCGTTTCTGCTGGGCGTCATGGCGGTTACCGACGTCTTCGCCGCGTATCCGTACCGCCTGATGAACTTCGGGGTCGGCGCCGCACACGGGGCCTTCTTCGGGCCCGTGTCCGCCATCCTCTATATCGTCGTTCGTGGTCTCCGGAACTTCATCATCGACATCGACCTGATGGACCCCGATGGCGTCGGCGGCTATCGGAAAATCGGCAACGGCATCGTCACGATGGCCAGTTACAGCATCCTGCTCATCACCATCGACTTCGTCATCGTCTCCAGCGTCACGTTCACGCCCTTTACCGATTTTCAGGTGGTAGTGACCGGCATCTATCTGGTGCTGTTGACGGTGGTCCTGCTCGGCGCCATCACCATCACGTCGCTCGTCCGCCGTCGCCTCCTCGATATCCGGGACCGGAAGGTCGAACGCATGCAGATGGCGTTCAACCGGCAGGAACACGCCTACTGGAAGAAACAACAGCAGGGCGAGGGACTCACCGAGGCGGTCCACATCCTCGCGATGCAGGCCATGTTCCACCAGCTCAACCGGATGAACCTGTGGCCCATCAATCTCCCCTCGCTGCTGAAACTGGGCGTGAGCGTCGGGTTCTCGCTGCTCGTTTTCTTCCTCGACCATACGAACGCCCTCTTTTGACGGGGCCGCCGCCGACGGCCCGCCCTTCCCATCTCGAC
Source organism: Natronomonas halophila (assembly GCF_013391085.1). Classification (NCBI taxonomy): domain Archaea; kingdom Methanobacteriati; phylum Methanobacteriota; class Halobacteria; order Halobacteriales; family Natronomonadaceae; genus Natronomonas; species Natronomonas halophila. Next base: position 1,463,366 of record NZ_CP058334.1, on the reverse strand, counting down.
CGGATTCCCACGTACTGGGACTCGCCCGTTGACTAAACACGGAGGAGGCCCTATAGTTACGCATGGCCACCGATTCCCACGACCATGACCACGACGCCGAAGCGGTGACCGACCGCGTCCACGACAACTCCTGGTCCGCGAACCTCGAAAAGCCGCAGTACGCCGACGACCCCGAACTCGCCGTCCGTGACGGCATCGTGGCCATCGAGCATACGGCGCCGGGCAACCACGTCAACCTCGTCACCCACGGCGACCTCGGCCACCCCGAGGAGTTCCTCTATGACGCGCTCGCCGAGGAGTACGACGAGGATGTCGACTGGGAATACATCCAGCAGTGTGGCTGCGGCGGCCACGTAACCCGGGTCTACGTCGAGTAAAACCGGCTTTCAGTCCCGAGGCGCGAGAACGAGCAGCACCGTCGCGTCGGTGACCGCGCGCGGCGAGATGTCCTGGTCACCGTCGAAGCGGGCGATATCGCCCGTATCGAGGCCGTGTGTCGACTCGCCCAGCGTGAGTTCGACGGTCCCCGAGATGACATAGCAGACGATTTTGCGGTCGGGATGGCTGTGCTTGGGGACCTGCTCGCCCGCATCCAGCGAGAGGCGGACGGTCTTCGGTTCCTCGCCGGGGAACACCTCGGCGTGGGGTTCGGTTTCGAGGTCGGGAAGGTGGTGTTTCGTCGGCACACCGGGAGTAGACCCGCCCACCCTCTCGCTTCACCTCCGAACATGTTCGTCGCGGTCTCAGGGCGTGAGATTCACCGCCGCGGTTCTTTCGGTGTGTGGCAATCATCCACTATGGAGTACGACGACCCCGAACCCGGGCGCATCGTCGCCGAAAAGACACAGGAGTTCCTCGACGAGGTGGTCATCCCGAAAGAGCGGTCGCTGGCATCGGGCGGTACCGTCTCGGCCGGTACGGTCCGCGAACTCCGCGAGCAGGCCCGAGAGTACGGCGTCTATGCGCCGCAGATTCCCGAGGAGTACGGCGGCCTCGGATTGAGTTTCCGCGAATCACTGCCGGTTTTCGAGGTCGCGGGCCGGTCGCTTTTGGGTCCCATAGCGCTTCGCGTCGACGCCCCCGACGAGGGCAACATGCACACGCTGGAGTTGGCCGGCTCCGACCTCCAGAAGGAGCAGTACCTCCGGCCGCTCGTCGACGGCGACATCAAGTCGGCCTTCGCGATGACCGAACCGAGTCCGGGTGCCGGCTCGGACCCGAAGATGCTCCGCAGTCGCGCCGAGAAGGATGGCGACGAGTGGGTCATCGACGCCCACAAGTGGTGGACGACGCAGGGCGTGGAAGCCGACGTCTTCATCGTCCTCGCGCGGACGGACCCCGACGCCTCGGCCTACGACGGCTGTTCGCTCTTCCTCGTCGACGCCGACGCGCCCGGCGTCGAGGTCGTCCGGAACATCCCGCATATGGGCGGCGGACCGACCGGCAAGAGCCACGCCGAGGTGAAGTTCGAGGGCGTTCGCGTGCCCGAGGAACACCTGCTGGGAACGCAGGGTGACGGCTTCGCCATCGCCCAGAAACGGCTTGGACCCGCCCGATTGACTCACTGTCTCCGCTTTTCGGGTCTCGCCGAACGCGCTCTCGACGTCGCCTCGGCGTACCTCTCCGAACGGGAGGGTTTCGGGTCGAAACTCTCCGAAAAGCAGGCCCAGCGGTTCGCGTTAGCGGATGCCTCGACCCGCCTGCACGCGGCCCGGACGATGGTCCGACACGCCGCAGACCGCATCGAGGCCGGCGAGCAGGCCCGCGTCGAGGTGTCGATGGCGAAGGTGTTCACCGCCGATATCGCACAGGATGCCGTCGACACGGCCGTTCAGGCCTGTGGCGGCAGCGGAATCGGCAAGGACCTCCCGCTGTCGGACTTCTACGAGTCGGTCCGGCCGTTCCGCATCGTCGACGGCGCCGACGAGGTCCACAAGCGCGTCATCGCCCGTGACCTGCTTCGGGACCCGCCGACGGAAGAACTCGAACCGTTGCCGACCTTCGACATCGAGCGATAGGGCTACGCGTCGTCACAGAGGGCGGCGACGTTGGCCTCGCCCCACGCGAACTCGGCTTCTTTTCGGCCGTCGAAATCGAGATAGGAGCCGATGGTACAGAGGGCTCGGTCCGAGAGCGTCCGCGTGTCCGGCGGGCCGTCGGTGTCGGATGGAGTCCCACTGCCCTCGTGCGGAACCGGACTCGTCACAACGTGTGACTGAACCGGGCCGTCGGCTGCCGGGTCGAACCACTCCTCGCGGATGCCGTCGTCCGTGGCACGATATCGGATTTTCGCGCCGTTGTCGAACCGTACTTCGACGGCAGGGTCGTCGCTGGCCGTCCTCGCGCGAGGGCGGACGCCGTCCAGTTCCGGGAGGTCGGCGTCGGGCACTACGGCTCCCCGATTGTCGCCTCGCGCGGCTCGAAATCGTCGGGCGATGCGGGGGCCGAACAGACGAGACAGCCGTCCTCAAGCAGGCTCCGGCGGACGGACTCCCCGACGACCGTAACGTCCGCGTTACACGCGGTACAGGTGAATCGGTATTCGGGCTTCATGCCGTGAGAACAGGGCGTGTTGCGATTATTCGACGACTTCGATGGCGCCTTTCATGCCCTGGGTCTGGTGGGGTTCACAGACGTAGAGTTGGATGCCGGTGTTGTCGAAGGACTGTTCGAAGGTGTAGCCTTCCTCGTTGGAGTAGTCGCTAGTGAAGTCGCTTTCGGAGCCTTCGACGGAGGCGACGTTGTGGCTGCCGCCCGCGCCGGTCCACTCCCAGACGACGGTCGTACTCGAAGAGATGCGAATCGCCGGCGGGTCGAAGGCCAGCCCGTCGCCGGCGCCGACGTTCACGGTTACCTCGTCCTGACCGGTGAGGTCCTCGACGGAGCCCTCGTAGAGGTTCGCGCCGTCGAGGTGGTCGGCGATTTCCTGCGGCACGTCGCCACCGCCGTTGCCACCGGGTGTCGGCGTGTCACCGTTCCCGTTTCCGCCACCGTTGCCGTTTCCATTGCCGTTTCCGCTGTCGCCGCTACAGCCGGCGATGGCCGGCGTGATGGCCGCCGCACCGGCGAGCTTGACGAACGTCCGTCGGTCGGTATCTCTCATTACAGTCGGTCGTAGCCGCCCAACACGAATAAAGCGGGAATCCGTGTCCCACGGCTTGAGATAGGCCTGTACTTTTAAGCCGGAGTAGCTGCCCCCTCCGTCCCATTAGCCGTCCAGAACCTCGTCGAGCAGTTTCGACTGGGCGGCCGCCAGATGCCCGCGGAACGTCGCGGAACTGATATCCAGTGCGGCGGCGACCTCCGCGGCGTTCGCCCCCTTCGGATGGTCGAAATAGCCCATCTCGTAGGCGGTTTCGATGACCTCCCGCTGGCGGTCGGTCAGTCGTCCGCGGTCGACGACGACGGTTTCGCCCGCCGTCGACGCCCCGGAGCGAACGAGGTGTTCGAGATTCACTTCGGCGTAGCGTTCCCGGAGCGACGCCACGACGTCCCGGAGCGTTTCGACGTCCTCTGGCCGGAAGACGACGCGCAACCGGCCGTCGACGGCGCTGATATCCGCGACGGGACAGCCGAACGTCTCGATGCGCTCGCAGGGACAGGCCCGGTCGGCGTCGCGCTCGAACCGATAGACGGTGTAGCGGTCGTCCTCGAACACCTCACGGGCGTCCGTCGGCGGGTCCCCCTCGCCCGCCACCTCGAATTCCTCGACGACGGTGCCGTCGGCCACGCTACTGCGGGCGACCTCGCCGACCGTGGCGTCGGTCGCCGCCGAGGCCGTCGCGACCGGGCAGTCCCGAGGTCGGTTCACCGTGACCGCCGCTTCGAGCCCCATACGCGAGGCTGTCCATCGAAACGGTTCATATCCCGTGGCGAATCCCACTCACTGGGATTTGCCCCCGTTGCCCCGCCTCTGCCACCTCTCCCACGCGCTGAGACGCCGCGTTACCGTTCAAGTACCGGCCTGTGGTAGTCTCGGATATGCCCCATTCGAAACCGCTCCCGGCGCGATGTGACGGAGGGAGGCGATGAACCTCCAGTATCTCATCGTCGGCGCGAACACGGTGACGCTCGTCGTCGGCAGCCTCGTGACGTGGCTCGGATTCAGTGCCTACCGGCGGACCCAGTCCCGGTCGCTTCGGTCGCTGACGGCGGGCCTCGGCTGTATCACCTTCGGGACGCTGCTGGGCGGCCTGCTCCACCAGTCCGGGCTCTCGCCGCTTTTGGTCGGCGTCACCGTCCAGAGCCTCTCGGTGGCCGCCGGCTTCCTGTTCCTCGGGTGGTCGCTGCTGCAGTCGGGCGAAACGGACGTCGAGGCGCGGATTTCCCCACCCTGATGGCGTCGCTCGGGCGGCTTCCGCTATGTCGTCGGTCCTTTGCGTTGATTCCACGTCCGGTTCGGCGGATTAGCTGGTAAGGTTACTCTGCGTATTGACCGCTGACGAAAGAACATAGTCAAGACTACCGTTCTCGGCGCTGATTAGTGTTCTCCACCTCCATCATCGCACCACTCGGGTTTTGAGAACTGAGGGCGTGGGTTAATCGGGTGGAAAACGCCCTCCGGGTTATGGTTGTGTACCCAAGCGTGCATTGCGTACAGCGGGCCGAAGAACGGGTGCCAGTGGTCCTCTTCGGTCGAGGTGAAGAGGTCCTCTTCGTCGTCCAACGTAAGATATTCGACTGCTCCGAGGACAAGGCCGTCATCGCCCTCACCATAGGCGAGAACGGGCGGCTCCGTGCGGTCAAGGGAGTTCAGGTACGCTGCGATTTTTGCAGGGTCCTCAGATTGCATCGCCGAGACGAAGTCTTCATGGGGGTAGTGATACCCCATGCCACAAACAGCCTCTTCCTCGGGGAGGTAGCCGTCTGCCAAGGCGTTCTCGGGGTCGTTATACTGGGCGGTTGCCGCACGGACTTCAGCAAGTTCGCGTTGCAGACCACCGTTGGCCTGAGCCGAAGCCCCTCCCGTGAGGGCGAGTCCCCCCACCACACCTGTACTGATTGTCTTTAGTACTCCACGTCGCGTTTGTATTTCGTTTTGCTTCATCTTTGTAGTACCTAATTTAGTGATTTATCCATACGCCCTCCGATGAATTGTTCCCCATTCTTGTGTCTCTCCCCCATGTTCGCTATACATTGGCAGAGGATTATAATAAAAATTCACTATAGAACATTTCTAAAAATTTATTGACATATTTGGGTGCCAAAAGCGATGCTACGCTATATCCACAATTACAAATCTGATACCGCCGTTCTCACCGATTAGTGAGAAGCCTACATTGACGGATTCGCTATTGATGGTCGCAGCGCGACAGACCTGAACGAACCGCGACAGCGCGCCCGCCTACGGATAAAACCGGAAAATAACGGAGTGGTGCGTCAGTCGTCAGTTGGTGCCATACCGGCCGGTCCGGTTCCGCTCGTGGCTGCGTCTTGAGTGAGCGTCGCGTACAGCATGATGAGCATCGAGACGATGAGTGCGCCACCCCACAGGAAGCCGGTCGGCATCAGGAACATCAGCCCGAAGCCTTCACCGAGCCAGACGATTCCCGGGATTCCCCATTGGCCGGCGATAAACAGGACGGTAACGGCGGTACGGAGGGTGCCAGTAACGCCTACGGCGGGGACGGCAAACCCCATCACGAGTGCCAGAATCGAGAGGACGCCAAGATGGGCATGGCCCCCAATCATCCATCCTGGAACCGCGCTTCCACCTGACAAGATGACGAATTGGTGTAACCCAACAGCCATCATCGTTGCTAACCCCAAAAACCCGCTTGCTTTGAGTGCTTTCGTCATACGCAACGGAAAGCGCACGGGTGATTCCAATAAAAGTAGTGGTACCACGCCACACTCGCGGTGGCCCCTGGCGTTCGGAACTGAAGGTCGGTTTATAAACGCCCTGTATCTGGGTGCCTGCTTGATACGGTGCTCTGATGATAATCGTTATACTCTATGCACCTGAAATATCGGTTGTATGCCCTCCAAGAAGGCGGTCGGTGCAGCGCCGTTACTCACGGGAGTCTTGCTCGCGTTTGAATCAGCAGGTGCAGTCGTCCAAAGCGGCCTTTCGCTCTGGTCGGTCCTCGGGTTCGTTGGTGGGTGTGCTGCCATCGGTATCGGACTCGGAGTGCTGCTCGAATGGGACACGTTCGAACGAGAACCGCCGACGAGCAACCGGGTTTCGGCCGCTCTTCTCGCGCTCGCGGCCGTCGCATTCCTCGTCGGCGCGACGATTGCCATAGCGTAGAACGGTCGGACCTAAACGGCTGTTTTGGGGCCGATATCACCCAGTCCAGAAACCTACGACGGTCTATGTCCCGCTTGTCGCGGTCCAGGTCGCACTCGCCTCGACAGCGTTCTCGAACGTGAGTTGGGCGACTTCTGGCGGGGACTCTTCTCCGCCTGCGGGGAGGAACTGGAATCGGATTCGGTCCCCGGTCTCGCCGAGTCGAGCCACAAGAGTCACGATTTCACCCTGATTAGCGGTAACGAACTCGCGACGAACGAGCCGCTCCCCACCGGGTACGTCGGTATCGACTGCGGCGTCGTACCGCTCTAGTTTCGTTTCCACCGAGACCCGCACAGGGGAATCACCCGTGTTTTCGACGACCAGCGTTCCACCCGGATATTCGGGGCCTTGATTGCCACCGGGGAGACTCTCCGCACACCCGGACACCGACATGGCGCCGACACACCCTCCGACTGCGCGAAGATATCCTCTTCTCTGCATAGCTACGAGTCCAAGCCGGCACGTAAATGTCTTCATGTGAGCCAATAACGCCGCGCCTCTCGAAGCTATTCAGCGCGTCTCTCCGGCGAAAATAACTCCCTGTCGCTAAATACCCTGCATCCACCAACCCATCTACCCGGTGATGCCGGTTCGGCCCCCACGCTACGAACGTCTGGCTTCGGCGTGGGGCGAAGCGGAACCCCACCCTCCAGCCGTCGGGTCGGTCACCTGGCTTCTTCGACCGGCACCCGCTCGCCGTCGTCCTCATCCGTCGCTTCGGCGACCTTCCGGCGGTTCACCTCGCCGACCCGGTCGGCGACCGAATCCACGAGGTCCTGTAGGTCCCCCTGTACGGGGCTGTCGTCATCGCGAACGGTCGGGCCGTCGTGGTCCTCGCTGTCGAAATCGGGGTGGACCGGCAGTTCGGCCAACAGGGGCACGTCGTAGTCGTCGCGAATCTCCGCGCCCCCCTCGGTGCCGAACACGCGGTGGGTGTCCTCGCAGTTCGGACAGTGGAACGCGCTCATGTTCTCGACGACGCCGAGGACGGGCGCGTCGTGTTTCTCGAAGAGGCGCAGGCCCTTCCGGGCGTCCGTGACGGCCATCTCCTGTGGCGTCGTGACGATGACGACGCCAGCGAGCGGGAGCGTCTGGACGAGGTTCAGCGAGGCGTCGCCGGTCCCCGGCGGCAGGTCGACGACGAGGTAGTCGAGCCGTCCCCACTCGACCTCGTTGATGAACTTCATCATCACGTTGTTGACCATCGGCCCCCGGAGGACGGCGGGTTCGTCGCCGTCGGGCATCATGTGGTCGGCGCTCATGACCATCACGCCGTCCGAGCGCGGCGGGACGATTTCCTCGTTCGGCGTCACGCCGGGTTCGTTCTCGGTCGGCAGGATACGTGGCACGTTCGGGCCGTGGACGTCCGCATCGAGGATGCCGACCCGGGCGCCGAGGTCGTTCAGACCGGCTGCGAGGTTGGCGGCGACGGTGGTCTTGCCGACGCCGCCCTTGCCGGAGGCGACGGCGATGACGTTGCGGACGCCGGGCAGGATCTCCTCGTCGAAGCCCTGCTCCTCGCCGGCGCGGGCCCGAAGGTCGTGGTCCAGTCCCGCCTCCTCGACGACGTCGCGGATCTCGTTGCCGATGTCCAACTCCGTCGGCGCGTAGGGCGTGTTGAACGCCAGCGAGATTTCGGCGGTCTCGCCCTCGATGGACACGTCGTTGATAAGTCCCATCGAGACGATGTCGTCGTCGTTCAGCGGGTCCTCTACGGTCGCCAGTCGTTCCTTGAGTTCGGTTTCGGTGAGTGTCATTGTGTCGGGTGTGTGACCCGCCGGGAGGCGGGTAGTTGGCGGGCGATTCCTCGGGGTGGGTCGCGCCTCAGAAGAACGCGAACTTGATGACCATCGTCGCCACGAACAGGCCGCCCCACAGCACCGTCGTGAGGCCGGCGAGGTAGGCGACGCCGAGCAGGGCCGTCGAGCGGTCGCTCGGCTCGCCGCGGAACCACGCGGCCAGCATCAGGTAGACCGGCAACAGCACGATACCGAATATCAGGTACGTGCCCGGCCCGACGAGCGGGAGCGTGTAGGGCGCGCTCGCGAGTGGGAGCATCTCAGTTCACCTCCTCCGTGTGTTCGTCCTCGATTGCGTGCAGTTCGACCACCGGAATCACCTTCGAGACGGCCAGGAAGAACAGCACGACGATGCCGACGGTACCGAGCACCGACGACAATTCGACCGGCGAGGGGACGTAGACGCCGGGGACGCCGTCGTACAGCGCGAAGTGGGCGTGCTGGAGCCCCTCGACGACGAACAGCGTCTTTTCGACCAGCGTCCCGGCCAGCACCCCGACCGACACCGCGACGATGCGCGGAATGCTGAACAGCGACGGTTCCAGCGCCGACGCGAAGATGTACAGCAGGGCGAGGCTGACGAGGCCGATTGCGGCCCAGTAGGCGGGCGTCGTAATCTTCACCTCGGTGGCGTGCTGGAGCGTCGTCGGCGCCGCGAAGATGCCCGTGATGACCTGCTGGAGCTGGAGCCACAGGAACATGAGGCTGAAGAAGCCGAGCCACTTGGCCAGTCCCTGGAAGACGTCGTAGGGGATGAGCTCCTCCCAGTCGTAGGCATAGCGGAACGCGGCGGCGATGATGATGATGCCGCTGACCGCCGAGGTCAGCGCGATGGAGAGGAAGGATGGCCCCTGGACGCCGCCGGCCCAGCCGGCCATCGACGGCAGCAGCGCGAACAGCCACGGGATGACGCCGCCGTGCAACAACAGCGGGGCCATGATGATGATGGCGAACGCGAGCCACCAGACCATCCGCTCGACGATGGCGTCCTCTTTCTCCGTGTAGCCGACCATCAGCACCTTGTAAATCGGTTCGAGGCGGTCCGGCAGGCGGTCACGGAGCCGGTGGATGTCGTACCGAATCGTCAACAGCAGGTACGTCGCCGTCAGCACGAAGTACGCGGTGATGACGGTGACGTCCCACACCAGCGGCGACCAGTGGACGCGCCAGGGCCAGGCCGGCAGGACGCTCGTGACCAGCCGGTCCGGCCGGCCGACGTGAATCAGGATATACAGGCCGGCGCAGGTCAGCGCCGCGATGGTCAACAGTTCGGCCATCCGGGCGACCGGCTGGTAGCGGTCCAAGCCGATGAGCCGGACCGCCGCCGAGAGGATGATACCCCCGTGAGCGATGCCGACCCACCAGATGAACGCGCCGATGTAGAGCCCCCACGGCACGCCGCCGCCGGAGCCCCAGTCGCCGAGATGGGTGACGATGAGCCCCTGCTGGAGCTGCTGGATATAAAAGGCCAGCCAGACCCCGATGGCCACGAGCGAGGCCGCAAGCAGGGCGAGATACCCCTTCGAGCGGGACTGAATCGGCCGGACGAGAACGTCCGGGCCGATATCGGGGGTGTCGGTGCTCATGCTTCTTCCCACCCCTCCTCGTTGGCCATCGCGCCGTTATCCAGCACCTCCTCCTTGCGGTTGTCGACGAGGCCGGCGTCCTCGTAGGTGACCGGTCCCTCGACCTGTTCGGCGTGCTGGGACGGCGCGTTGCCGATATACTGGACGTTCGGGTTCGTGCCGCGTTCCTCCATCAACTCGAAGGTGGAGACGGTGTGCTCCTTCCGGTTCTGGAAGGTCTCGGTGTCGTTGTCCTGCGACTCTCGGTACTCCCGGAGGTGCTGGTTCGGGTCGCTTTCGGGGTCGTTGAGGTCGCCGAAGTGGATGGCGTCCATCGCACAGGCTTCCTCGCAGGCCGTCGTCCCGACCTTCTCCTCGCCCATCTGGCCGTCCTGCCGGTCGACACAGAAGGTGCACTTGCCCATGACGCCCTTCGGCGGCCGGGCGCCGACCCACCGCCCCCGGTCGTCGATCTGGTGGTCGTCGTCGATTTCCGACTCGGGCACGTCGGGTTCCCCCCACTGGAAGTAGTTGACGCCGTAGGGACAGGAGACCTCGCAGTACCGACAGCCGATACAGATGTCGTAGTCGGTCAACACGAGGCCGTCCTCCTCGCGGGTGTGGCGGGCGCCGACCGGACACACCTTCGTACACGGCGAGTCGGTACAGTGCTGGCAGGGGCGGACGAGGAAGTTCTCGTCGTCCTGGTTTTCCTCTTCGTAGGTGAAGACGTACATCCAGTTGGCGCCCCGCGAGAGGCCGTGTTCCTGCTGGCAGGCCGTCATGCAGGCCAGACAGCCGTCACAGTTGTTGAGGTTGATCGTCATCCCCCAGCGGGTGCCCTCGCCGTCGCCGCCAGCGCCGGCCGCCGCCGCTGTCCCGTCGTCACCGGCCCCGGACCCGAGGCCGAGCGACAGCAGTGCCGCCGCGGCGCCGCCCTTCTTCATCACCTCACGGCGGGAGACGTCCTCGTCGTCCAGCAGCGACGACAGCGACTCCTGGAGGCCGCCGCCTTCGCCGTCGCCAGCGTCGTCCAGCGCTTCGGCGTCGAGGTCATCCAGATTGGGCAGTTCACGGTCGTCGGCGCCGAACTCCTCTAAGACGCGTTCGTGGTACTTCTCGTAGAACTCGGCATCGCTCATCTCGCCGGCGACGACGCGCTGGGCGTCCTTGGCCATCTCAAGGCCGAGGTCCGAGTCGGCGTCGGTCTCGTCGAGCCGGCGCTCCATGCGGGTCTCCCACTCGTCGTCGAAGTCGACCGGCCCGGGAGCGCTCATGGACTGGCCTCCCCGGTGTCGTATGGCGACCCCGTCGGCGTTCCGTTCCGCACGTTCGTCGCGCTGTACCCGTTCCCGGGGACGACCACCCGCCGTGGCCGCCCGGCGTGTATACGACCTGTGCTCATGGCTCGCCTCGTTCGTGCTACCAACGAACACGGCATGAATGACGCTCAGAATCTCAGGTTCTGGGAGGACGGGCGAACATATTCGGAGGAACCGAAGTAAAATAGGGCTGGCAGCTATGGGCTCACCGTCACCACGGGGGCATCGCTCTGTCGGAGCACGGCATCGGTGACGCCGCCCAGCAGCCGCCGGTCGCGGTCCTCGCCGTCGGTGCCGTGGGTGCCCATGACGACGATATCAACCGGTTCCGACTCGGCGTAGGCGAGCAGTTCTTCGGCGGGTTGGCCCTCCAGTACCGACGTCGTGACGTCGAGGCCGTACTCGCGGGCGGCGTCGTCGATGGCCGTCAGCGCCGCCTCGCCGCGGCCCTGCTGGCGTTCGCGGCCCCGCTCGCCGGCCCGGTCGTCGATGACGAAGACGACGTGGAGGGTCGCCCCGAAGCGTTCGGCGAACTCGATGGCGTGTTCGAGCGCCCGGTTCGCGTCGCCGCTGCCGTCGGTCGGAAAGAGGATGCCGTCGTACATACCCGACGGTTCACCGCCAACAGGCAAAGCCCTCAATCTGAATCCCGGCGCTCGGGACTGGTCGAGCGTTTAAAAGGTATGCCGCAAACGCCGACGACGCACGAAAGGGACCAGCCCCCGACGCTTGACGGAGCGACGGGGGACCGCATGAGACGACCGACGTGCGGTGCGTCGGAAGTTGGGTCGGTCGGGCAACCCGAACAGTCGACTGGCGACCGACTGTCTGCTGGCGGTTGCCAGCGTGTGTTCGTACTGCCGTCAGCGGGGAAAACGATCGGTCACGGTATGGTGGGTCTTATATACAACTCGGGGCAGACGGCCCGACGCCACGGTATAGTCGGGGGGGCAAGCGGGTATCCCACCGTTGGCTCTTTTTATTTCTCGAGTATACGCCGGAACGTGACTGTACGGGTGCCGGACCTGACGGAGGACTGGCGAACGCCCATCCTCGGAGCGGTCCTTGGAACCGTGCTGATGGCGCTGGGGTTGCTCATCTGGCCGGCAGGGCACACGCTGGCGAAATGTCCTGGCACTTCGACCGACTTCAGCCTCGTCGGGGTTGCGGGTGGGCTGCTCGTGGTGAGCGACGGATGCAACAACTACGAAATCCCGCTTCTCACCGTCCTCGGCGGTCTGCTGGTGGTTCTCTCTGTCGGATTCGCTATCGTCTGGGCAGTGAGACGCCGCCGCTAGGGATGCGTGATTTTCCCGTGCCGACTGTCGTTGCTGTGTCAGTCCGCGGGCGTCTCCATCGGCACCTCGCCGGCCCGTTCCTCGTCGGTGAGATAGCACTGCGGGTCCGGCGCGAACAGATCGTCGCTGGACGCCAGCGCACGCAGTCGCGACCCGCCATGACAGATTTCCTTGTATCGGCAGTCGGCGCATTTTCCTTCGAGTTTCTCCGGCCGGTCCCGAAGCATCGACAGCAGGGGGTTCGACTCGTCCTCCCAGATGGCGCCGAACGAGCGGTCCCGGACGTTACCGACGCTATACGAGCGCCAGAACTGCGTGAGGTGGACGTTGCCGAGACAGTCGACGGCGGCGACGCGTTCGCCGGCGGGGTCGCCGCCGTTCCGTTCGAGGCGGCGATAGACGCGCTCGGCGGCCTCGTCGCCGAACTCCTCGCGGGCGTATTCGACGATATAGGCGGCATCGGCGTAGTTGCCGACCAACAGCGTCTCGATATCGCGGCCCCCCTCGTGGGCCGAGACCGTCCGGTCGCAGATGTACCGGACGACCGACCGTCGCTGGTCGTCCGAGAGGTCGATGTCGTCGAGGTCGGCACCCCGGCCGCTGTAGGCGAGGTGGTAGAAGCAGAAGCGGTCGAGGCCGACGTCGAGCAGCAGGTCGACGACGCCCGGGAGGTCCTCGACGTTCTGGCCGGTCACCGTATAGCGGAGGCCGGTCTTCAGCCCCACGTCGAGGCAGGTCTCGATGCCTTCGACGGCGGCCTCGAAGGCGCCGTCGACGCCCCGGAACTCGTCGTTGCGCTCGGCGAGGCCGTCGACGGAGACGCCGGCGTAGGCGAGGCCCGCGTCCTTGAGTTCGCGTGCGCGGTCCGGCGTCAGCAGCGTCCCGTTGGTCGACAGCACGGGCCGGATTCCCTCGTCGGCCGCGTGGGCGACGAGTTCCGTGAGGTCCTCACGGACCATCGGTTCGCCGCCGGAAAAGAGCACGACTGGGACGCCGTAGTCGGCCAACTGCGAGAGGAGACGTTTGCCCTCGGCGGTCGACAACTCGCCCCGCTCGGGCGTCGATTTCGCGCCGGCATAGCAGTGGACGCATTTCAGGTTACAGCGGTTCGTCGTGTTCCAGACGACGACGGGCTTTCGCTGGGGGTCCGTCGAGACGGGGTCGGTGTCGCCGGTGTCGACGTTATAGCGGAGGCGGTTGCCGCCCGCCGCGTGGTCACAGAGTAGCGTGCTGACCGAAATCATCAGGACCACTCCCGGTTTCGCGGTTCGTCGCCGGCCGGCGGTTCCTTCGTCTCGGTGTCGTCGGCGAGGTCGTGGGTCGTATAGCGGGTGACCGCGTCGGCCGGACAGACCCACAGGTCGTCGGCGAACCACGCGAAGAGTTTGGTCGCGAGTTCGTAGGCGGCGTCGGAATCGGGCGCCCGGACGCTGCCGACGTGCTGGAGCGGCTGCTCGATGTCCTTCCGGACGAAGACCTCCCACTCGCGGCTCGTCGGCGCGCGGTTCTCGACGTCGACCCGGTTCCTGGCGGCTCGCTCGACGCGATTGCTCATGCCGTAGTTGGGCGCTCGGGACAGCAAATCACCTCCCCCGAAGATGTTCGATACCGCAGGTGCGGCCGTCGCCTCCGGTCCCGTCCGTCACCCCTCGTACGGGGCGGCTTCGGCGTCCTCCGGCTCGTAGCCTTCGGGATAATACCCACAGAGCGGGTCGCTGCCGAGCGGGTCGCCGGTCGCGGCGTAGGCCCGGGAGCGACTGCCGCCGCAGACGTGGCGGAACTCACAGGCCCCGCATTTCCCCTGCAACTCGTCGCGGTCCCGGAGTCGCTGGAAGAGGGGCGCGTTTTGGTAGGTGTCCACGAGGCCGTCCTCGCGGACGTCGCCCGCCGGTTTCGGCAGGAAGCCGGACGGATACACCTCGCCCGTATGCGAGACGAAGGCGAAGCCGTCGCCGGCGATGATGCCGCCCCGGCGACCGATGGCGTCGTTGTCGGGCGCGGCGGTCGGGTCACCGTTCCGCTGGAGGGAGACCCGCCGGTAGTGGGGCGCTTCGGTCGTCTTCACGCCGAAGGGGGCGTCCTCCGAAATCTCGTCGAGCCATTCGAGGACGCTCTCGGCCCGCTGGGAGGTGACGTTCTCCAGAAGGCGGCCGCGGCCGACCGGCACGAGGAAGAAGACCGACCACAGCACGGCGTCGAGTTCGGCGACGAGGTCACGGACCGCCGGCAGCGTGCTGACCGTCGCCTCGCAGACGGTGGTGTTGATCTGGACCGGCAGGCCGAGTTCGCGAGCGATGATTGCGGCGTCGACCGTCTGCCGGAAACTGCCCTCCTCGCCGCGGAAGGCGTCGTGGACCTCCTTCGGGCCGTCGATGCTGAGCGCGAGTCGCTGGAGGCCCGCCGCTTTGAGGTCCTCCAGTACCTCGCGGGTCAGCGAGGTCGTCCCGCTCGGGGTGAGCGTCATCCGGAGGCCGAGGTCGGTGCCGTAGTCGACGAGGTCGACGAGGTCATCGCGGAGCAGGGGGTCCCCGCCCGAGAGGACGACCAACTGCCCGTCGCCGAAGTCGGCGGCCTCCTCGAGCAGTCGCTTGCCCTCCTCGGTCGTCAGTTCGTCGGGGTAACGACCCGGTCGGGCGTCCGCCCGACAGTGGTCACAGGCGAGTTCGCAGGCCTGTGTCACCTCCCAGACGAGGACGAACGGGCGCTGGTCGGTGTCGATGGCCGACGGGGAGACGGGTGGCTTCGCGGTCATCGGCGGCAACACCTGGCGCTGTGCTCGTCGGACTGGACCGTTGCTCGACACATGGGCGGGGCTTCGATTCGGCACCCCGAGAGTACACTCCCGAACACGTTCGGCGGAAGGAATTGGACCGTTCTGGGCCAACCGTCGTGTATGTCCCGCTCGACCACCGGCGGCGACGACGAGGGGCCGGAACACTCGGAAGCAACGTGGCGGCGCGCACTCGATATCTCCGAGGACCGCCCAATCGACCCGCTGGACGTTCGCGAACTCCCGCCGCCCGAGCCGTTACAGGAGACGCTCGAACGGGTGGCGGACCTCGACGAAGAAACGGTGCTGGTTCAGTTGAACGACCGCGAGCCGCAGTTCCTCTACCCGAAACTCGACGACCGGGGCTTCGAGTACCGGACGGAGACGGTCGGTGACGTGGCGCTGACGGCTATCTGGCGGTAGCGCTCCTATCGTTTCGGGAACCGGGCGACGAACCGATTTTCGGCTTCCTGTTCGACCGCGTAGCCGTCCGCATCGAAGTCGTCGACTTCGGCCTCGAACTCGTAGAAGAGGGGCTTGGGGTCGTGGTCGTTGACGATGACGAGTTCCTCGCCGGAATCGAGGTCGACGAAGGCGTCGTGAATCTTCGGGTGGCGTTCGGCCGGCGGTACGTCGCGGACGTCGAGGGTGGTGTCGGACATGGTTAGAGTAGTTCGGGGTTCGCGAGGTCGGCTATCGATTCGGCGCGGTCGCGGTCGTGGTCGATGCGGGAACGTCGGTCCGTGCGGGAGCGCGGGTCGGTCGCTCGGCCGCTCTCCTCGGCGGTGATGCGGACATGCCAGTCCCCGTCGCGTCGAATCGTCCGATACGACAGGTCCCGACCGGCGAGGGCGTCGTACAGCGCCGCCGGTTCGGCGCTGTCGATGACGACGACCGGCTCGGCCGTCAGGTCGCCAAGCGCCGCGAGTATGGCGTCGAACGGCGGGTCCTTGACCGTCCGGACGTCGACGACGCGTTCGGTTTCGATGGCTGGCATACGTGGGTCTGCTCCGCGGATGGTCGTGGCGCTTCCCCCGATTATGTTCGGGCCGCGAGTTTGGGCGGTTTCTCGCTGAGGTGCTTGTCGACGAACCGGCGGACGATGATGCCCTCCGCGCGGTGGAGCGTCTCGCTACAGGTCGATTTCGCGATACCGACCTTTTCGGCGAGTTCCGTCAACGAACACTCCCGCGGGGTGTCGTAATACCCCTCCTCGACGGCGGTGAGTATCAGTTCGCGCTGGCGTTCCGACAGCAGGCGCTCGGGGTCGGCGGCGTCGTAAATCGACTCGACGGTGTACGTGAAGCCGAAGCGGTCGAGTTCCTCGCCAAGCGCCGACAGCCGGTCGTGGGAAGTCCGGAGTTCGACGTCAGCGGTTCCGTCCCGGATGACGACTGGCGGTTCGATGGGGATGCCCGACGCTTGCGCCGAAAGCAACAGCAGCGGCGCCGTCGTTTCGATCTGGACGAGCGCCCGCTCGTCGCCCAACTGGAGCGGTTCGATGTCGGTCAAAAGTGAGTGGCCCGCCATCGACCGGAGGACGGCCTCGATGTCCGGGGCCGTAATCTCCAGCAGCGCGAAGCCGACGTCGTCGTCGGGCATCCCGGCGAGGACGCGCACCGTCGCCTCGGGATGGTCCTCGGTGACGTCGTGGACCCAGGTTTGCTCGGGCAACTCGATGCTAAGCTGAACCAGCGGCATACCCGGAGATTCGTCCGTGCGCGCATAAGGGGGGTGGCCCGGTCCCAGCCGCTGGGAATCAGGATTCTGTAGTGGAATTCGGCCACGCACCAGCTTCGTATTCCTTATAAATGATGTGTGGCCGAACATGTTCGCGGGATTCTCACCGCTCGGGACTCGCCTTGCCCGAGTATATGGGTAGCCCTGTAACTACCGCATGTAGCACCGCTGGCAACCACCCCAAACGGAAAACCAATGACCGCAGACCAAACCCACACGTCGTCCACGGCGGACGACCACGACGATTCGCATCCCGACCGCGACAGAGAGATGATACTCCCCAACCTGGGGATGGAACGACGTGACTTCATGAAAGCCGGTGCGGTCGCCGGGGCGCTCGGCGGGCTGGCCGGCTGTACCGGCATGCTCGACGACAACTCGGGCGGCCAGACCACGAACGGCGCGCCCAATGCCCACGTCCCGCCGGGCGAACTCGACGAGTACTACGCGTTCCTCAGCGGTGGCCACTCCGGGGACATCCGCGTTCTCGGCCTGCCGTCGATGCGGGAAATCATGAAGATTCCCGTGTTCAACCACGAGAGCGCACGCGGATACGGCTTCGACGACAAGAGCCGTGAGATGCTCGAAGAGGCGGGCGGTTACACCTGGGGTGACACCCACCACCCGCGTGTCAGCCAGACGGACAACGATTACGACGGCCGCTGGGCCTTCGTCAACGACAAGGCCAACGGCCGGATGGCCCGTATCGACCTGCAGTACTTCGAGACGGACGCCATCTGTAACATCCCGAACCAGCAGGGGACCCACGGCGCCTGTTGTGTCCTCCCGGACACCAAGTACGTCATCGGCGTCGGGGAGTTCCGCGCGCCCATCCCGAACGACGGCCGCGACGTCGACGACCCCTCCGAGTACGGTTCGGTCTTCGCCGCCATCAACCCCGAGACGATGAACGTCGAGTGGGAGGTGCTGGTCGACGGCAACATGGACAACGGGGACGGCGGCAAGGAGGGCAAGTGGTTCTTCACCACCGGCTACAACAGCGAGGAGGGGGTCACCGAATCGGAGATGACCCGCTCGGACCGCGACATGGTGAAGGCCTTCAACATCCCCGCCATCGAGGCGGCCGTCGAGGCCGGCAACTACGAGACCATCAACGAGGTGCCGGTCGTCGACGGGCGACAGGACAGCTCGCTGAACCAGGGCGACGACCCCATCGTGAAGTACATCCCGACGCCGAAGAGCCCCCACGGGGTCAGCGTCACGCCGGACAACAAGTACGCCATCGCGAGCGGTAAACTCGACCCGACGGCGTCGGTCATCGACATCGAGGCTCTCGACGAGGTCAGCGACCCCGAAGAGGCCATCGTCGGCCGTCCGCGCCTCGGCATGGGGCCGCTCCACACCGCCTACGACGGCCGCGGCCACGCGTACACGACGCTGTTCATCGACTCGCAGGTCGTCAAGTGGGACATCGAGGCGGCCGTCGAGGCCGAGGCCATGTCCGAGGACCCGGTCGTCGAGAAGATCGACGTCCACTACAACCCCGGCCACCTCATCGCCTCGGAGTCCTACACGTCCGACCCCGAGGGCGACTGGCTCATCTCGCTGAACAAGCTCTCGAAGGACCGGTTCCTCCCGGTCGGGCCGATGCACCCCGAGAACGACCAGCTCATCTACATCGGCGACGACGAGAACGGGATGGAACTGGTCAAGGACAAGCCGTCGTACGCCGAGCCGCACGACGCGTCCATCGTCCAGGCCGACAAGATCGAGCCCGCCAAGGTCTACGACCCCGAGGACATCGACCTCGAATACACGGGTGCGGGCGACGAGACCATCGAGCGGGTCGCCGACGACCGCGTCGAGGTGAAGATGTACTCGATGCGCAACGAGTTCGGCTTCCCCGAAATCACGGTCAAGGAGGGTGACACCGTCGAGATGCAGGTGACCAACATCGAGCAGACCAGCGACATCCTGCACTCGCTCGTCATCCCCGAACACGACATCAACATCAAGATGGCGCCGCAGGAGACCACGAAGGTGACCTTCGAGGCCGACGACCCCGGGGTCTACTGGATGTACTGTGGGTTCTTCTGCAGCGCACTCCACCTGGAGATGCGCTCGCGCCTCATCGTCCAGCCGGAGGACTGATAGCATGAGACAGTCGCTCGCCCGATTTACCGAACTCCGACGGGGCCTGCCGCTCATCGCGGCGGGGCTGCTGCTCGTCGCCCTCGCGTTGCCGATGTGGCGCATCACGCTGACCGCGCCGCAGTACCCCGGCGAGGCGCTGGTCGTCGAGCTGTACGCCTACCCGAAATTGGGCGGCGACTACGGCGAGGTACACGCACTCAACAAGTACGTCGGGTTCTACTACCCCGACCCCGTCTACGTCGAGCCGAACTTCCCGCTCGACGACGGGTCCATCAAGACGCCCGAGTGGGTGCTCGGCCCGGTCGTGTTCGTCGCGCTGGCGGCGCTGGGGGTCTTCGTCTCCCTCGCGCCGACGGTCCGAAAGCTCAAACTCGGGCTGACCGGCATGCTGGCCGGCACCATCGCCCTCTTTACGGGCATGTTCGTCTGGATCCAGTACCGGCTCTACCAGGCCGGCCACTCGCTGGACCCGAACGCACCGCTTCGTGGCGTCGAGGAGTTCACGCCGCCGCTGCTCGGCAGTTACGAGGTCGCGAACATCACCGGCTACGCGTGGTTCGGCCCCGGCGGCTACCTGACGGTCGTCGCGGTCGGCCTGCTGGTCATCGCCTTCCTGTTCCGTGACAGCGAGGCGACCTTCGGCGACGTTCCGGCCATGCTCGAGGAGGCACGGGACGGCGACACGCCCCTCGGCCGCATCCGGGGCCGCGTCAGGGGGCGGTGACCATGTCCGCGCCCGGTCGCACCGCCGAACTCGGCTTCCTGCTGGCCGTCGTCGGGATGCTCGTGATGTCGGCGACGGCGCCGTTCGTCGTCGCGGCGCCCGACGCGGACGCCGAGGAGAGCTTCGACCTCGATATCGACCGTTCGTATGAGGCCCCCGAGGTGCCCGAAGAGAGCACCGCGACGGTCGACGGCGAAACCTACGAGACCGCACAGGCCGCCGTCGATGCCGCCGACCCCGGCGAGACGGTCGTCCTCGAAGGCCGGTTCGCCGAGAACCTCTCGATCAACACGAGCGGCGTGACCGTCGCGGCCGGCCCGGAAGGCGCGGCCATCGACGGCGGTGGCGAGGGCAACGTGGTCGTCGTCCGCGGCGAAAGCGTCACCCTCGACGGCCTGTGGATTCGCAACTCCGGCTACGAGGCCGGCGGCGAGGACTCGGGCGTCTACATCGCGAAGACCGCCAACGAGACGACCCTTCGGGGCCTCTACCTCTCGGAGATTACCTTCGGCGTCTGGGTCAACGGCGCCGACGAGGTGACGGTCGCCGACAGCCGCATCGAGGGCCGCGAGGACGTCGAGCGTCGGACCGACCGCGGCAACGGCATCAACCTCTGGGAGACCGAGGACACCGTCATCCACGGCAACGAAATCACCGACGTCCGCGACGGCATCTACTACTCGTGGGCCCAGGGCGTCGTGACGACGAACAACACCATGTGGGACAGCCGCTACGGCGTCCACTACATGTACTCCGACGACAACCGGCTGGAGAACAACCTCGCGGTCGACAACGACGTCGGCTACGCGCTGATGGTCAGCGACGGGCTGGAGGTCGTCAACAACACCGCGGTCCGCAACGACGGCACCAGCGGCCACGGCATCCTGCTGAAGGACATCGAGCGCTCCGAAGTTCGGGGCAACGTCCTCATCGAGAACGGCAACGGCCTCTACGTCTACAACACGCAGGACAGCCGCATCGCGAAGAACCTGCTGTTGCGCAACGACGTCGGGGTCCACGTCACCGCCGGCAGCGGCGGTCAGGAGGTCGTCGCCAACAGCTTCATCCACAACGCCGACGCGGTCACGACGACGACACAGGACCTCGAGGTCTGGAACGGCACCGAGCGCGGCAACTACTGGTCGAACGCCCGGACGGCCGACCTCGATTCGGACGGCATCAGCGAGGTTCGCCACCGGCCCGCGGGGCTGGTCGAGTACCTCGAAACCGAGCAGCCGCAGGTGGCGGTCTTCGCCGCCAGCCCCGCCTTCGACGCGGTCCGACTGGCCGAGAGTTCCTTCCCGGTCGTCGAGGCGCCCGGCATCGTCGACCAGCGGCCGCTGGCCGAACCACACCACGACGACTGGAGGAAATATGCAGATAACAGCTAACGACGTCCGCAAGGAGTACGGTTCGGTGACGGCCCTCGATGGGCTGTCCCTGGAGATACCCGGGGGGTCGACGTTCGGCGTCCTCGGGACCAACGGCGCCGGCAAGACGACGCTGTTCAAACTGCTCGTCGGCCACGACCGCCCCGATTCCGGGCGGCTGACCGTCGGCGACCGCGAGGTGGCCGACGCCGGCCTGCAGATTCGCGAGCACGTCGGCTACCTGCCGGAACACGTCGGCTTCCCGTCGGCGCTGACCGGCCGGGAGATACTGGAGTTCCACGCGCGGATGCGCGGGCTTCCGAACGACGGCCGCATCGCCGAGGCCATCGAGATGGTCGGCCTCGACGTCGCGGATGCCGACCGCGCCGTCTCCGGGTACTCCAACGGGATGCGGCGCCGCCTCGGCCTCGCGGCGGCGGTTCTACCCCGGCCGTCGGTGCTGGTCCTCGACGAACCGACCGCCGGCCTCGACCCCCGCGGCGTCGCCGAGTTCCACGAGATAATCGACCGCGTCCGGACCGAAACCGGCGCGACGGTCGTCCTCTCGTCGCACGTCCTCTCGGAAATCGAGCGGCTCTGCGACCGCGTCGCCATCCTCGATTCGGGCCGCGTCCTCGCCTCGGGGGCCGTCGACGACCTCGTCGACACCGACGACGTGACGGTTCGACTCCGGCCGGCCAGCGCCGACCGAATCGAGGCCCTCGTCGCGGCCGGCGGCGAGGTCGGCACTGCCTCCGCCACCAACGGTACCGTCACGGTTCGGTGTCCCGTCGAGGCGGTTCCGGACCTCTTCGAGGCGACCGAGCACATCGAACTCGCGGACGTGACCGTCGACCGCGACGGTCTCGATGCGGCGTTCCACGACGCGCTCGGGGAGGTGAACGCATGACCGACGACGCGCCGAGGGAGGACGCCGAAAACGAGGCCCGCCCCGACGGCGGCTACGCCAGCGGTCACGAACTGGTCGCCGACGGCGGCGGGCGGCGGTCGCTCCGACAGCTCGTGACGGTCGCTCACACCGAATACCGGCTCGCGATGCGGAGCCGCTGGGCGCTGGCGCTGACGGGGCTGTTCGTCCTCTTCGGCGCGATGCTCGCCACCTTCAGCGGGTCGGCGGTCGGCCCCGAAGGCATGCAGCGGGTCGTCGCCAGCCTCACGAGCCTCGCGGTATATCTCGTTCCGCTTGCGGCGCTGGCGTTCGGCTACGACGCCGTCGTCGGCCGCGACGAGGAGGGCTGGCTCGAGGTCGTCTTCTCGCTGCCCGTCTCCCGGGCGCGGGTCGTCGTCGGGACCTACCTCGGCCGCTTCGTCGTCCTCGCGGGCGCGACGGTCGTCGGGTTCGGCTTCGTCGGCCTCCTGTTGATTCGGGAGTTCGGCACCACCTACTGGGGGTCGTTCCTTGCCTTCCTCGGCGGGGCGGTGGCGGTCGGCGCGGCGTTCCTCGCGCTGTCGCTTTTGGTCTCGACGGTCGCCCGCGAGAAGACCCACGCGCTCGGCCTCGCGCTGCTGGTGTGGGTGTGGTTCGTCCTCGTCCACGACCTGCTCGCGCTGGGCGTCGTCGCGGCGTTCTCGCTGCCGGAGTCGGCGCTGACCGCGCTGGTGCTTGCCAACCCGGCCGGCGTCTTCCGGGTGCTGGTGTTGAGCCAACTCGGCGCGACTGCCGGCAGCGGCTTTACCGCCGCGCTGGCGACGACGGGCCTCTCGACGGGCCTGCTGGTCGCCTCGCTGGTGGCGTGGTGTGTCGTTCCGGTCGGTGCGGCCGCGGTCCTCGTCCGCCGCCGGCGGGTCTGACCGCTACGGCTCCGTTCTTCTGCTCGCGCTCGCTCGCCGCTGGCGGGTCGAGACGGCCTGATGAATAAACGTGTATAAGTAGTGGGGCGTTAGTGGCCCTATATGCCAATCGACCGGCGTACGGAGATGACCGAGGAGGAGACGGCCGCGTTCCTCGGTCGGCAGGAAACGGGGGTACTCGCGCTCGCTCGCGAGGACACGCCGTACGCGATTCCCATCTCATACGGCTTCGACGCGGACGCCCGTGAGTTCTACATGCGACTCGTCTCGACGCCCGAAAGCGAGAAACGAGAGTTCCTCGACTCCGAGCCGAAGGCCCGACTGGTCGTCTACGACGACATCGAGGACACCTACCGGAGCGTCATCGCGATCGGCGACCTCGAACGCATCGACCCCGAGGAGTTGTCCGTCGAGGAGATTCAGCAGTACGGTGACGCAAAGCGACCGCTGTTCGAAATCTGGCCACAGCAGAAAGGCGAACTGGAAATCGAACTCTATCGACTGGCTCCGGAATCGCTGAGTGGCCGCCTCATCGAAATCGACCGCGAGTTCTAGGCTTCTTCTTTCTCGAAACAGCCGTCCGCCACCGATTCGGTACAGACGGGGCAGCCACTCGAGAGTATCGCCTCTCGCATGGAGGCGTTGACCTCGATTTCCTGCCCGCATTCGGGGCATCTGAACATGTATTGGGTTGTCACGGTGTGTCAGTTCCCGTTCGGTCGTCGGTGGGTCGTCCGCACGCGGCCAGTATATAAGTGCGAAGTCGGCCCACGCATATAGATTTCCCCATCTGGGTTGCTATTGGTCATCGGCATCGGTCGTGGCCGTTGTACGCCCGCTCGCATCGAACCGCGCCATCTCAGTCGGCTCCGATGGGCGCCGGGCCCGAGGCGCTGACTTCCAGGTCGACTTCCAGTTCGCCGGCGTCCATGGAGACCACGAGGCCGTCGAAGGCGCGGCGGTACTCGCTTGCGTGCTTGCCGTCGGCCCGCAGGCGGACCTGCTCTTCGAGCAGGCCGGCATCGGCCAGCATCTCGACTTTCCGGTACGTCGTCGACCGGGGGATGTCACACCGGTCGGTGAGTTCCTGGGCGGTCAGCGCCTCGTCGGCGGTTTCCTCCAGGAGCGTTCGGCAGTCGGGGTCCTCCAGCGCGGTGAAGACCCGCTCGCAGTCGACGGTTTCGTCGCCGACTCGACCGTTCGATTCGTCGCCCAGCGACAGTTGTGAGAGGCCGCTCGTCATATATGTTAGATAGAACTGGAGGGTGGGGAATTGAGACCCACAGTATGTGGGGTGTTTATAAGCAAATCCGAAATCGGGACGGTCAGACGTTGAACCGACGTCTCAGGCAGCCACCGCAAGCGGGGGTTCGGGACACACCCGACGAGTCGGGAGTCAGGCTTAGGGGCCTTCGGAAACGAGGTACGTGCCATGACAGCGGGGATTCGAGCGGAGGTGAAAGTCGACGCCGCGGGGACGTGTCCGGTCGTCCAGGCCTCCGTCTCGGCGGACGCGCCGACCTACTCCGTCTCCCGGAGCGTCTCCCCCGAATCCCCGGACCGCGTCACCGAGGAGTTCATGCTCGAAGCCGACGCCCCCGAGGCCGACGTCGAACTCTCGAAGGTGTTCGACTACGGCGACAAGAAGGTCTACCGCTTTTCCCGGGAGATGGGCCGTGGCTGTCCCTGTGAGGCCGTCGAGACCTTCGATACGCCCGTCATCGACATCCGGACTCGCGAGGGGATGCTCTATCTCGTTTTCCATGCGGCCGGCATGGAGGAACTCCAGTCGGTCATCGGCTCGCTGCAGGAGAAATACCCGACCGTCGACGTCCAGCGGTTGCTCCGCTCGGAGCACGACCGCCCCGACGAGAACCTCGTCTTCCTCGACCGCGGCGAACTGACCGACCGCCAGCGGGAGGTCCTCGAAACCGCCCACCGGATGGGATATTTCGACCATCCGAAGACCGCCAACGCGGGCGATGTCGCCGAAGAACTCGACATCTCGCGGTCGACCCTCTCGGAACACCTCGCGGCCGCCCAGTCGAAACTGCTGGATGCGGTTCTCGACGAGTGATGCCGGCGGCCTGCATAACGCGAGACGCGCGACCGCGAACGCCGGGTGGGTGGTCGAGGCCGCGTTCGGCGCTCGCGGTCCGTCCTGCAAGGGGTACGGGTTGTGCCGAGCGGCGGTCGATGGCTGGCGTCCGAGCCTCGTGGATACCCGTCGCCAGCGGAAACAGGTAGGGCGGGACGCCACCTGAGCGTACACCCACGGTATCGTGCCGCTTTATCCGGCACCGGATGGGCGAACATGTTCGGGGTAGTTCGTTTCCGACAGGGGGCCGTTCCCTCGCCCATGAGTACGGACGAATCGGCGACGGTCGAGCGGACCCCCGACGCCGCGCCGGAGACGACAGTCACCGTTCGCTGTACGGGCCACATCCGCCGCGAGGTCGGCGAACCCGATATGGACTACACCTTCGAGGGCGAGACGCTCCGAGCGTTCCTCGACGCATTCTTCGAGGAGTACGACGTCGCGGACATGCTCATCGCCGAAACCGAGGAGGAGGCGACCGCACACGGGTGGGTGCCCGAGGACGTCGAGGCCGCCGGTGACTGGGCGAAGAACCCCGAGGGCGAACAGACCCGCGCGTTCGCCCGCGTGGCCATCAACGGTCAGTTCAACGAACACCTCGACGGCCTCGATACCGAACTCGACGACGGCGACCGGGTCTCGCTCATGTACCCCTTCATCTTTTGTTGTTGACCGGTGAGTCGTCCCGGTAGCCATGTCGGCCGCCACGGTTTCCCGCGGGGCGCGGGCCTTCGTCGTCGCGAGCCTCGCGTGGTTCGTCTGCTGGCAGGCGGCCGCCGTCTTCGGCGCGGGCCGGCGAGTATCGGTGGTTCTCGGCCTCTACGGCTTCGTTCTCCACATGGTCTTCGGGAAGGCCTACGCACTCGTCCCCTCGTATTTCGACCGGCCGCTGGCGTTTCCGCGCGCGCCGTTCGTCCAGCTCCCGCTGGCGGCCGGCGGGACCGCCGCGATGGCGCTTGATGCGGCCGGCATCGTCGACGCCCGGGCGGTCGGCACGGTCGCGTGGGCACTCGGCTGTGTCGTCTTCGTCGGAGCGCTCCTCTGGAGCGTCCGGGACAACCCCCTCGGACGCGAGACGGGGACCGCCGACGCGAAGGCCCAGTACCGCCCGGTCGACCGCCTCGCCAACGGCTTCGTTCCCGTCGTCTTCGCGTATTTACTCGCGGGCGCTGGTCTGCCGGTCGCCGCGCTCCTCGGCGTTCCGACACCCATCCCGGCTATCGGCCCGCCGGTGACACACCTGCTTGCGGTCGGGACGACGGCGCTGCTCGTCTTCGCGCTCGGGTTCCGCCTGCTCCCGCGCTTCCTGACGGTCGCGCCGCGACGGTGGCTCGCGGCCGTGGTCCTGCCGGCGGGAGCGGTCGGCCCCGCCCTGCTGGCGGTCGATTTCGGCGGCGGAGCCGTGTTTCAACTGGGCGGCACGCTGGTGACGGTTGCCCTCGTCGGCTTCGCCGTCGCCTACGCTGACGTCTTCTACCGAAGCGAGCGACGACGCCTCGGCCTCTATACGGTCCTGCTCGCGGTCACGTTCGGTCTCGGCGTCGGCGCCCTCGGGTTCACGATGGCGATGACGGGTATCGACCCGGCGATGGCCGACGCTCACGCCCGACTCGGCCTGCTCGGATTCCTCGGCCTGACCGTCGTCGGCGTCAGTTACCAGTTCTATCCGCCCGCCGTCGCCACGACTCCGCATCTCGACGACCGAACCGCGACGGGTGTGGTCGGCCTGCTCGCCGTCGGCCTTCTCCTCGAAGCGGGCGGTCTGCTCGGCGGGAGCGACGTGTTCGTCGAACTCGGCCGCTGGCTCGCACTCCTTGGCGCGGTGCTGCACGCCCTCGTCGTGCTGGCCGTGCTTCGAACGCGGGGCTGAAGCGACGACGCGCCCGGAGCGCGGCGGATAGCTTAACCCCGTGGCGGCCCGCGGTCCGATGATGAACCTCACGGACGCGCTGGACCCGGCCGATAGCGAGGCGGTGCGTGCGGTCGCCGCCGCGCTGGCGGGCATGGAGCGGGACCTCCACGACGCGATTCAGGACCACTACGAGGCGCTGGGCGTCGACCCGCCGGCCGACCGCGAGGCCCCCGAAGAGCGCATCGACCAGCTTCAGCGGCTGGTCGACCACCACCTCCGTGACGACCTCTGGGGGTATTTCGTTGCCGAGCAGGCCCCCGAGGAACTGGAAACCCCCGCGGAAGCCGAGCAGTACGCGGGCATGGAGCAGGAGGCATGGAACCGAACCGTCGAGACGTGGGTCGCGGAGGCCGATGTGGATGCC
The DNA here is from genome assembly GCF_013391085.1 of Natronomonas halophila. NCBI lineage: Archaea > Methanobacteriati > Methanobacteriota > Halobacteria > Halobacteriales > Natronomonadaceae > Natronomonas > Natronomonas halophila. Next base: position 1,436,185 of record NZ_CP058334.1, on the reverse strand, counting down.
GATGGCGACGAAACGTCGGCCGCCGACCGTATCATCCGAGAACGGTTCGGTATCGACCGCGAGACCTTCGAACGGCAAGTCATCGAGTGGACGCCGGAGCGAACCCTTCGAATCGCCCTGCGCGGCCCGACGGATACCGATATCGAGCGGTTGCGGGTGGCGACGAGAGCACTCAGTCGGAAGTCCGACGGGGACGAGAACGGGGGCGGCTAACTGAGAAACCCGGCCGGTTCCAGTATCGGTTGCCCACCCGATGTGGTGTCAGAGGCCAGACGTGGGGTCGAACGACCGCTTATCCCATGCGGGGCGACAGGGTCCGGTCGCGGGCGACGACCGTGCTGTCGCGGAACCGGCCACTCGAACGATGCTCCGGACGCCGGTTCAAGATGATGGCTCACATTTTAGGTGTGCGGAATCGCTCCGGTGAGTCCGCCCGCCGACTGCCGATTCGCCGTCGCCGTCTTCTCCCGGTGCTTAATAAACCACCTCCGATTCGCGGAGGTAGAACCAACCGGGTCCGTGTGTTATGTGGCCCTATGGCACAAGCAAACGACGCGGTTTACTTCCCGAGCCAGGCGTGGTTCGCCGAGTACGAAGAACAGATCAACGACCACGACGCCTACGCCGAAGCCGCCTCCGACTGGGGCGTCGGCTTCAACGGCGATTTCATCTTCGAGATGCGGGACATGCCCATCGACGAACTCGACACCGAGGCGATGCCCGAGAGCCTCCGGAGCGACATCGAGGAGTACGTCCAACAGGAAGGCGAGGAGTACGTCGGGTACGGCTATCTCGGCCTCGAAGGCGGCGAGTGCACCGAGGCCTACCTCGTCGAGAGCGAAGACGACGTCGACGCTGGCTTCAAACTCACCGCCGACAACGACACCTGGAAGGACCTCATCAACGGCGACATCGGCGCCGTCGACGGCATCATGTCCGGTTCCTTCGACATCGACGGCGACATGCAGAAGGTGATGCAGTATTCGCAGGCCGCCGTCCACCTCACCGAATCCGCAACCCGCATCGACGCCGAATACGCCGACGAGACGTTCCAGAACTAAGCGCCGCTCAGTTCTCGCGGTTCTTCAGGGCCTCGCGGTCCGTCTTCCCGATATCGGTCAGCGGTATCTCCGCGACGAACTCGACTTCGTCGGGCATCGCCTGCCGCGGAACCCGGCCGTCGAGATACGAACGCACGTCGGCGGCCGAAATATCGGCGCCGTCCTCGGCTTCGACGAAAATCTTCACGCGCTCGCTACCGGGCCGGTCGGGGTCCGGCACGCCGACCGTCGCCGGTCGGCGGACGCCGTCCATCCCGAACAGTTCCTCGTCGACCTCCTCGGCGTAGACCTTCAGGCCGGAGACGTTGATCATGTTCTTGACGCGGTCGACGATGTAGAACCGACCCTTCTCGTCGACTTTCGCCACGTCGCCGGTGGCGACGAACCCCTCCTCGTCGAAGGGGTCGGTGGTGTCGAGATACCCCTTCATGCGCTGGGGGCCGTTGACCAGCATCTCGCCTTCCCGTTCCTCCGCGACGGCCTCGTCGAGTGGAATCTCCTCGTCGTCCTCGACGTCCCGGAGTTTGACCTCGGTGTCGGGGACGGGCACGCCGATGGTCGGCTGGTCGTAGCCGGCGTCGTCGGTGGAAGCGGCATCGCCCATGACGGCTTCCTGAATCCCGGCGACGTTGAAATGGGTGATGGGCGACATCTCCGAGAGGCCGTAGCCCTGCGACATGCCGGTCGACTGCTCGCTGAAGCGTTCCTTGGTCTCCTCGGCCAGCGGCGCCGACCCCGAGAGGCCGATGACGTCGTGTTCGAGTTCCTCGTCGGCGATTTCCATGAACTGCGTCGGGACGCCGAACATGACGAGCGGGTCGTACTCGGCGATGTGTTCGCGCATCAACTCGGTGTCGCGGGCGTCGGGCACGACGAGCAGATCCAGCCCCAGCGAAACGAGCATGTTCGCGATGGTGTAGCCGTAGGAGTGGTAGGCCGGCAGCGCCAGCACCGCGGATTCGCGGCCGCGCATCAGGTCCGGCAGCCGGGATTGGGCGGCGATGGCCTGCTTCGCGTTGGCGACCAGATTGCGGTGAGTCAAAAGACACCCCTTCGGCTTGCCGGTGGTCCCGCCGGTAAACAGCAGCGTGTGGGTGTCCCCGGGGTCGATATCGACCGGGTCGGGGTTGTCCGCGTCGTCGAGGACGGCGGGCCACCACTCGACGCCCGCCTCGGAGTCGTGTTCGGGTGGGTTCTCGGCGTAATCGTCGAGGTCCGTCAGGATGAGATGGTCGACGTCGGCGGCCTCTTGGAGTCGTTCGAGCAACTCCCGGTGTTTGTTCTGGCCGATGAGAACGTCGGGGTCGCCCCCCTCGAGGCGGTAGACGAGGTCCTCGTCGGCATCGAGGAAGTCGTTCGGGATGTGGACCGCGCCCGCACGCGAGATGGCGTGAGTGGCGACGACGAACTGGGCGGACGTGGGGAGGACGGTGGCGACGCGGTCGCCTTTCTCGATGCCGCGTTCCTGGAGGGCGGCCGCCAAGGCGTCGACGTCCTCGCGTAACTCCTCGTAGCCGACGTGTCGGCCCGACTGGACGATGCCCTGGTCGGGGTACTGGTCGGCGGCGTCGTAGAGGAACTGATGGAGCGGATAGTCGGGATACGGTTCGAGGGAGTGGTCGACGCCGAAGGCGTCGTATTCGGCGTACCACGGTGGCTCGTCGGTCATACTTGACCGTTCGTCTGCCCGTTCCAATCGGTGTTCGCTCGTATGGGAGGGGGTTTACGTGGGTCCGGCGTTCGGGAGCGGCCGTTCGTTGTCCGATTGTCTCGAGGCTAATTTTCTGTCTACCGCAAGTCTTACGATTAAATTTAGCCAATCATAAGTGCAGGGAAGGGGCAGCCCCGAGTGCATCATGCAGTTACTCTCTACCGATTCAGGGGGTGGATCGAACGCGAACCGACACGTTCTCCCGGTGGCGCTTTTCGCCGCCGTCTCGCTTCTGGCCATCGCGCTCTTTGCGGGTGGGGCTGCCGCACATCCGGAAGGCGCCGATCTGGTCGTCCATAACCAGACGCAGGTGATGGACGAACACGACGAAGTGCACACGATTACCGTGGACTCCGCGACCGCCGACACCGAGTTCTACGTCGACGTTCACGCCGAGCAGGGCGATTTGAACACGACGAAGACCTTCGAGGCCGGCACGACCGTCGAGGACCTCGAACTCGTCCTCGACCCGACGCTGACCGAGGACACCACGGTGACGGTCGCGACGCATGCGGCCAACGGCACCGAACTGGAAGCCCAGACCATCGCCGTCGACGTCGTCGACGCGCCGACCGTCGAGTTCTCCGACCAGACCCGCGAACTCGACGAGCACGACGAGGTTCACACCATCTCGGTCGACACCGTCGCCGCCGACGAGGAGTACTACGTCGACGTTCACTCCGAGTACGGCGACCTGAACACGACGGAGACGTTCGCGGCGGGCACCGCCCAGACCGACCTCGAACTCGTGCTCGACCCGACGCTGAAGAACACGACGAACGTCACCGTCGCGGTTCACGCGACCAACGGCACGGAACTGGCCGCCCAGACGGCGACGGTCACGACCGCCGGCGTCACGTTCTCCGACCAGACCCGGCAGGTCGACGAACACGACGAGGTACACACCATCAACGTCGAGAAGGTGACCGCTGGCAAGCCCTACTACGTCGACGTTCACACCGACGCGGGCGACCTGAACAAGACGCGGACGTTCGATGCCGGCACGACCGTCGAGGACCTCGAACTCGACCTCGAACCGACGCTCACCGAGACCACGAACGTCACCGTCGCCGTCCATGCCGAGGACGGCACCGAACTGGCCGCCCAGACCGCGACCGTGACGGTCGAGGGCAACGAGGCGACCGAAACGGCCACCGACACCGCCACCGAGGGGACGGCGAGCGGTGACGAGGCCGAGACTGAGCAGACCGACACCGAGGGCGACGGCGCTGGCTTCGGTGCCATCGCCGCTCTCGTCGCCGTCGTCGCGGCGTTCGCCGGCCGCCGTATCGTCGGCTGACCGCGACGCTTCTCACTTCGTTTTTTAAGAAAAGCCGACTAGCGGCCGCGCTACGGCGCGATTGCGGCCATCACTTTGGCCTCGATTTTTCGGAGGTGTTCGCCGACGGTGCCGTCCGAGCGGTCCAGATAGTCGGCGATGTCCTGATGGGTCGCCTGTCGCGGCACCTGATAGTAACCCACTTCGAGGGCGGCCTGCAGGGTCTCCTGCTGGCGCTCGGTGAGCATCGAGAAGAGGCGTTCCTCCTCGGGGACGTAGTCGCTTATCTGTTCGAGGTTCAGGCCGATGCCGTCCGGGACTTTCGGGATGACCTCGCGGATGACCGCCTCCTCGCCGACGATGTGGGCGCGCAGCGAGCCGTCGGTCGTGTACTCCAGCGGCATATCGAGGATGAGTTCGTACTCCCGGAAGAGGCTCAGGAGGTCGATGATGTCCTGTGTCGGCACGAAGTGAGCGTAGACCGTGATGTGGTCGTCGCCCTCCGAAAGCTGGAAGTCCAGCACCTCGTCGGAGGCCTCGGCGATGTCACGCGCGCGGTCGATATCGCCGGACAACTGGAACAGCGTAATCGCGGTCCCGTCGTCCAGCAGGCTGATGTTGTGGAGCAGTTCCCGGGTTATCTTCGGCTCCTGGGCCAACGCCTCGTCGACCGGGTGTAAGCCTCCCTCCCGCGGTATGATGACCGTCCGGACGTAGCGCATACTACCCGAATGAGGGAGGTAGTGACGGATAAGCGCTTCCCAAGCGCCGAAAACCGCCGTTCCGGCGCGCGCCAGTATGGGGTATATAAATGGTGTCGAATCAGCGGGCGGGGTCTCTTAAGCAAAACACCGCTGCATTCGCCTCTTTTCGGCTCCGAAACGCCCGTTTCCGCGATTGCTTATAAATCTCCACCCATGGGAGGGATAACCCACAGGGTTGGTTCTCCGAACGTATCGGGTACACGGGGTACCGCCCCGAGAACGACCATGACCGAAGCAACCACCTACGCCGAAGACCTGCTCGACGCATCGACCGACGAACTCGCCGACGAACTGTCCGGTTTCCTCGCGGACATCGACGGCGAAACCGAGGCCTTCGTCCGCGCGAACCCCGAACTGTTCGGGGACGTCGTCGGCCGGATGGAGGAAATCGACATCGCCGCGTTCGTCGACGCCAACCCCGAAACCGCCGACGGCTTCCAGGACTTCCTGTGGACGGGCACGCAGGTGCTCGTCGAGAACGACGAGAACGTCCGCGACCAGATTACCCAGGACATCACCGTCAACTTCGAGGCCGACGACTGCGCGATGGAAGGCCACCTCGAAGTCGACGCCGAAAGCGAGACGCTGACCGGCGGCGCCGGCACGCTCGAGGACCCCATCCTCGAAATCGAGGGCCCCGCCGACAACCTCGTCGGCCTCATCACGGGCACCATCGACCCCGTGCAGGGCTTCATGAGCCAGCAGTACGAACTCGACGGCCCCGTTCAGGTTGGCACCCAGCTCGCCCCCATCATGGGCGCGCTCTCGGAGCACTACGAATAGATGTTCTACGACGAGGACGGCGGCGAGTTCCGGGAGAACCTGCAGGACCTCCTCGAGGCGGAAATCGAGCCAATCGTCGACGAGGCCGACAAAGAACCCCTCACACGCGAGGAGTTCCTCGAATACACGGGCGTCCTCCGGGAACTCGACATCGGCTTCAGCCCCGACATGGCTCAGGAGTACTTCGGGAACCTCGAACGGTTCGCCATCGTCTCCGAGGAGGTCTCCCGCGTTTGGCCCAGCCTCAACGTCGCCCTGCAGATGTCCTTCCCGTCGGTGTTCGTCCAGCACGCCGCCGACGAGACACAGGACGCACTCCTCGATAAACTCCACGACGGCGAGTGCATCGGCTGTCTCGCCGTCACCGAACCCGAAGGCGGCTCCGACACCGCCCGCCCGAACACCGTCGCCTACAAAGACGGCGACGAGTACGTCCTCGAAGGCAAGAAGGAGTGGGTCGGCAACGCGCCCATCGCCGACGTCGCCCTCGTGGTCGCCCACGACGACGAGGCCGACACCCAGGACATGTTCCTCGTCGACCAGCACAACTCCCCCTTCGAGACGGAGACCATGGATAAACTCGGCTGGAAGGGCGTCAACAACGGCAAGATGCACTTCGACGGCGTCCGCATTCCGGAGGACAACCGCCTCTCGAACATCGTCGGCAACGCCCTGATGGATGGCGCCGACATGCAGGACATCGTTCCCTTCCCCGAAGCCGTCTCGCAGTTGTTCTTCGAACAGAAGGCGCTCAACGCGACCTTCTCGTTCATGCGGACGGGTATGTCGTTCATGGCCGTCGGCATTATGCAAGCGGCCTTCGACGAGGCGCTCGATTACGTCCACGAACGGGAGACGTTCGGCAAACCCATCGGCCAGAACCAACTCGTCCAGGAGAAACTCTACGAGATTCTGCGGGACCTCGAAACCTCCCGCCAACTCTCCCGGCACGCGCTGGAACTGCTGGAACGCGGCGACGACCGCGCCCGCCTCATCTCGTCGCTCGCGAAGGGCTACACTTCCGAACGGTCCGTCGACGCCACCTACAACGCCCTACAACTGCACGGCGGCGCGGGTCTCAAAACCGAGAACCGCCTCGAACGCTACTACCGTGACGCCAGCGTCATGACGATTCCCGACGGGACGACCGAGATTCAGAAACTCGTCGTCGGGAAGGAACTGACGGATTACGCTGCCTATTAACAGCCACTTTTTGCACGAGAACGCGGGTCGCAGCGTTGCCGCGACCCCGGTTCTCGGCAAAAACGTGGTGAAAATATGCGCACCCTCCTCCAGTCGCGCGGCCTGACGGCCGCGCGGTAGTCGTCGGGCGCTACGGCGACTCGCTTTGCTCACGGCTCACTTCGTTCGCCGTTCGCATTTCCGAGACGCTCCCTACGGTCGCGTCTCGCTATCGCTCGTCGCCGGGAACCGCCTCGGGGGCGTTTTTCAAACGCCCCGCTCGGCGGATGCCAACCTCGTTGCTTGTTCAGCCGGCTATCGCACGTGGTTTGCTTGTTTTTAAATAGAACCCCTCAGGACCACCCACAGGTTCTATCACCGATCTCAATCTAGATTTTCGTCTGACCGCCCCCGTCAACCGCCTTCGGGAGGTACTGGCGACGGACCCGGCGGCCTTCGAAGAGCGTTTCCTTCGCGGTTATCTCCGTCCGGCTCGCTCGTCGGGTTCGTCGAGCGTGATACCGTGCGATTGTAGCGTCGCGGTGAGTCTCGCCGCTGGAATCCCGGTATAATCGGCCGCCTGGTCCAGCGTGAGCGTTCGGCTCCGATACAGCGTCATCGCGGTCGTGGTTGAGGATCGTGTCATTTCAGGTAACATACGTCACGATTAGCTGACGTAGGTGTCCGGCGTCGGCGGGGTCGCCCGTTTGTGTGCGGCGTCCCGATACATCTCGGCGAACCGGACGACGAGGTCCTCCTCGACGCCGAGTTCTGCGGCGGTCTGGGCCACACTGCATCCCTCGTCGAACAGTTTCCGGAGGATGGCGTCGATAGTCCCGTAGGACGCCCCGAGTTCGTCGGTATCCGTCTGGCCGTCCCAGAGCCCCGCGGTCGGCTGCTTGTCGATGATACGCTCGGGAACGTCGAGGTGTTCGGCTAGTCGGCGGACCTCCGTCTTGTAGAGGTCGCCGAGCGGGAGGATGTCGACGCCCCCGTCGCCGTATTTCGTGAAATACCCCAGCGCCAGTTCTGTCCGGTTTCCGGTACCGAGCACGAGCCGGTCGTGCAGGTTCGCCTCGAAATAGGTCGCCATCATACGTGCGCGGGCGGTCGCGTTCCCGACCGCTCGCCTGTATTCGCCGTTTGGGTTAGTGGTATCCTCGGAGTGGACGGATGCTGGCCCGCCGTCTGCCACCGCTCGTTCGAACCAGTGGTCCGAACTCATGGTTTCGGCGAGCGTGTCGACGACGGGCTGGATGTCCACTGTTCGGAAGTCGATACCGAGGTCGAAGGCCGCCCGTTGGGCGTCGTCGATGTTCGACTCGTCGCTGGTCTCGGAGGGGAGGACGAGGCCATTGACCGAGCGCCTGCCGAGTGCCTCGACCGCCAGCGTGGCCGCCGTCGTCGAATCGATGCCGCCGCTCAGCGCGACGACGACCTCCTGAACGCCGGCATCGTCGACGGCCGAGCGGATGAACGAAACGCACTCCTCTTCGACCGTTTCGATATCGTCTCGAAACCCGTCGATAACTGGACGACTGTCGTTCGCCCGGTCGCGTGTCGCCATTTCTGAAAAGGGTCAGTCACAGACCATACAGGTCGATTCGGCTTTCGTCGGGTCCCACGTGAGGGCCCCCTCGTTGCAGTTCGGACACGGTGCGAAGCTCGCTGAGCCAACGAACGAAGGCTGTTTTGCTGACATACAGGAACGAATATCCAGAAGAAGTAGATAAAGGTTCTTGATAAGGTGTCTAGAACAGTATTAGGTTTAGAAACATTTTCTAAAATACCGATTCTAGCCTTGATTGTAAAATAATGGGGTCTGGATGATGGTCAGCAGGACGCAGGGTATCAGCGCGTGAAACGCTGAGCGGCCGGAACTGGGGTGATTTGAACGCTAATCGGATGTGGGTGGTGCTCGGAACGAAATAGATGATTTTGATTCTAATCTTGTACTGGGGATAGATGAACGTTCATATTCAAAATACAGTTCTAGGATGTTTATAGGAAAACTTTATCCCAGATAAGGACACATTCGTTTGTGTGGTGTTCGCAGAACTCATCGCGTGTTGGTGCCGTGCCGGACGGGTTCCGTGTCGCTCGTTCGGGCGGCTCGTCACGGGGAGTTCTGCCGAAACGACCGTTCGAAACGGGAGGTGGAACGAAGTCTGGTGAACACACGAGTCGACCCTCTCTGGCACCTGCGCTATCGGGCCTGCCATTGCAGCCGTGGTCCAGAACTCTGTCATGTCCCTGTCGTGGCGAGCAGGGACGTCCCATCGGCTCGTGCCGACGTTGTCTGTCCGAGACGTCGGCGATGGCCGATTCGTCTTTTGTAGCGTCTATCGTGAAGTGATTTATGAATGTCTTATAATGGTCGGATATCTAGCTATATATGGTCTAATTTGGACTAAAATCTTGTATATAATTACTAATTAGTCCTAAAAAGAGATGCTTGTTCATACGAGGGTATTTAATAATTCGTTCGAAACGGAGTGTATGCTCAGAGGAATAGACGCACGGAACGCTCGTGGGGACGATGCGGTGATCGTCAAGGTCGCGGACCGAGCCGACCTCACTGGCGATATTACGGTGTACGTGCGCGAGGACCCTCCCACATACGTCCGGCGCCGTCAGCGGAACGTCCGTGAGGTGTTCGATACGTTGACTGCTGCGGGCGTCCTCGATTCGGTCTCGGTGGTCGAGTGGCCCGAACGGGCTACCCTCCCGAACGATGACACCGTGGCGGAAGCCTACGAACGGTTCGTCGAGGCGGTTGGGCGGACCTCCCTCGAACCGTTCTTCGAACGGAAGGCGGCGACCGGAAGCGACGAGTACGTCGTCGCGCTGCCCCCGGTCTGTATCGCGCTCCGGGACGACGACGCCGTTCGGGGGCTCTATCCCTGCTGGCAGGACGGTACCCATCACAGTATCGAGGACTCCGTTACGGCCCTCTCACGCGGCGAACCGATAGCGAACCTCGATTCCTGAGCCGGCCGAGCGAGCGGTCGATGTACTGTGTCCCCACGACGAAATCGGCCCCGCGGAGCGCCCGCTGCCTGCGTGTGACTGCGAGCGCCCTCCCGAGTAAATGCGCATGAACGTTTACTATTCGAGAGTCGTTCCGGGCAACCGATTATATATACATATACTAGGTCCATAGTAATTGTCTGCTCTTCCATCCCTGGGCCTTATTATCTGGACGTCCATCAACGCTAATCCCTATAATATAGTGTCTATTGGCATAAAACGATGACAGAAACGTCGTATGTGTTCGATATTTTGGTATTATTAGACGAATGGACTCGGGATAGTGTGGCGGACGGGACGTCCGCCGACCGCCGTTCGGGGGTGACCGCATGAAGGACAAGTGGAAGAACCTGATTCTGGCGACCGCGATGTTCAACCTCGGGTTCGTCATCTGGTTCTCCTTTGCGCCGTACACCGGCGGCATCGCCGATGAGTTCGGGCTCTCGGTGGCCCAACTGGGTATCGTCGCCAGTTCCGCGGTCATCGCGGTGCCGCTGGGACGGATGGTAATCGGCCCCCTGACCGACCGCTACGGTGCGCCGGTGACCGCGGGCTGGACGATGGTCATCGTCGGCTCGTTCGCCGTCATCAGCGCGTTCGCGTGGTCCTACGAGGTGCTCATCGGCTCTCGGGTCATCGCCTCGCTGTCCGGCATCACCTTCGTCATCGGTATCCAGCACGTCTCCGAGTGGTTCGAGGAGGAGAACCTCGGAACCGCCGAGGGCATCTTCGCCGGCATCGGCAACGCCGGTGCGGGCATCGGCGCGTACTTCACGCTCCCCCGGATTTTCGGTGAGGGCTACGCCGGCCCGCTCTTCTCGACGAACTGGCGGGCCGCGTTCTTCTACACGGGTGCGCTCGCGATACTCGTCGGCATCACCTACTACTTCGTCGGCGACGCCGCCAAAAGCGAGGCCAAGCGACAGGCGACGAAGGAGGGCGTCGGCTTCAAACAATGGATGTGGGTGGCGACCCGCTACGGCGCCGTCGTCCTCTCGGTGGCCTACGTCATGACCTTCGGCCTCGAACTGGCGATGAACGGCTGGCTCGGCACCTACTACCGCGAGGGCTTCGGGCAGGGAGACCTCGTCATCGCCGCCACGTTCGCCGCGACCTTTTCGGTGGCTGCCGGCCTGCTCCGTCCCATCGGCGGCTACATCAGCGACCTCTCCGCTCGCAACGAGTGGGACGTCCTCCCGTGGTTCGCCGGCCGCCACCGCGAACAGTGGACGTTCGTGACCCTCGTGTTCGTCATCGCGGCGATGTTCGGGATGACCGCCGCGGGCCTCACGGGCAGCATCTACGCCGCCGTCGGCGCCGCCTTCCTCGTCGGTATGGGCTGTGCCTTCGCCGAGGGCGCCATCTTCGCGCAGGTGCCGGCGATGTTCCCGGACGACTCCGGCAGCGTCGCGGGCGTCGTGGGCGGCATCGGCTCTTCGGGCGGTTCCATCTACCCCTTGGTCTTCGCCGCGCCGTTCCTGCCGAGTCTCCACTGGGGCTTTGCCATCGCCGCGGCGACGATGATTCCCATCCTCGCGCTCGCCGCCTGGGTGTTCCAGCCCGATATCGCCGAGCAGGCGACCGAAAGCGGCTGGCTCGTCTCCGAAACGGAGCCGAACGGGAGCGTCATGGCGGACGACTGACGACGCCCTGCTGTGTCTCTATATTCTCGACAGAAAACAGCACCCGTCGAACCCGACTCGTCGTCCCGCCCCGTGAATACGGGCGGTTCGGCCGTTCGAACGGGTATCCGTCGACGCCGCCTCGTCCTCGGGTCCCCGTGACGATGACGTTGCGCGCGCTCAGTCGGCGGCCGCGGGTGCGTCGTCCAGCGCGACCAGTTCCTCGACGGGCGGGATTTCTGCGTCGGCGTCGGTGATGATGTCGATGCGGCGGGAGAGTTTGTCGCGGGCGTAGTTGACAAGCGGCATCGGGTCGACGACGCCGTCGCCGACGGAGACGGTTTCGGCGACGAGCGGCATCAGGTCCATCAGCGTCTCCTGAACGATATCGGGGTCGACGTCGTCCTCGGCGATGTGTTTCTGGACTTTCTGCATCCCGAAGCCGACGTGGCGCCCCTCGTCGCTGCGGATGTAGTTGACGCCCTTGACGAGGCCCGGCAGGTGTGGGGTGTCCTGTCGGAGCGCGACCTCGCTGTCCTCGTCGGGGCCCATCACGTTCGTGATGCCGTAGTAGCCGGTCTGGGCCAGCACGGATTCGACGACCAGATGGTAGCGACAGTACGCTCGGACGCGGTTTTCGGGCGTGTCGTCGGTCAAAAGCGTCTCCATGGCCTCCTCGGTGCGGTCGAAGAGGTCGATGTAGCCGTCCGGGAAGAACCGCTGGTCGGTGGGGGCGACCTTCTCGAAGCCCTGTTCCTCGGCGATGGGGTAGATAACCTCCCGCCAGTAGCGGTCGAAGAACTGGGTGTGTTTGGCCTCCTCGTAAATCTGGGAGGAGACGAACATCTGGTCGTTGATGTCCTCCAGCGCGAGCATCAGTGGTGCGAGGTCCTCGGTGACCGCCTCCTCGCCCGCGCCGAACAGCGCGAGATACTGCATCGTCTCGAAATACTCGTCTTCGGTGAAATCCGAGTCCACGCTCCGTTCGAGGTCCGTCTGGATGAGTTCGGCCTCGATGTCCTCGTAGGGGTCCCAGTGGTTGTAGACGGCGTGTTTGAAATAGCCGCCGCCGACGGTATCCTCGCTGATGCGCATCTCGCGGCTGTCATCCCGTATCTGTGTCATACAGATGTGCCAACGATACACGGGCGTATTGAGTTACCTCCCCGCATAGGAGGGGGTATAAAACACGCCGTCGGGCGCCCGACGGTGCCGGTCTCGGCCGTCTACCGCCCCTCGAATTCCGGTTCCCGGTCGGCCATGAACGCCGCGACACCCTCCATGAAGTCCTCGCTTTCTATCATCTCCTCCTGTGCGAGGCCCTCCTCGCGGAGGGTCTCCTCCATCGACCGGTCGAAACTCCGGTAGGTCAGGCGTTTCGCGGCGGCGACGGCTTTGGTCGGCCGCCCGGCCAGCGTCTCGGCGCGCTCGTCGACGAACGCATCGAAGTCGTCCTCGGGCACGGTCTCGTTGGCGATACCCAACTCGACCGCCCGGTCGGCGTCGATGCGCTTGCCCGTAATCATCAACTCCAGCGCCTGCCGGAGGCCGACCAGTCGCGGGAGGATATACGTCGCGCCGGTGTCCGGTGCCAGCCCGATGTTCGTAAAGCCCCACTCGAAGAAGGTGCCCTCGACGGGATAGACGAAGTCACAGGCCGCCGCGATGGAGGCGCCCGCGCCGACCGCGGGGCCGGGAACTCGGGCAACGGTCGGTTTCTTCATGCGCATCAGGCCGAGGGCAATGGCGTTGAGGCCGTTTTCCAGTTCCGCCATCACGTCGCCGCCGCCCATATCGCCCGCCAAATCGAGGCCGGAACAGAAGGCGTCGCCCTCGCCGGTGACGACGACACACCGGATGTCGTCGTCGTAGGCGAGTTCGTGTACGTAGTCGGCCATCGTCTCCGCGGTCGGCGCGTCGACCGCGTTCTTCCGTTCGGGGTTCGAGATGGTGATGGTGCCGACGCGTCCGTCGCGTGATAACTCGACGCTCATGGCCGATGGCCGACCGCCAGCGCCTTTACTTGTAGTGTTCTTCCAGCAGCGCGGCCACCTCGATTCGGGAGGTAACCGTCACCTCACCGTCGGGGGTTTCGACGCGGAACTCGCCGTCGGCCTCCGTCCAGTGGTCCTCGTGTGCCGCCAGAATCTCGCTGCTGTCGTGGACCTGCTGGAGGCGGTTGACCGTCTCGTCGTCGCTGTCCTCGATATGCTGACGGGTGGTCGCCGGCGCCGACCGGCCGTCGGACGTATCCCGGTCGGCGGCGACGATATCGCCGGACTGGCAGACGGGACAGGTCGCCTCGGGCCCCTCGACGCTGGTGCCGCAGATGGCACACTCGTAGCCCGCGCCGGTGGGCTGGGTCGACGAACCGGTATCGCTTGCGGTTTCGGCGCCACCGTCGGCCTCCTCGCCGTTGCCGAACTGTCGTTTCCACCACCGTCGAACCCCGTCGAGTAGCCCCATTAGTCGCCCGTAGCGGCCGCGAGCCTATCAGTATTGCCGCCGGTCATCGCCAGTGTTTGAACAGCAGGCGCTTGATGTCGTCCTTCGTGCGGACCGCCTCGGTCCCCCCGTCCGGAAGGTCGACTTCGTAGGGTTCGTCGCCCGAACTCTCCCGCCACTTGTCGTCGTGCTGTTCCAGCAGGCTCATCGCCTGCTGAAGGGTGTTTTCCGGGCTTTCGTCCTCGGTTTCGCCCGGGGCCGTGGCGTCCGTGTCGCCATCGCTCTCGTCGTCGCTGCCGGGACCGTCGAAATCGGCGATTTCGGCCTTGATATCGATGGCCTGTTTTTCCGCGATGCCGTCCGCGGCGGTCAGGGCCGCGGGGTCGGCGTCCCGAACGTCGGCTATCGAACCGAAGCCGGCTGCCGCGAGCGCCTCGGCGGTCGCCTCGCCGACGCCGACGATGTCGGTGAGTTCGCCGACCGGTTGGGTATCGGTGTCGACATCGCTGGTCGCTTCCGTCTCTGGGTCGGGTTCGGCGGTCTCTCCTCCCGTCTCGGCGGCCGTCGTATCGGCCTCCGCGTCGTGTTCCTCCGGTGGCGTGTAGGTGTCCAGCAGGTATTCGAGGGCTTCCTCGCGGCTGATGGTCCCGTAGGGGCCGACGTAGGCGGCTTCGAGGTCCTCGCGGACCGATTCGAGCCGCTGGAGTTGGGCTTCGGAGACGGACAACTCTGGCATGGGAAGCGATGTGCGCCGCCGCGAGTAATAAGTTAACCCCCCATCGGGAAGCGAGGGCTTATCGGTTCGGACGCCCGCGTTCGGATATGAGCGACGACCCGGTCGAGGACCCCGGCGACGGCTTCATTCGGGTTCGGGACGCCGTCTACGGGATCGGCTTCATGTGGCTCGCCGCGATGTCGGCTTTCGGCGCGATACAGGCGACCGCCTACGGCGCGACGACCGCGCCGATATTCTTCCTCGTCGCGGTCGGCGCGGCCTCGCTGGCCGTCATCGCGGGCTACGCGTCGGTTCGTGCGTTCGGCCTCCGGTAAGCCTCGTTCGACCCCGATGTGAACCTCCCACGCCGTCGACTTCTGGATACCCAAACTGTATAGGCCTGCTAATGAAGGCTGAGTGACCAGTACCTGTGGGTATGGATAACACGGCGGTGACGGCGGATGGCCGAGCGCAGTCGAGCGTCATGTCCGTCGTTCTGCTCATCGGGATGATTACGGTCGGCTCCGGGGGGGTACTGCTGATGGGCAATCAGGCCATCACCGAGACGCGCTCCGACGCCGACATACAGCAGGCCGAAACCACGATGGCACAGTTCGACCGTCAGGCCTCCCTCGTCGGGGTCGGCGAATCCGGGTCCCGAACCGTCTCCTTTGCCCGCGTGGACGGCGACGCGACGGTTCAGGAGGACGCCGGTTGGATTCGGGTCAGACACATCAACTACTCCAATGGCAACACCGAGACCATCTATAATCGGACGCTCGGGGCGGTGGTCTACGAGAACGGCGGGACGAACGTGGCCTATCAGGGCGGCGGCGTCTTCCGCGGGAACGGCCACGGCAGCGGGTCCGTTCTCGTCTCACCGCCGGAACTGCATTACCAGCGGAAGACGCTCACGCTTCCGGTGCTCCGAACACAGGGCGACGTCGGGTCGATCGACGGGTCGACCGTCCGCGTCTCGCCCGCGGTTCAGGACGCGCCGGTGTATCCCTCCAACGAGACCTACAACGCGACGGGCGATTCGTATCGCAACCCGGTGGGCGGCGGGAGGGTTCACGTGACCGTCCAGAGCGACTACTACGAGGCTTGGGCGGAGTACTTCCGGACCCAGACCGACGGCGACGTCGAGTCCGTCAACCACAACCGCAAGACCGTGACGCTCAGCCTGACGGCCAACGGGATGTTGGGGCCGTTCCAGATGCCGCGTGCGGGCAACGACGTCCGCCTCCGCGGTCTGAACGACAGCCACTCCGTCGACCAGTTCGAACTCACGCTCCGGCCCGACGAGGACGCCGCCAACTTCGCGAACCTCGAATGGTCGCTGCAGGAATCGACGGCGGAGCAGTCCTTCGAAATCTCGTTGGTCTCCGATGGCGGAAAGCCGTGCAATGGCGGTGAGGTCGACTCGACGATTCGCTACGAGGACGCCGACGGCAACGAACACGTCTGGCGTGCGAACGACGCCTTCGTCGAAAACGGGAGCGACAGCGCCTTCTCGTACAGCTGCGACGGGACGCCCACGCTATCGGTCAACCTGACCGGCGCGGAATCGTTCGAATACGTCAGCGGCCCCAGTAGCGTCGACTTCGACCACGATGCCGACGAACCGGAGACGTTCACACACGGGGACTCGACCGAGGTCGACCAACTCGTCAACCACTATCTGGCGCTGTTCGGGTCGAGCGTCGACCTGACGGTGTCCGATAAGGGCAACGGCAATGCGCGGAGTTCCTCGGGGAGCGTCTCCGAATCCGCCTCCAGCGGAACCCTCGACTACGGTCAGTCGGAAGTCGTCACCTACCTGCATATCACCGACAACGCCGTCAACGTGACGCGAGCGGACTGAGGGCGCCCCGCGGGTATTCTCACGTCAGGCCACGTACTTCACGTTGAGGCGGACCAGCGCGACATGGATACTCTGGGTCGTCGTCTCGCAGGTAACCGTCGTCGCATCGGCGGTTGAACAATCGAGGCCGTTCGATTCGAGTGTCCGCTGCCAGACGTCGGTCCGGGAGGTCGTGACGTTGAACCGTATCGTGTAGGGCCCGTCAGTACGCCGGGCGAACTCCTGTCTGCCGCCGAGGGTGGTCCGAATCGCGACCGTCGTCCGGCCGGATATGGCGCCGGCGTTCGACCCGGTGGGACGCGTGACCATGAACGGAACCAGCGTGTCGGTCCCGAACCTGAACGGCGGTTGTCGGACGACCGCGTGGCCGCTCTCCCGTCCGCGAGTCACCATCCCGCCCGAATAGACGAACCGTTCGCCGTTTTCGGTCTCGTAGACGAGCGGGCGATACGACGCCCCGTAACTGACGTCCTTGCCGACGACCGTGAGGTTCATCGTCACGGTATCACCGTAGGTGAGCGTCCCGCCGCCGAGTCTGACGCTCGTGACGCGCCGCGTCGCGTCGCTGGCCACCATGTCGTCGATGTTGTGGGACAGCGACTGGAACCCCCGTTCGGCGTTGTTCGCCTGTTCGGCGCTCCGAACCTCGCCGAGCGACGAGACGCCGGCGGTGTAGGCGACGCCGGCAGTCGACAGCACGATGGTGAATACGAGCACGAAGCCGACCAGCTGTGAGACGCCCCTAGACATCGTTCACCTCGATGGTATCGCCGCTCCAGTCGAGCCGTATCGCTCCGCCGTTGTACGTCCCCGTCTCGATGGCCGTCTCGTTGTTCACGGTCGTCCGGGCCGTAGCCGCGGGGTCGTCGGACCGCAGTAGCAACACGACCGACGACCCGTCCCGCCGTATTTCGACCGAATAGCGCGTGCCCGCGATACGGGTGGGGAGTCGCGATTCGACGGTGATGTGGCCCTCTCCGGCGGTCTGGGCCGCCCGGTCGGCCGCCGCGATATCGGCGGCGAGTTGGTGGCCCGTCACTTCGAGGCCGTCATCGACGGCGGCCTCGCGGCGGTCTTCGAGAACGCCCGAGATGCCGGTGAACAGGCTCCCGATAAGGAGCAGACTGATGCCCGTCACGAGCACGAAGTTGACCGCCGGCGAAAGGCCGCGTTCGGCGTCTATCCCTGCCATATGACCACCTCGATTTCGACGACGTTGTAGACCTCACCGGAGCCGACGTCGGGCGCGAAGTAGCTCCCGTTTTCGAGGTGCGTGTTCGTCGGCTCGCCGGAGGCGTCCCGCAGTCGGTCGTGGTCGTAGAGCGTCACGGTCCGCGTCGCGACGACGACGTCCGCCGGCGGTTCGCCCGACCGGACGAGCGGCCGCCGCTGGCGGTTGCCCGCGGAATCCAGATAGACGAGATTGACGTTGAAGACGAGCCGCCGCGGATTGAACGTCTCGTTGAGCATTCCGCCCAACGCCGTCGGCGGCCCACCGGCCACGTAAAAGCCGCGCCCCGTCGCCCCGTGGAAGGTCGCCCTGCTCTCGTTCCAGTACAGCAGCGTCGGCCGTAGGTCGCCGGTCTCCTGGGCTGCGGTCAGCGTTCCCGTCGCCGCCGCCTGCCCCTGGTCGGCGACGTGCTGTTGGGCGAGACTGGCCGTCAGCGGCGTCACCGTCACCGCTTGCAGGGCGAAAAACAGCCCCAGCAGGATTATCAACGAGGCCATGACGCCTTCCAGTGCGTGAGCCTGTGCTCGCATGGTTACCACACCCGAACCCGGAGGTCGGCCCTGTTTCCGTCGAGCGTGCCGACGCGCCACGCCGTGCCGATACTGCTGCGGTCCGGTGGCGTCGGGCCGACCGTCCATCTATTCCCCCCGGCTTCGAGCGTCGCGTTCCACTGGCCGTCATCGAGCGGCACCCGGTCGACTGCGTCGGGCGGTGACAGCGCGAAGAACGCGTCGACGGCCGTACGGTTCCAGACGTACCGCTCGTCGGCCAGTTCCTCGACCGCCAGATGCGTCGCCGTCCGGTCGGCTACGAGGTTACCGTGGCCCTTCGTGTCGGTCGTCGGCGCGAGGATGTTCATCGCGAACGTGAACGCCAGCGCGACGGCGATGATGAACACCCCGATACCGATTGCATAATCGAGTGCCGTCTGTGCGCGGTTGTCCGGCATCAGGCCACCCCCCGGTCGTCCTCGGCGGAAACCGGGTCCCCGCTGGCGTCGTTGATCCGTTCGATAGTTCCACCGAGCGTGACGTAGTAGAGTTCTCCGTTGTGGATGTAGACGACTTCTTTGTCGCCGTCACCCGTCCAGTCGATGCCGGCGACGGGCGATTTCGCGGCCGGGCCGCTACTCGTCAGGTCCTCGCTCGTCCCCGACGTGGGTAGTAGCGCAACGTTGTTGCTCCCGTCGACTATCGGGGCCCGTCGGCTTCCGTTCCCGTTGAAGTCCTTCGGGTCGCCGACCGCGACGCCGTTGTTCTGCCCGACGCCTTCGGACGTTTCGTGGGTGGTTCCGTCGTCGTAGTAGGTGACGAGCTGTGAGCCGTCGGTGAACACGATGTCGGTGTCACCATCGCTGTTGTAGTCGGCGATGCCCGCAACGGCGCCGATACCGTCGGTGTCGCCGTCGGCTGCGAGGACGACCGTCGGCGATTCACCGGGTGTCGCTCGATACATCTTCCCGTCGGAACTGTTGACGTAGTAGACGCCCTGCTTGCCGTTCCAGGTCCCGACAGCGAGCCGTGTTTTCGATTTGGTCGCGCTCTCCGCGAGCGTGTCGATATCGCCGCCCCCGTCGACGAGCTTCAACACGTTCGAACTGTTCACGTACGGGATTTCGCAGGCGCCGTCGCCGTCGAGGTCGGCGGTCCGCGGGCCGATTGCTTGTGCGTCGGTGACCGGATATTCGGTCACGGCACCGCCCGTGGAGATGGAGAACAGCCCGCCCGACGAGTTCGTGTAGACGAGTTCTCGGGGGACCGTGCTACCGCTGCCGACGGAGTACGTTCGCCCGCGCGGCGTGGTTTCGGGGGCGACGGTCACGTTCGTCCGGTAGGCCTGCTTGTCGGTGAGATAGGAGGCGTTGACCGTCGCCGAGTAGAGCGCCCGCGTCGCCATGGGGCCGGCAGTGCCACCGCAGTCGCTTCCGGCGCCGGTGAAATTATCGTCGTCGAGGTTCTGCCGTTCCTCGTCGACGACGAGCGAATAGCGGGCAGTCGCGCTGTCCCCGTTTTCGATTTCGATACTGTAGGGGCCCGCGAGGGCGGGGAACTGAAGGCTCGGACAGTTCTGACTCGCGACCGTTCCCTCGGTCAAATCGACGGCGGCCTCCGGCGCCTGTACGCTGCACCTGCCGAGCGACGTACCGTTGTGGGCCGTCTCTACGACCACGTAATCGCTGCTGTTGCGATAGAGGTAGACGGTCCGTTCGGCCGCGCTGTCGTCGTCTTCAGCCCGTATCCGTGTGACGCCCTGCGAGTTCAGGTCCGACACCGTCGGGTCGGCGGCGGACTCTACGAGCGAATCCCGGGAGACGTTCAACGAGAAGCGGCGCACGCCCGTCACGTCCGAGGCGACCGTCCAGTCGGACTCGCCGCCGGCGTTGGTAAGCGGCCGGTCGGCCGATTGGGTCACCTGTGTCCCGTTCGTCGAATCGCGGACCCGACTCACGATGGCGACGGCGTTGACCGCGTAGTGGGCGCTCGCGTTTTCCGTCCACGTCCGCGTGCTGGTTCGGACGCGGTCGACGAGTCGGGCGTAACTCCCGTAGTCGTCGTAGTTGGCATAGAAGACGCCGCCGCCGATACCGTCGTGTATCGACTGGTGGAACCGATAGGTATCACCGCCGCTCGTGGCTCGCTCCTGGGCCGCCCGCGCGTCGGTGTACAGAACCGCGTTGAGCACGATTCCGAACCCCACCAATACCAGCGCCATCGCCACGGCCCCGATGACCAGCAACTGTCCACGGTCGTCGGCGTCTGCCATTAGTTATCAATAGTCCGGTCGGCATCCGGATTATTGCCGTGCCTAACATTATTGGATATATCGCGGACCAGTGATGATACGATGTAGGGCGGCAGAATCGAACATCCGGCTAGTCGCCGGTCGCTCGCGGCCTCGGGGCCGGTATCGGCGCTACTCCTCGTCGGTCTTTCGGACGGTCAACACGGGGACATCGGCGGTCCGGACGACGCGCTCGGTGACGCTGCCGAGCAGATAGCGGTCCAGACCGCTGCGGCCGTGGGTGCCCATCACGATGGCGTCGATGCCCTCCTCGTCGGCGTAGCCGAGAATCGAGTTGTGCGGCGCGCCCTCCCGCAGCGCCGAGACGACCTCGACGCCCTCCTCGCTCGCCCGTTCGCGAATGTCCTGAATGGCGTCCTCGCCGATTTCTCGGAGTTGCCCCTCGACCTGGTCGTCCATCATCTCCGGCGCGTAGGGGATGTCCTCGACGACGAAGAGGACGTGCAGTTCCGCGCCCGTTTCCCGGGCGAGGCCGATGGCCTCGTCGACGGCCGGGTTGGTCGCGTCGCTCCCGTCAGTCGGCAAGAGTATTCTGTCGTACATATTCGACCCGTCGAAGGGCGGATATAAAGAGATAGGGGCGGCGTCCCGCGGGACGGGACCACCCGTGTGACTGCCCTTAACTCTCCATCAGTTCGGCGTGCTTCTCGCGAATCTTCTTCAGTTTCGGGTTGATGTTGACCACGCAGTAGGTGTCCTCGGGGTTCTTCTCGAAGTAGTCCTGATGGTGGTCGTCGGCGCGGTAGAACTCCGCCAGCGGTTCGACCTCCGTGACGATATCGTCGTCGTACAGCGGCTGGAGGTCCTCGATGACGTCCTCGACGGTCACCTTCTGTTCGTCGTCGTGGTAGAAGACCGCCGAGCGGTACTGCTCGCCGATGTCCGGGCCCTGCCGGTTCAGCGTCGTCGGGTTGTGGATGGTGAAAAAGACCTCCAGCAAATCGCGATAGGAGACGACGTTCGGGTCGAACTCCACCTGGACGACCTCGGCGTGGCCGGTCTCGCCCCGACAGACGGCTTCGTAACTCGGGTCCTCGACGTGGCCGCCGGCGTAGCCCGAGACGACCGATTCGACGCCGCGTAACTCCTTCAGCGCCGCCTCGATACACCAGAAACAGCCCCCCGCGAGCGTCGCGGTTTCGTTCTCGCTCATGGCGTGTTGTTGGGCCTCCAGACGCTTGAACCTCTCCGTGTCGGAAAGGGGATGAGGACCACTTTGAGTTGGGGGATTTATAAACAAACCTGCGAACGGTCTCGACCACAGCGCATACGAAGCCCTCAGCCGGCTGGCGGTCGCTGAGCGGCATATCCTCGCTCCCTTCGGTCGCTCGGATAGTGGCCGCTCAGACGACCATGCAAGCGCCAGCCGGTCGTCCGAAAGGCGCTTCGCGCCTTTCGTGATGACGAGAGAGCTTCGCTCTCTCGAACCACTTCGCCCTTCGAGTCCTCCAAGGACCGCACAGCACCGCAACCGCACCACGAACCTCCCCAGCCGACTCCCTCCTTCGCTTGCGCTCAGTCGGTCGTCCCTCGCGCGCTGGCTGGCCGGACCACCGCTCGGGCGAGTCTCACGGTGGTCGGCCAGCGCGCGCCATCTATAAATCCAGATGGCCGGGAGCGCGTGCGGCCCGTCAGGGCCGCCGCGCGACCCGGGGAAGGGCAGGTGCTGTCCTGGTGGAATGAAAGGGCGAGGCACGCTGGCGTTTATATAGTCGCTAATCAGGCCCTATCCGAGCGAGCGGAGCGAGCGAGGATATCCTGATTAGCGACCGCCAGCGGGCCGAGGGCTTTCTATGTCGTTGCGGTCTGCTCGTTCCCAAACTCGATTTTTAAAGAAACGACTCAAGCTAGCGGGCCGAGGGCTTTCCGGCTGTTTGCGGTCCCGCTGTCGTCAAGCTCTATTTATAAAAGAAGAAACACAGACGAAACTACTCCCCGAAGTTCCAATCCCGAAGAGCCTCCCGAACGATGTCGTCCTCTTCGGTCCGAAAGAGGTTCTCGCTACCGTCGTGGTCGCCGAATTCCCAGTCGCGAATAACCACAGCAGGCGTCCCGCCACCACCCTCACCAGCGACCAGATTCGCGGTCGCAGCCAGTTCGTCGATGACGGCCTGCACGGTCACGCCGAGCTCCCGACCATCCCGGTCCGTCTCGCCGCGCCAGTCCCGGGAAGCGGGAATACCGTGCCAGCCCACGGCGACGCCGCGCTGGCCGTAGCGGAACGGCCGCCCGGACGTATCGGTCACGACAACGGGCACACCCAATGCCTCCGAAAGTCGCCGCGCAGATTCGCTCGGATGCTCGGGTAACAACAGCAGGTCGGCGCCGGGGACGTTCGAGCGGTCGATGCCGGCGTTGACGGTGATGTGGCCGAAGTGCGTGACTGTGAGCAGGAATGGTGCTTCGGTCAGCAACTCCTCGCTTTCGTCGAGGACGGCCTGTGCGAACCGGGGGTCCTTCTCGTCGCCGGTAATCGCCTCGATACGTTCGGCGATGGCCTGGGCACGGTCGCTGGCTTCGAAATCCGCGAGGTCGGCCTTCCGCCCTTCGGCTTTCGAGACGACGGTGCTGGCGATGCAGAGTACGTCGCCCTCCTCGAACTCGACGGCGTCGGCGACGAGCGCGGCGAGGTCGTCGCCCGCACGGATTTCCGGCAGTCCCTCGACGGCGAAGGCCTCCATGTTTCGGAGTCGGTGGGTATGCCTCAAAAGGCTCGCGGTCGACGAGGCTATTCGCGCCGAACCTCGACATCGAGGTCGCCGTCCGCCACCTCGGCGACCATCATCGTCGCCTCCTGTGCGGGCCAGGCGCCGGTCGCGCTGCCGGGATTCAAAAGGCGATAGCCGTCGACGGTGGTATCGAGAACGCCGTGGGTGTGGCCGGAGACGCCGACGGTCGGGCGGTCGGCGGCGGCGTACTCGTCGACGATGGCGACGACCCGCGACTCGTAGTTGGCGTCGGGGCCGGTGCCGTGGGTGACGACGAAGCGGACGCCGCCGAGGTCGGCGGTGGCGACTTCGGGGAGGTCGAACGCGCGGTCCATGTTCCCGCCGACGAAAGTGTGGTCGGCCACGAGCGACCGAATCTCCTCCAGTGCGGGCCGGGAGTCGAAATCGCCGGCGTGGATAGCGTGGTCGGCGGCCCGCAGTTCCTCGCGGACCCAGTGTGGGAGGTGAGCGGCGCGGGATTTGATATGGGTATCGCTCAGGAGGGCGACGCGCATGAGCGGTCGTAGGTACGGGGGCGACTTATAAGCGCCAGCCGTCCCAAGCCCCGCTATGGACGAACGCGCCGTCGTGACCTGCTTTCTCCGCCACGGGACGGAGGTACTCCTCGTCCGCCGCGGCGAGTCGGTCGGCTCCTATCCCGGCAAGTGGGGTGGCGTCTCGGGGTTCGCCGAGGGGACGCCACACGAGGCGGCCCGCTGGGAAATCGCCGAGGAAGTCGACCTGCTGACGGCCGTCACGCAGGTGCGGTCGGCCGACCCGATTCCCGTCGAGGACGACGACCGGGGGACGCGCTGGCTGGTCCACCCCTACCTGTTCGATTGTGAATCGACCGACGTGACCCTCAACGAGGAACTCGTCGACTACGAGTGGGTCCAGCCGCCCGAAATCCTCCGGCGGGAGACGGTGCCGAAACTCTGGGCGGCCTACGCCGCCGTCGCGCCGTCGGTCGAGTCGGTCCGAGCCGATACCGACCACGGGTCGGCGTACATCTCCCTGCGCGCGCTGGAGGTGCTGCGTGACCGCGCGGCCGTCGCGGCGGAGCGGGGCGATGGCGACTACGGGTCCCTCGCCCGTGACCTCCGCGACGCGCGGCCGAGCATGGGCGCCGTCGTCAACCGCATCAACCGGGTGATGGCGACCGCCGAGACGACGCCCGAATCGGTCCTTGAGGCGGCGACGGAAGCCTGTCAGCGGGCGGTCAACAGCGACGCCGAGGCAGCGGAGGCAGCCATGAGCGTCCTCGGCGAGCGCGTCCTCACGCTCTCGCGGTCCGGGACTGTCCTCGACGCGCTTCGCGAGGCGACGCCGGAGGCGGTCTACGTCGCCGAATCCCGGCCGGCACGCGAGGGCGTCGACGCCGCCGACGAACTGGCCGATGCGGGTCTCGACGTCACGGTGTTCGTCGACGCGGCTGTCGCCGAGGTCATCCGAACTGAGGACGTCGATACCGTCCTCTTCGGCGCGGATACGGTGCTTTCGGACGGCACGGTCGTCAACAAGGTCGGTAGCCACCCGGCCGCCCTCGCCGCCGAAACCGCGGGCGTCGACTGCTATGCGGTCTGCTCCCGTGACAAAATCGTTCCCGGAACCGAGGCCGACCGCGAGCCCGGGCCGCCGAATGCCGTCTACGACGGCGACGCCGACGTGGGCGTGCTCAATCCGACCTTCGAGGCGGTGCCCGCCGAGCGTCTCGACGGCGTCATCACGGAGGACGGCCCGCTCTCGGCGTCCGACGTCGCGGCCGTCGCCGACGAGCACGCCGCCCTCGCCGAGTGGCCCGAATCGGCGGGCTGACAGCCCGTCCCCTTAAGTAACCGGCCCGCAACCTTCCCCCAATATGTCGGTCAGCGTCCTCTCGTATAACGTCCGATACGCGGCGGTGGACAGTGGCGAGGACGTCTGGCCGAAGCGTCGCGACGGTGTCGCGAGCGTGATTCGGTTTCACGCCCCCGACGTGGTCTGTCTGCAGGAGGTGTGGCTCGACCAGCTTGACGACCTCCGAACGCGTCTGCCGGGCTACGAGTGGGTCGCCCACGAGGTTCATAAGGGCGAACACACGCCCATCGGCTACCGGCCCGAGCGGTTCGTCGTCGCCGACGAGGCGGCCCTGTCGCTGTCGGAGACGCCCGACCAACCCGACGCAATCGGCTGGGATGCGACCATCCCGCGGGTGACGACGACCGCCGTACTGGAGGAGACGGCCACGGGCGAGGCGTTCCGCGTCGTCAGCACGCATTTCGACCACGAACACCCGACCGCGCGACGGGAGAGCGCGCGCCTGCTGGCCGACCGCTTCGCCGACGGTGCGTTGCCGACCCTGCTCGTCGGGGATTTCAACGCGACGCCCGACGACGACCCCTACCGCATCGTCACCGACTCGGGCCTGCGGGACGCCCGCGAACTCGCCGACGCGCCCCACGGGCCCGAAACGACGTTCAACGATTTCGAGGCGGCCCAACCGGACAAACGAATCGACCACGCGTTCGTCTCCGAGGACGTCGCAATCGAGCGGTTCGGCGTTCGGACGGACCTCGATTCGCGGGGGATGTACCCCTCGGACCACTTCGCGCTGCTCGTCGAGTGCGCCTTCGAGTGAGGCGTTTCATCCCCGGCGTCGACCGCCCTCCTGTCGTGGGATGTCTAATTCTCGAAACGCAGAAAAGTACGATATTTGGGGTCTTTACGGCCTATATTCTCGACCAAGTGGTTGTATTTTGGCCTGCCTAAAAACCGATGTTCTTTTATTCGTTTAGGCTGGCCTAAAGCATATGCAACGCACACGACGTGACGTGCTGGGTGCCGGCGCCGCCGGTGCCGTCGGACTGTTTGCTGGCTGTGTGAGCGGATCGTCGCCCGGCGCAGGCGACGACAACGGCGAGGGTCGCACGGTGTCGATGGAACCCGTCGGCGAGGTAACGCTCGACGGCGTCCCCGAGAACGTGGCCAACTACTTCCCCGGCTACGCGGATATGGCCGTCGCGCTCGGCCACGGCGACGCCATCAACTCCACCGGCATCATCAACCGCTATCACATCGACCACTACGAGGAACTCGACGGCGTCGACATCGACAAAGGGAGTCTCACCGAACTGGTCACCGACGGTGCTATCGACAAGGAAATCTTCTACGAACTGGAAAGCGACCTCCATCTCATCGACCCGCAGTGGCTGATTAACAACGGATTCGGCTTCGAGCAGGCCGATGTCGACGAACTGTCGGAAAACGTCGCGCCCTTCTTCGGCAACACCATCTTCCGGCGGACCGACTCGTGGCACGACTACCGCTACTACACGATGTACGAGGCCTTCCAGAAGGTCGCCGAAGTCTTCGACGAGGTCGACCGCTACGAGGCCTTCGCCGAGTTCCACGACGGGTTCATCACCGAGGTGGAGACGAACCTTCCGTCGGCCGACCAGCGGCCGAACGCCCTGCTGTGTTTCGCCGCGGGCAACGAACCCGAGGCTTTCTACCCGTACCGCCTGTCTGACAAGGGGACGAACAAAAAGCAGTTCCGCGACCTCGGTATCACCGACGCGCTCTCGGGCACCGGCATCGAGGGACTTTCGACGAACGACCGCGGCCAGATCGACTACGAGACGATGCTGGAGGTCGACCCCGACTCCATCCTCATCCGCGGCCACGAAACCAAGACCCGCGAGGAGTTCGAGGACACCGTCCTCGCGTTCATGGAAAACCACGACGTCGCCTCGGACCTGACCGCCGTTCAGGAGGGGCAGGTCTTCCGTGGCGGCCCCATCTACGCCGGCCCGATTCACAACCTGTTCCTCACCGAACGGTACGCGAAACTCTACTTCCCGGATTCCTATTCCGGGGAACTTTTCGACCGCGAGGAACTGGCTTCGATTATCACCGAGTAACCCCTCATGGCAGCAGATACCGACGAGGTTTCCCCCCGTCACGACGCCGGTTCGTCCCGCCGCCTCGAGTGGGTCGACCGGAGTCTGCTGGTGACGATTATCGGCGGCATCGCCGCCGCCTTCGCCGCCGCACTGGTGCAGGTGTCGTTCGGCACCTACTCGATGACGCTCGTCGACGCGTGGCGGGCCGTCTTCGACCCCGCGGTCTGGGGCAACCCCGGCGTGCTGCTGTCCTTCTTCCTCGGCGACGCGGCCACACAGGCGCTCGGCCTCTCGACGCAGGCCGACCTCGCCAGCGAAACCCTCATCGTCTGGAACATCCGCCTACCGCGGGTGTTCGTCGCCGCGTTCGTCGGCTTCAACCTCGCCATCTCGGGGGCCATCTTTCAGGCGGTCACCCGCAACGAACTCGCCAGTCCGTTCATCCTCGGCGTCTCCTCCGGTGCCGGACTGGCTATCCTGCTGACCATCGTCGTTTTCACCGGCGTCGCGGCGCTGTTGCCGCTGACGGCGGCCCTCGGTGGCGCCGCCGCGTGGCTGCTCGTCTACCTCATCGCCTGGAAGGGCGGCACATCGCCGGTGCGACTCGTGCTGGCCGGCGTCATCGTCGCCATGGTGCTGGATTCGATGCAGACGGCGCTGTTCTTCTTCGCGGAGGACGTCGGAACCGTGCAGGCGGCTATCGCCTGGACGACCGGGTCGCTGACCGGCGTCGACTGGGAACAGGTCCGCATCGTCGCCCCGTGGACGGTCCTCATCGTCCTGCCGAGCGCCATCTTCGGCGCCCGATACCTCAACGTCCTCCTGCTGGGCGAGCGAACCGCCAGCGCCCTCGGCATGCGCGTCGAACGGGCGCGGTTCGTCCTGTCGGCGGTCGCCATCGTCGCGGCGGCGTCCTCGGTCGCCGTCGCCGGCATCGTCAGTTTCGTCGGCCTCATCGTCCCGCACATGGTGCGGACGCTCGTCGGCAGCGACCACAAACGCCTGCTGGTCGGATGTGCCTTCGTCGGGCCCGCGCTGCTTGTCGTCGCCGACACCGCCGCGCGACTCTCCTTCGAACTGGTGTTCAACTCCCCGACGCAGTTGCCGGTCGGTATCGTGACCGGCCTCATCGGCGGCCCCTATTTCCTGTATCTGATGCGCAAGCGCAAGCAACTGGGTGAACTCTAACATGAGCGACGCGACGCCACCACCGATGGAGACGGAGCACCGGACCGACAACGCGACGAACGGTCGGTCGGCCGACGGAACCGACGCGACCGACGCCGCCCCGGTGGGGTCGGAACTCGTCGGCGACGGCCTCGAAATCGGCTACGACTCGGCGGAAGGTCCCATCGTCGAGTGCGACCACGTCGTTCTGCCTGCCGGCGAAGTGACCGCCCTCGTCGGCCCCAACGGCTCCGGCAAATCGACGCTCATGAAGGGGCTTGCCGGCCAACTCAAGCCGTGGGACGGCGACGTCACCGTCGACGATACCGACGTCTACGCGATGGACGACAAGGCCCGCGCCCGGCGCATCGGCCTCCTCTCACAGGAACGGGAGTCGCCGGAGTCGGTCTCCGTCGAGGAACTGGTCACCCACGGCCGGTATCCCTACCGCGGCTTCCTCGACCCCGTCAACGAGGAGGACATGCAGGCGGTCGACCGCGCCATCGAGCGAACCGGCATCGAACACCTCCGGGACCGGCAACTCGCCGAACTCTCCGGTGGCCAGTCCCAACTCGCGTGGATCGCGATGGTGCTGGCACAGGAACCCGACGTTCTCCTGCTCGACGAACCGACGACGTTCCTCGATTTGCGCCACCAGTTGCAGGTGCTGGAAACCGTCCAGTCGCTCAACCGCGAAAACGGAATCACCGTCGGCCTCGTCCTCCACGATATCGCACAGGCGGCCCGCTATGCCGACAACCTCGTCGCGCTTCGGGACGGGTCGCCCTACGACTGGGGGCCGCCGAACGACGTCGTCACCGAGGACCTCCTCGCGGACGTCTTCGGCGTCAATGCGACGGTCACGAACGGCAACCCCGGCCCCGAAGTGATGCCGCACGGGCCGCTCGAGGACTGACGACCCCCTCACCCTCGCCGCTCGGATTAGATTTGAACCTTTTTAGGATTAGGGGCATCTAATTACACGTAATGGGAGCTGATACCGTGGCGATCCGGGCGAGTACCGCCGCGCTACGAGGCCGCGGTATCGTCGGGGTGACCCGCTGATATGGCCGAGTTCCTCACTATCGTCGCCGTCGCCTTCGTCGCGCAACTCGCGGTGCTGCCGGGCGAGAAGGTCCAGTTCATCATCGCGGGGCTGTCGACGCGCTATCATCCCCTCGGTGTCGTCGCCGCCGCGACTGCCGCCTTCGCCGGCTGGACGGCGCTGGAAATCTGGTTCGGTCATCTGCTTCAGCAGGTGCTCCCGCCGCTCGCTCTCGACGGCATCACCGCCGGGATGTTCCTCCTCTTTGCGTATCTGCTGGCGCGGTCGGCGCCCGACCCGGGTCAGGACATGTCGACGGTCGCCGATGGCGGCCTCGGCGTCGCCGAGGACGTCCGCGTTCCCATCATCGACCGGGAGGTCCCGGAGGTGTTCGGCGGCTATCTCCCCATCTTCGTATTGATGGCGGCCGGCGAGTTCGGCGACAAGACGCAACTGGTAACCATCGGCCTCGCCGCCCAGTACGGCGCCACCGCAGCCATCTGGCTCGGTGAGATGCTCGCGATTATCCCCGTCAGCCTGCTGAACGCCTACGTGTTCAGCCGGTTTGCCCACCTCTTCGAGGCGCGGACGGTCCACTTCGTCGCCGCCGGCCTGTTTGCCTTCTTCGGGCTCGATACCGTGCTGGCGATGGCGACGGACGTCTCGGTGTGGGAGACGATCGTCGGTGCGGTTGCCGACACCGTGCTGGCGCTGGCGTAGCACTTACTGTCCCGGGACGACAGCGGCTAGCTGTGGACTGACTATTCTCCCATTCCACGAATCTTCTAAGCGAAAGCGCTTATGTATGTAGGCGACAAGCGTTGTCGTAATGCGATACCGAACGATTCTCGAACAGAAAGTCGACGAATGGGAGGACGGCTACGGCGTGGTGCAGATCGTGACGCCCGAGGACGCCGACGAGAACCAGCTCCGGTTCTGCTACTACAAGGAGGGTGAGTTCGTCAACCGGCCGTTGACGATTTCGCCGTCGCAGGACGCCGCCGAGCGCACCGGTGAGGTCGTCGATACGATGGCGAGTCTCGCACGTACGTTCACGGCCGACGAAATCGAAGCCCTCGTGGAGGAACTCGGCGAGGAGAAAATCCTCGAACTCTCCGTGCTCATCGAGGAACTCGGCAAGAGCCGACTGATGGACATCCTGCAGTCGGAGACGTAGTTCCACGAGCAGGCGAACCCCTCGCCCCTGTGAGCACGTAAGCGTGGATTCTTGGTGGTCCAGAGCCAAGTGCCGATGGTGGCGGTGACGACAGTTACCCCCTCTGAGCCCCTTGTGATGAGGGACTTTCTCTGAGCCACCGTTCCAACTTCTGACGAGAGGCTTCAACAATCAACGAGCGGTTAGTATCCGCCGAGTGGGGCCTTCGGAGAAGGCCCCCGAGGCGGTTCTCCGCGCGACCGCAGGGAGCGCGGGACGGAGGCCCGACCGTAGGGAGGGCCGACGTGTCTTTTTCATCGAACTTTTGCACGGCGCGCTACGCGAGCGTGGCGGCTTCGCCGCCACGTCATGTGGTTGCGGGCGTAGCCCGCAACCCGCGCCGGCAAAAAGTTCGTGGTTTAAAAGAACTTGAAAAGGTCGTCCCGCTGCTGTTCGTGCAGATGGTGCCGAACCGCATCGTTGAGCGGCTGGATATTGCCCCGCTTGGCGGAGATTGGCGCGAAGATGTGGTCGAACTGCTGCCACGGGGGATAGAAGCCGAGGCGTTCGGCGAGTTCGTCGAGGCGGTCGTCCTGCTCGTCGACCTTGTCCATCTTGTTGACGGCGACGACGGTGGGGATGTCGAGTTCCTGGAGGAAGCCGAACATCTCGACGTCGTGGGGAATCTCGTCGGGGCCGGAGTGGCGGTCGATGATATCGACGGCGGCCTTGCCGTCGACGACGAGGACGCCGACGAGGATGTTGTCGGCGTACTCTTCGAGGTACTGGACGACGCGGCGTTTGATGTCCTCGCGGACGTCCTCGGGGACGCCGGACATGAAGCCGAATCCCGGCAGGTCGGTGATGACGAAGTCCTCCGAAGTCCAGTCGTAGTGGTTCGGCTTCTTCGTGACCCCGGGGCTGCCACCGGTGGCGAACTTGCTGTGGCCCGTAATCTCCCGCATCAACGTCGATTTCCCGACGTTGGACCGCCCGAGAAGGACGACCTCCGCATCGCGGTTCGGGCGTGAATCGAACATATGTATGTTTGACTGCTGGCTCGGATAAGCCGACCGGTTCTGCTGGAATTGAGGGGTTTGATGTTGCCGACTGCTACTCAAGAGGGACTGCCGCCTCCGAAGCCCTCGGCCGGCTCGACTCGCGCGGCTCGCTGCGCGCCTCGGTCGCGTTGCTCCCTGCGGTGCTTGCGTCGCCGTGCTTCGTCCATCCGGCCTCGCCCTTCGATTCCGCCAGGTACCGCGACCGCAGCCACACCCTCCCCAACCGACTCCTTCACCCTCGCTTTCGCTCGGGTTCAGTCGTCCCTCGCACGGCTCCGTCTGACCGCCGCTCGCGGTGTGCTCGCGGCGGTCGGCCAGCGCGCGCCATTTATAAGACTCACTTGGCCGGGAGCGAGTGGTCGCCCTCGGCGACCCTCGCGACCCGGGGAAGGGCAGGCGCGGTGCGGTCGCGGTTCCTGGCGGACAGAAAGGGCGAGGTGCGCTGGCGTTTATATAGTCGCCTCAGCGACCACTATCCGAGCGAAGCGAGGATATGTCGCTGAGCGACCGCCAGCGGCCGAGGGCTTTCCGGCTGTTTGCAGCCGAGGAGTCGCCAAGCTCGATTTATAAACCGCCAAAGAACACAACCCCAGTAGAGCAAAACACCCGAAAGCGCGCCGAAGCGGGTGAATAGATACCGAATCCAAAAACGCCCAGCCACCAATCTGTTTCAATACCCTTTTGCCGCCGCACCGAGTGTCATCCCGTATGGCAGACTTTCAGGTCGTCGTCGGGGACGAGGACGGCACTACGTACTCCTTCGAGGTGGACGGACAGGACGCGAACCGATTCATCGGCCGTTCTATCGGCGAAACCGTCGACGGTGACGCCCTCGGCCTCTCGGGCTACGAACTCGAAATCACGGGCGGCTCCGACACGTCGGGCCGACCGATGCGCGAGGACGTCTCGGGCACGGACACCGCCGAAATCCTCCTCGAGGGCGGCGTCGGCTTCGAGCCGAGCGTCGACGGCGAGCGCAAGCGCGTGACCGTTCGCGGCGCGGAAATCTCCGACGACACGCGACAGATCAACGCCAGCATCGTCGAGCAGGGCGAGGAGTCCATCGACGACCTCCTCGGCGGCGAGGACGACGAGTAACGACCGCGGTTCATTCTTTCATGCCGAGCCTTTCTTCAGACGGTGTCGAAACCGTCCGTGCGTCGATAGAGCAGGCTGGCGCGTTGAACCGTCCGAAAGTCGTCGTTCCCGAGGGGACGATGCCGGAGGGCGTGGTCCGCGTCGAAGCCGGCAACACAACCTACCACGCCGACGTGCAGGTCGGACTGGACGGCGACGTCGAGATTCGCGGGCTCTACGAGAACGCCCGCTTGGCCCGCGAACGCGACGGTCAGAACCGTCTGAGCGAGTGGGTCGACGAGAAGGACCTCGAAGCCGGCCGGTCCGTGCTCGTCGATATCGTCGTCGATGGCGAACAGTACGGCTTCCGGGCGCCCGGTGAGGACGCGGTCTACCAGGTCGCCGACAGCCCGGACGACAGCCTCGCCTCGATAGCGGAGGACCTCGACGGATGAGCGAGGACGGCGAGGAGAGCGCCCTTTACGACGCCTTTCTTCGCGGGGAGCGCCCCGAGGACATCCTCATCTACCTCCACGAGGAGGGCGTCGGCTCCATCGACGACCTGCTCGAAATCGGCACGCGCGTCGAGGACGGCGTCATCCTCGTTCTGCCGGGCGACGACGGCAAGGCCGCCTTCCAGAGCGCGACGGGGCTGGATGCGATGGATTTCGCCGGGCAGGCGATGCAGACCGACGGCGACATCGCCGAGGACTGCACCAGCGGCAGTTGTCCCGAGGTCGGCGACGGCGAGGCCGACGAACACTACGTCAAGTTCGTCTTCGCCTTCGCCGAGGAGCAAAACGAGGCCGTCGGCGGTATCTACGCCGAGGGCGACGTGATTCACGCCTACGCGGCCTGTGCCTGCGGGACGACCTACTCCGACAAGTGGGTCGTCGAGGAATAGCGGGCGGAACGTTCCGTTCTTTTCGCGTTATGCGTCGGCTTCGGACTCCTCGTCGTCGAGGTTCCGGAAGGCGTCGAGGATGACCTGCTTCGTGATGGCGCCGCGGGTCGTCCAGTGGTGGGCGTAATCCAGCATGTCGTCGTAGATATCGGGCTTGCAGCCGGCGGCTTTCGGGTGGCCGCCGCCGCTGACCTGTGCGGCGACTTCGTGGCAGCGCTCGAACTCGTCGGTGCCGCGAATCGACGCGGAGCCGGCGGGTTTGACGATGACCGAGGCGTCGGCGCCCTCCTCGCGCATCGCTTCAGCGACCTCGTTTTGCGAACACCGGCCGTAGGTGACGCCGACCGTCCAGTCGCCGATGACCTTGTACTCGGCGCGGTCGACGGCCTTCTCGATGAGGGCTTCCTTCTCGACGCGCTGTTCCTCGAGGAAGTCCTGGACCTCGGCGGGCAGGTCCGCGCCGTGTTCGGTCACCGTCTCGATGTACTCCTCGGGGTCGGCCCAGTGGGAGTTGTCCGCGAGGTCGTCGCTGCGGGGGTCGTCGCGAATCCAGAGGTCGTGGTCGCGGGTGACTGCCGCGAGGTCGACGAAGCGGTCGTCGAAGTCGAAATCGAGCGAGCGGAGCGCCACGTCGGTGGTACACTCCTCGTCGGAGTCGCCGACGACCAACTCGGCGTGCTCGCGGACGAGGTCGACGTATTCGTCGTCCCACTGGTGGTGGTCGAACCAGCGCACCGAGTCGGCGAGTTCGGCCACCAGCGGCAGCGATTCGATGTCGTACTCCGAATCCGGACAGAGGTCACAGACGTAGACGTCGATGCCGGGTTCGGCGTACTCGGCGACGTATTCGAGGGCTTCGCCGAGTTCGTGGGGGCCAGCAGGCAGAAGTGAGGCCTCGTCGAAGGCCTGCCGCAGGAGGGCGACACAGCCGAGGCCGTCGGCGTCGGGGTCGGCGATGACCACGCGGTCGGCGTCGGCCAACGTCTCGCGGGCCTCCTGTTCGGCCTGTGCCTCGTCGAGCGAATCCGGCATGAAAAAGCCCTCGCCCGGGAGGACCGAGCGACGGCTAAGGGGGAGGGTCTCGTCGTCGATGAGCCAATCGTCCATACCGACGGGTGGGGCGCCCCGGGGAATAATCCCTCGTTCGGCGGTGGCGCGTGCGTGTCGCGCCCGACTAATCCAACTGCCGAACCGTCAACACCGGCTTCGGCGAGGTGCGGACGACGCGTTCGGCGACGCTACCGACCAGAAAGGAGTGTTTGCCGCTCCGGCCACGGGTACCCATCGCCACCGCATCGGCCTCGATATCCCGGACGTAGCCGACGATTTGTTTGGCCGGGCGGCCGACACGGACCGCGGTTTCGAGGTCGACGGGATACTCGCGGTCCTCGTTGGCTTCGATAACGTTATCCAGCGCGTCCTGTCCCTGTTCGTCGAGAGCCTGCCGGACGTCACTGTGGAGCCGTTCGGGCAGTGACTCTACCTGACTCTCGTTGATGACGTAAAGCGCGTGGACGGTGGCGTCGAACTTCGCCGCGAGGTCGAGCGTGCAATCCACGGCCCGGCCGACGCTCTCGGAGCCGTCGGTTGCGACCACCACCGTCTCGAACATACCAGACTGTCGGCCCGCCGTCGGCTTAAAAGTACCCGCGGACACAGCTTTTTGAGTACCCGGAGCAAGACTCAGGTATGCAGGTCGATACGGTCCTCGTTCCGGTCGACGGTTCCGAGACGGCCCTGGAGGCCGTCGAGTACGCCACCGCCGTCGCCGAGCGCTACGAAGCGGGCGTCCACGCGGTGTATCTCGTCGCGGAGAACGCCGGCGACGCGATGGCCAACGGCGAGGTTACCGCCGAATCGGTCGCCAAGCAGGGCGAGGAAATCATGGCCACCGTCCGGACGCTCTCCGGTGAGGTGCCGATCACCCACTCGTCGGCCTGCGGCTTTTCGGTCTCGCGGCTCTCGCAGCACCCCGGAAGCGTCATTCTCGACGTCGCCGAGACCCTGAACGCGGATTTCGTCGTCGTCCCGCGGGAACCGGTCACCGGCGACCCCGAGGCGGTCATCGAGAAGGCCGCCGAGTACGTGCTGGCCCACGCCTCCCAGCCCGTCCTTTCGGTGTGAGTCCGGCACCCGTTTTCGGTCGGCTCTCCCGACGGCGACAGGGTTAACGCGGTGCCGTTCGACGGGCCAGTGTGCGACTCGTTCAGGTGACCATCCCTGCCGGCAAGCGGGAGACGGTGCTGAAGGTCCTCGACGAGGAGGGTATCGACTACGTCGTCACCGACGAGACCAGCGGCCGGGAGTACACGGCTGTGGCGTACTTCCCGCTGCCGACGAACGCCGTCGAGCCGATTCTGGAGGACCTCCGCGAGGTCGGCCTCGACCGGCAGGCCTACACGGTCGTATTGAGCGCGGAGACGGTCGTCTCCGAGAAGTTCGACCGCTTGAAGGAGGAATACGGGGAGGAAAACGGGGACAGCAGCGACCGCATCGCCAGACAGGAACTGGTCGCCCGCGCCGAGGAGTTGGCCTCCTCGCTGCCGACCTACGTCGTGATGACAATCGTCTCGGCGGTCATCGCCACCGCCGGCCTCCTGTTGGACTCGCCGGCGACCGTCGTGGGGTCGATGGTTATCGCGCCGCTTATCGGCCCGGCGATGGCCGCGGCGGTCGGTAGCGTCGTCGACGACGCCGAACTCTTCCGACGGGGCATCCTCCTGCAGGTCTTTGGTGTTCTCCTCTCTATCGTCGCGGCGACGGGCTTCGCGGTCTTCGTGCAGATGGCGAACCTCGTGCCGCCGGGGTTGGACCCGCTGGCCCTGAGCGAAGTCGAAGAACGGCTCTCGCCGAACTTCCTCTCGCTCGTGGTCGCCCTCGGTGCGGGCGTGGCCGGCGCGCTCAGCCTGATGACCGGCATCAGCGCCGCGCTGGTCGGCGTCATGATTGCGGTGGCGTTGATTCCGCCCGCGGCGACGGTGGGTATCGGCATCGCCTACGGCCTTCCCGCGCTGGCGGTCGGGTCCGGCGTCCTCGTCGCGGTCAACGTCCTCTCGATTAACCTCGCGGCCCTGCTGGTCCTCTGGTATGCCGGCTACCGGCCGGAACACTTCTTCCGCCGTGACCGTGCGCGCGTCGCGACCCTCAAACGGGTCGGCGTCCTCGTTGCCGCCATCGCGCTCCTGTCGCTGTTCCTCGGCGGCGTCACCTACGACTCCTATCAGACGGCGACGGCCGAACAGGACATCCGCGAGAGCGTGAACACGGAACTGGCGGACCCGGCCTATCAGAGCTATCAACTGGTCGAACTGGAGGTCCGAACGGAGACCGAATACGTGCTCTTCCACCGCCCGGAGACGGTGGTCGTCACCGTCGGCGTCCCGCCCGACGCCCCACGGCCGGGCCTCGCGGAGGCGATAGACAACCGTCTCCGGACCGAACACGGCCTCGATATCGACGTGCAGGTGCTGTATTTCGAGGTCGAACGCGCCTGAAGACTCAAAGGCGCGTTTGATGTTTCGGCGTTTATAGGGTAGTCGCCGCCGCACGGAGACGTGTATGCAACGAGATGCCCTCCCGGTGCTGGTCGTCGTCATCGCCATCCTCGGCGCGGCGCTGGCCGGCGCCGCGCTCGTCACCGCGGCGAGCGGCGACACGACTGCACACGACCCCGCGAACCGAGCGATTACCGTCGACGCGACCGGTGAGGCCGACGCCCCGCCGGACCAGGCCGTCGTCCGCGTCGCCGCGACCGCCGAAGGCGACAACGCGAGCGCCGTCCGTGACGCGCTCGTGGCCGACGCCGAGACCCTCCGCGAGGAACTCGCGGCGGCCGGTGTCAACGAATCGGCCTACGAAACGACCGAATACCGCATTCACGAACAGCGACACCCGCGCGAGGAGGAACGCGAGGGGCCCGCCTACCGCGGCGTCCACGCCTTCGAGGTGACGGTGGATGACCCCGCCCGCGCCGGGGACGTCATCGACGCTGCCACCGCCGCGAACGCCGAGGTCGGCGCCGTCCGGTTCACGCTCTCGGAGGACACCCGCACGGACCTCCGTGAGGACGCCATCGACAACGCGATGGCCGACGCACGCACGCAGGCCGACGCCATCGCGGCCAACGGCGACCTGCAGGTGACCAACGTCGCCACCGTCGATGCCTCCCAGCAGCACTACCGCCCGGTCCGATACGAGGGGGCCGTCGCCGAGGCGTCGGCCGATGGCGCGAACACGCGACTCGATACCGGGTCGGTGTCGGTCTCCTATCAGGTGCGCGTGAGTTACAACGCGACCGCAGTGAACTGACGCGTCGCTTCTTCCCCACGGACCGTTTCGAGTCCACAGCCGGCTATTTTATCCGCGTGCCGTTCGTATGATAGGTATGGAGAAGCAGACCGTCGAGTCGTGGGAGGAGGCCGTCACGCTGGCGCGTGCGCTCGGCGCCGAGGAGTCGGTGGCCGTACCGAAAGCCGCCGAGCCGGCGCTTCCCACCGATATCGACCTCCGGCGGTCGAACTTCCCGTGGTCGATTCATAAGGGAGCGGTCTCGGTCTACCGCGAGCACGAACAGGGCGAACACCTCCAGATTCGGGAGTACCCCACCTCGTGGGTCGTCTCGCTCGACCACTACAACCCCCACTACCACCCGGTCGAACACGCGACGGTCGACATCCCGGCGCACATGGTCATCGCCATGGGCGCGCTCACACCGGTTCGGGGCTATCGCTGGATATTCGGCGATAGGTTGCCGTCGCCCGCCGCCGGTATCGCATTCACGACGGCCGCGGTCGGCATGCTGCCGAAGTTCGGCCGGTCGTTGCTGCCCTGAGTAGCGGCCGATTGACGAGAAAAACAGGCGAAAAACTGTGCCGTCCGTCGACAGACCGGGGGACCTTACGCGCGGTTAGGCGTCTTCCTCGGTTTCGTCGTCTTCTTCATCGTCCTCTTCTTCATCATCCTCCTCTGCCTCATCGTCGTCGTCTTCCTCTTCGTCGTCCTCGTCTTCGGATTCCTCGCTCTCGTCGTCATCCGCCTCGCCGTCTTCTTCCTCTACGTCGTACTCGTATTCCTCTTCGACGAGGGAGAGCGAGCCGTCATCGACGACGTACTCCAGTTCGCCCTCCGCGTGGTCGGACTCGTACTCGACTTCGAGTTCTTCGAGGGACTCATCGTCCTCGCTGAGCGCCGAGCGGTTGACCGTCGCCGTTCCGTCCGCGTCGGTGGTGACGGTTACCTCCTCTTCGCCTTCGACGGTGACCGAGGCGTTCTCTACGGGCGCGCCGTCGTCAGTCACGGTCACCGTGACGGTTTCGTTATCGAGCGCTGCATCCATCTCGAGGTCGGATACGGACGCCGACGACGCGCCGGCATCCGTCTGGGCCAGTCCCGTTACTGCGGCACCGCTTCCAGCAACGAGCAATACTGCCAGCACTGCCACCAGGGTCTTTGAGACTGACATTGCAGTCGGCACGACGGCCCTACGGAAGATAAAGGGGGTAAACCGTCACACGGAGTTTGACCGAATTTATTCGGATTAAAACGGTTTGATCGGGCCGGAGAGCGCTTCTCCGAAGCTACTGGCCGATTGACTATCGATTCGCGGGGCACTGAAAAAGGCCGGTTACTCCTCGAAGGGCAGTTCGGGTTCGTGGCCGACCGCTTCGATGGCGGCATCGAGGACCTCCTCGACGTTCTCGCCCGTTTCGATGCTCATGTAGTAATCGGCCTCGACGTCGGTCGAGCGGTCCGACTTGTTGCAGACGACGAGGACGGGCACGTCGAATCGGTCCTGAACCTCTTCGAGCAGGTCGAGTTGGTCCTCCAGGGGGTAGCCGCAGGCCGCGCTGGCGTCGACCATATATAAAACGGCGTCGGCGAGATGCTCCAGTGCGGAGACTGCCTGCGACTCGATGGCGTTGCGCTCCTCGGAGGGCCGGTCGAGGACGCCGGGCGTGTCGACCAACTGATAGCGGATGTGGTTTCGCTCGATGTGGCCGACGTTGATGCCCGTCGTCGTGTACGGATAGGAGGCCGTCTCGTTCGTCGCGTTGGTGACGTCGTTGACGAAGGAGGATTTGCCGACGTTCGGGTAGCCGGCGACGACGATGGCGGGTTCGTCCGCCCGAATGTCGGGCAGGACTTTCAGCGCGTCCCGTGCCTCGCCGATGGCCAGCAGGTCGTCGGCGACGCCTTCGGTTACGTCCGCAAAGCGGGCGAAGGCCTGCTTGCGGAGCTTTCGGGCGGTGTCGCTGTCGGCGTTGCGGATGCGGCCGTGGTACTCCTCTTTGAGGTTCTCGATCTGGCGACCGGCGCTCATGACCGACGAGAGGTGCTGGCGGAGGTTGTCGACGCCGCCGACGTCCGTCTCTGCGAGCGTCGCGTCGGCGAGTTCGTAGTAGAACTCGTCGACGAGTCCGAAATCCGGCCACGAGGTAACGACGTTCTGGAGGTTATCGGAGAGGATGTTGGCCGAGGTCTGGAGCATCGACTCCTGGGCCTCGATCCCCTGTTTCGCTCGCCCCGCGCGTGCTGCCCGCGAGAACGCCTTGTCGACCAACTCCTCCGACCGGGGCACCGTCGGAAGGTCTTCGAAGTCCATACCTCGGATAGTGGGTCCGTCCCTATAAGGAGCGTGTCTCGCGTACGGGCGGCTAACCCCCGTTTTCCGGCCGGCAAGCCGCTTGCCGGAAGCCATTTGCGCGACGGCGACCTATGGCGCCCATGGTAAACTGGCGTGCCGTCCTCATCGGCGCTCTCGTCGGTATCGTCGCCGGGGTCTTCGCGTTCGCACTGCCGGTCGT
This sequence comes from Natronomonas halophila, assembly GCF_013391085.1. NCBI lineage: Archaea > Methanobacteriati > Methanobacteriota > Halobacteria > Halobacteriales > Natronomonadaceae > Natronomonas > Natronomonas halophila. The sequence goes on along the minus strand of NZ_CP058334.1, from coordinate 1,395,894 downwards.
CGGCCACGTCGGCGCGGGGCTAGTCGGCGGGTTCGTCGCCGGCCTGATTGCGGGCGGCGGCGTCCTCCGCGGCGCCTGGCACGGCCTGCTTGCGGGCGCGCTCGGCGGTCTCCTGCTGGCGGTCATCGCCGGCCTGCTGGTGGCGGTAATCGGCCTCACGCTCGAAGGCCCCGTCGGCGCGGTGGGCGGCCTCGGCGTCTTCGCGGTGGTCGCTTTCATCGCCGTCCTACTCGCGGTCGACAGCGCCATCGGCGGCGCCGTCGGCGGCCTCCTCGATTAAGGGGCTGGCACCCGTACTGGGGGTATGGCACGCATCGACGCCGACGCGCTGCTGCCGAACGACCGCGTCAAACAGGCCGCCCTCGACGGCGACATCACCCAACTCAGCCGCGGGGCCGGCAATCGCTACGCCGAGGCAGGCGACACCTTCGACGTCGACGGGACCACCTTCGAGGTGACGAGCGTCGAGGAGCGCACGCTCGGGGATTTGACCGACGCCGACGCCAAGCGAGAGGGGTCGCCGTCGCTGGACGCCTACAAGAAGCGCATGGAGAAGGTCCATCCCGGCGATTTCGAGTGGGACGAATCCAGCGAAATCCTGACCTACCGGTTCGAACCGCAGTAAACTAGGCCGGACCGTTTTGTCCCGTCGGCCCGATTTATCGGGTATGTTCGCTCCCGCCGAACCCTTCGCCAAAGCCATCCGGGAACTTCTGCAGACGTCCCTCGAAGACGCCGTCATTTACGGTGACGACGGTACGACTGTTCTCCACGAGGGACCGGCGACCATCAAACCGGACGGGTGGGTCGAATTGCCCGATGGAACGTTGCTCTCGCCGGGCGCAATCCACCACATCGACCGCTAGGCGTTTTCGCACGGGTTCGTTTTATAAACAAACAACACGAAATGCGGTCACCGACGCTCACGAAGCTCCGCACGCAGGTCCGCGACGTCCATGTCCTTCATCGAGAGCAGAACCAGCATATGATAGACGATGTCGGCGGCCTCGTGGGCCAGTTCCTCGTGGTCGTCGTCCTTGGCCGCGAGAATCAGTTCGGTCGATTCCTCGCCGAGTTTCTCCAGCACCGCGTTCTCGCCTTTCTCGTGGGTGAACAGCGAGGCCGTATACGAGTCCTCGGGCAACTCCTCCTTTCGGGATTCGATGACGGCGAACAGTTCGTCGAGAATCTCGTCGGTCGACCCCTCGCTCATCAGGCCATCACCTCGCGGACGTCGTCCAGTTCGTCGTACTCGTCGGGGGACTCACGGCCCACCTCGAAGACGCCGTCCTCGATTTCGATGTCGGCGTTGGTGCGGGCCGCAAGCGCCAGCGAGTCGCTCGGGCGGGCGTCGACGACGGCTGCCTCCCGCGGCGTCTCGATGTGGAGGTCGGCGACGTAGGTGTCCTCGTCGAGGCCGGAGATGACGACGCGGTCGACGCGGCCGCCGAGTTCCTCCATCACGTCGAGCATGAGGTCGTGGGTCAGCGGCCGCCCGATGTCGGTGGCGTCCTGTCCGCGGGCGATGCTGGTCGCCTCCTCGACGCCGATGAAGATGGGCAGTACGTCCTCGCTGTCCGCGACGCCGAGGAGGACGACCGCCGCCAGTCCCGTTGGGGTCTCGGCGACCCGAACCCCGTCGATGTGTGCGTCCATACGTTCGGCACGGCACGCACGGCTAAAAACGCGTTCGTCTCTGCAACGCCGCGGTTCGGCCGACCGTCTCAGCGCTCGCGTTCCCGGTCGGCCTCGGGGCGCGTCTCGATTCGGTCGGCGTAGTCCCGGGCGTCGCCCACCGATTCCGTCTCCAGCAGGCGTTCGACGCGTGCTTCGAACTCCGCTTCGGTCAACTCACCGCGCGCGTAGCGCTGGCGCAAGTCGTCCAGGGCTTGGTCCGTCTCGCTTGGGGACGACGCGGTCCCGTCGGTCGACTGCTGATAGTACTTGACGGCCCCCATCGCCGCCGGCAGGAGGCCGGCGAACCCCACGGGGAAGGCGACCCAGAAGAACTCGAACCCCGCGAACAGCAACCCGAAGCCAGCGAGTAGCGTCAGCGTGATGACGACGCCCGCGGTGACCTCCTCCAGCGGGGTATCCCCGTCGTCTGGAACCTGTTCCGATTCCATTGCTGTCCGAACGTCGACCGCGCGCCCACTTCGTTTTTCGCCTCGATTACTCGAAGAAGGCCAGTCCGTGAATCCGGGAGTCCTCGGTGAGTTCGGGATGGAAGGCGGTGCCGACGATGTTGTCCTGCTGGACGGCGACGACGCGGTCCTTGGCGGTCGCGAGTACGTCGACGCCCTCGCCGACCTCGTCGATGGCGGGCGCGCGGATGAAGACCGCCGGGAACGGCTGTTCGAGCCTCTCGACGTCGAGGTGGGCCTCGAAACTGTCCTTCTGCCGGCCGAAGGCGTTGCGGTCGACGGTCACGTTGAGGATATCGAGCGTCTCGACGCGGTCGTCCTTGGCGTCGCGACTGGCGACGATGAGGCCGGCACAGGTGACGAGCATCGGCTTGCCGTCGGCGGCGAAGGCCCGAATCTCGTCGTCGATGCCCTCCTGTCGGAGGAGGCGGGAAATGGTAGTCGATTCGCCGCCTGGCATGAGCAGGAGGTCGCAGTCGGGGACGATGCCGGGGTCGCGAATCTCCCGGACTTCGACGGATTCGCCGTGGCGGTCGGCCGCCCGGCGGATGGCGTCGGCGTGTTCGGAGACGTCGCCCTGAACGGCGATGACGCCCGCTGTAAGCATACCGACCCTTGCCGACTGGCGGGGAAAAAGGACTCGAAAGGCGGCGTCCGAACCGACGCCGGGCAGTCAGTCCGCGGGCTCGATGTAGACGAACGCGACGCGGTCGTCGGCCTCGCGGAGTGTGTTCTCGACGTCCTCGATGGCGAGGTCGACGTCGGCCGGCGAGAGGTCCGTCTCGAAGCGCACGTCGCCGACCACGAGGACCTTCTGGGGGCCGACGAAGGTCGTCTGCAGGTCGTCGATGCCGAGAATACCGTCGCCGCTAGCGATGATTTCCCGGAGGTCGTTTTCGGCCGTCTTTTCGAGGCTCTCGCCGAGGATGAGTCGCTTGTTCTCGATAGCCAGCAGGATGGCGAAGACCATCAGGAGGATGCCGATGACGACCGCCCCGGCGGCGTCGTAGACGGGGTTTTCGGTGATGCGGGTCGCGAAGATGCCGACCAGCGCGACGACGAGACCGATGAGGGCGACGGTGTCCTCCGTGAAGGCCGTCAGCGTCGTGATGTCGCTGGTCCGCTCGAAGGTCTCACGGTAGCCCGACCAGCCGTACTGGTCCATCTGCCGTTTCAGTTCCGCGCGGGCCTTGACGAACGCGTAGACCTCGAAGACGATAGCGCCCAGCAGGATGGCCACCGACACCCAGAAGGGGTCGACGGGTAGCGGGATGTCGATGGTGTAGCCGAGGAACTCGGCGGCGCCGGCCTCGGTTTCGTGGCCGCCGTGGCGGAGTTCCTCGTAGCCGTGTTTGAGGCTCTCCCAACCCGCGATGCCGAACAGCAACACGGAGACGAGGAAGGCATAGAAGAACTGCGCACGGCCGTAGCCGAACGGATGGGCCCGGTTGGCCTCCTGCTGGCTGTACTTGATGCCGACCAGCAGGAGCACCTGATTGCCCGTATCGGAGATGGAGTGGTAGGTCTCGGCCAGCATGGAGGGACTCCCCGTCAGCAGGAAGCCGAGGAATTTCAGGACGGCGATGGCCCCGTTTGCGAACATCGCTGCGACGACGACGCCGGTACTGCCGCTTGCCATACGACCGACCACTCCCCGCCGGGACTAAGGCGTTGGTGTCATGGGCCCCCTCGCCGTAGCGCCGGTATGCTCGTCGCCCTCTCGGATACCCACGGCCACGAGTCGACCCGGCTCGAGGGTCGCACTGCCGAGGCCGTCGACGCCGCCAACGTCGTGATTCACGCCGGCGATTTCATGACCGAACCCGTCCTCGATGCCTTCGACGACCGCTGTGACCTGCGGGGGGTCTACGGCAACAACGCCGACGAGGCGGTCCGCGAGCGCCTGCCGGCCGAGCGGGTCGTCGACTGGCAGGACCTCCGCATCGCGGTCACCCACGGCGACGGGAAGACCGAAACGGCGCTGTCGATGTTCGCCCGACAATCCAACGCCGACCTGTTGGTTTTCGGCCACTCCCACAAACCCGAGTTCCGGACGGGCACCGTCCCGATGTTGAACCCCGGTAGCCACGCGGACCCGCGCTGGAACCGGCCGGCACACGCCGAACTGACGTGGGACGAGGAGAGTGGACTCGCCCGGGGGCGACTGGTCGAACCCTCGGGTGAGGTCTTCGAGGAGTTCACCGTGGAACCGCGAGTTATCGACGGATAGCCGGATTGTGCGGCAGAGTGGGGGAGGAAGAACGCGCCGAACGCCGATCGGTCGGGCAAGGGCAAACGTCAGCGGGGTGGAGGGCCGAAGCGTTCAGCGCATCTATTCATACGGGCATGGTTGATAAGGCACCGGCGAAAGGTCAAAAAAGCGTTTTAGGTATCGAAAACCCACGGAAAGCGACGCTACGGCCGGGTCCGGACGTAGGTCAGCGCGACGATGACCGTCAGCACAGTTGCGCCGCCGAGGAAGAACGCCAGTCCCGGCGGGAGCCCGCCGCCCAGCGCGTCGATGACGGCGGGCAGGTCCATGCCGTCGGCGGCTTCCGTCGCGACTTCGGTCGGCGTCATCGTCTCGGCGGCCTCCGGGGCCTCCGTCGGGGCCGGCGTATCGGCGGCCGCCTCCGTCTCGGTCGACTGAATGCCGACATTGCCGCCGTTTCCGCCCTCCGTGGACGTCGGCGTCCCCGTCGCCGAGGGCTCCGGCGTCGGCGTCTCGGTACCGGCCGGCGCGGCGCCCTCCCCGCCCGCCCGGAGGAGGCTGCGGCCGAACAGTTCCTGAATCGCCAGCGCGCCGACACCGAGCGCGAGGAAGCCGCCGAAGAGTCGCGAGAGCGCGGCCCGGAGGCCGGAGGCCCGTTCCTGCTCGCCGGCGAAGATGACAAGCGGGCTGTCGGCGGGGCCGTAGACGTTCATCTCGCGGCCCTTCTCGGAGTAGGCGGTACCGACGACCTCGATGGCGCCGGCGTCTTCGAGCTTTTCGAGGTGGTACTGGGCGTTCTGCAGCGAGGTGTCGACGCGGTCGGCCAACTCGCCGGGCGGCGCGGGGTCGTCGTGTAACTCCGAGAGAAGCCGCCGGGCCGTCGTCGAGGAAAGCGCCGCCATCAGGTCGTCGGCCTCCTCGCTGTCGAGGCCGACAACCCGTGGCTCGCTGTCCGGGGAGATATCCGGACTGGAGGGCAGGAGACTCATCGAACGTAGCTTTTGAACCCGTGGGCATGAACTTTGTTCCCCGAAACGCCTTTGCCCCGGCGCGGCAACCGCCGACTATGGATGCGCTCGCGCCACTCACCGCGCTCGCGGCGGCCCTCGCCGGGCTTCAAATCCTTCCCGGCGACGTCTCGCCCGCGCTGGTCGGCATCATCGTCGTTCTCCTGCTCATCGTCTTCGGGCTCTTCCTTTTCGTCCGGCGTATCCTCCTGAGTTTCACCGAAGGGCTTCGGCGGGGCCGCGGGGGCAACGAGTAATCAGCCGCGCAGGCCCTCGATGCGGCGAATCGTCGATTCGATATCCTCGCTGTCGACGCCGAGGTGCGTACAGAACCGCACGACGTTGTCGCCGAAGGGCACGCCGAGGACGTCCCGCTCCGCGCAGGCGTCGAGGAACTCCTCGGCCGGTTCGTTCGTCTCCACGAGGACGATGTTCGTCTCCGGGTCGCGCGCGTCGATGCCGTCGAGTTCGTCCAGTCCCGCGGCCAGTCGCCGGGCGTTTTCGTGGTCCTCGGCCAGTCGCTCGCGGTTCTCTAAGGCGATAAGGCCCGGCGCGGCGATGATGCCGGCCTGCCGCATCCCGCCGCCGAACAGTTTGCGGACGCGGTGGGCCTCCTCGATGAAGGCCTCGCTGCCGACGAGCATCGACCCGACGGGCGCGCCGAGGCCCTTCGAGAGACAGCACATCACCGAATCGACGTTCTCCGCCAGTCGCGCGGCGTCGGTATCCAGCGCCGCCGCGGCGTTGAACAGGCGCGCGCCGTCGAGATGGACCGACACGCCGCGCTCGTGGGCGGCCTCGCAGGCGGCGTCGATGCGCTCGGCCGCAATCGCGGTGCCGCCCTTGCTGTTGTGGGTGTTCTCCAGACACAGCAGGCCGGTTCCGGCGCGGTGGTCGTCGGCCTCCACGTAGCCTTCGGCGACGGCCTCGGGCGTGATGACGCCTCGCTCGCCGCCGTCGACGGTGCGGACCTGCACCTCCGAGTGCTGGGCGAGGCCGCCGAGTTCCCACTTGTAGATGTGGCTTTCGGCCTCAACGAGGGCCTCCTCGCCGCGTTCGGTGTGGACGCGGGCGGCTATCTGGTTGCCCATCGTCCCCGAGGGCACGAAGAGTGCGTCCTCCTTGCCGAGCACGTCGGCGACCTTCGCTTCGAGTTCGTTGACCGTCGGGTCCTCGCCGTAGACGTCGTCGCCGACCTCGGCGTCGGCGGCGGCCTCACGCATCCCGAGCGACGGCTTCGTTACCGTGTCGCTCCGTAAATCTATCATACTGACACGCGGGCCGCCGCGGCCTTAGCGGTGACGGGACGGTCCCGAGGCGCCGCGCCGCTCCCGGCCCGGACCGGCGGTTTTTAACTCGTGACGCGCCAAGCCCGGGTATGGACGTCAAGTCCCGCCACCACCTCCGGTCGGACGAAATCAGCGAACTGGAGGACGCCCTCGCCGAAAAGCTCGGCGTCGACCTCGACGGCGACAGCTACGAGCGCGTCGAGTTCGACGACGTCGACCGCGAAGTCGTCCTCGTCGACGGCGAGCCGCTGGTCGCCTCCTTCGACGACGAACTCTTCCTGACGGTCGTCGGCGCCAACGAACACCCGCCCGAAAACCACGTCGTCACCGTCGACTCGGGGGCCATCTCCTTCGTCTCCGACGGTGCCAACATCATGCGGCCCGGCATCGTCGAAGCCACCGACGACATCGCGCCGGGAGACCTCGTCATCGTCGTCGAGGAGAACCACGGCAAGGCGCTCGCGGTCGGTCGCGCCGAGGCCGATGGTAACGATATGGTCGGCGACTCCGGGAAGGTCGTCGAGAACCTCCACCACGTCGGCGACGAGCTATACGAGTTTCATGTGTGATTTCAGCCGGCCGTCTTTCTTCCCTGCGTAGACCATTTATAAACCGGGCTCCTGGCGGATGAAGGGCGAGCGCGCTACGGTCGTCTGAACCGCGCTGCGCTCCTCACTCGCTTCGCTCGTTGCGGTGCTTGCGGGTTCGGACTCCCGTAGCGTGCGAGGGCTTCAGAGATGTTGCTCGCGGTTCCGTATTCGGTATCCACAAAACGGCTCCCGAAGCCCTCGCCCTTCGTCCACCAGGGTGGTCGTCTTACTCCTCGCCCACGTCGTTCATCTCGTCCTCTTCGTATGCGTCCTCGTAGAGTTCCATCGCGTCCTCGTGGCCCTGCACGGCTGTTTCGTAGGTCTCGCGGAGGTCCTCGATTGGCGTCTCTGTGGCGTCGATGCGGAGGTCGTTGTAGGCGGGGTCCAGCGCGAACTCCTCGGTGGATTCGACCATGAGCGCGGCGCTCTGGACGGGCAGTTCCTCTCGTTTATCGCCGCCTTCCTCGTGACCCGCTTCGAGGGCGTCGATGAGGCGTTCGGCGAGCGGTTCCTCGCGGTCGCCCGTCTCGCGGTTCCCTTCGGTATCCGCTCGACTGTCCGCGCCGCGTGGCGGCGCGCTCTTCTCGTAGGCCTCTGTGACCGACTCGATGACTTCCTCGCCGGTCAGGAGGTTGCCGGCGACGGTAAACGACCCGCCGTCGTGGTGGCCGTACCACGGCTTGCACTCCTCGCCCGAGAAGACGAACGAGCCCTCGCTGTCCACGCCGTGGAGCTGGCGGTTTGCGGCGCCGTCGTCGGCATTGAGGAGGGATTGGAGGGCGTCCTCGACGGCCAGCCCGTCGTCGATGTACTCGATGCCCTTCTCGCCCAACTCGATGTTGACGAGGCTCTGGGTGGCGACCGCGCCGTTCTCACTGATAAACGGACAGAGCGTGCCGACTCCCGCAAGCCGGGTGGTGACGGCGACGCCGAATCGGGTCTGGTCGGTGCCGTCGTCGTCCTCGTACTCCTCGCGAACGCAGATGCTGAAGGTCATGGTCCCATCTGGGCCACGGCGATGCAAAAAGATGTGTTCGGCGGAAACGGAGCGTCGGGTCGTCGACGCGGTGGCGCACCCGCCGACGGCCCTCTCGACGCGTCGTCTGACGTAAAGCCTATGCCGCCAGACCCCGCTTTCGCAGGTATGGGTCTCATGAGCAAGCTTCTCGGCGGCAACTCCCACAACGCCGAGGACTACGTCGAACTCGATATCGATGACTTCGACGCTGACGCCGGCGCGGCGAGCATGCAGGTACACTTCGCCGAAATCAGCGAGAAAGGCGACGTCGTCGACATCAAGGACGCCGTCTACGACGGCGACGTCGTCATCGCCGACATCACCCGGCATACGACGACCGACCGGACGATGGAGCACATCTCGGACGAACTCAAGCAGGTCGCCAACGAGGTCGGCGGCGACATCGTCCAGAAGGAAGACGACCAGATCGTCATCACGCCCGGCGGCGTCGGCATCTCGCGGTCGAAACTCGGCCGATAACCCGTTAGACGTCGGCGCCGACGAGCAACACCGTCCGTTCGGTTCCCGAGACGGTCCGCCACTCGGTGCCGTCGTCGCTGACTTCGACCGGACCGAACGTGTAGACGTTGCTCTGGTCGACGCCGGCGGGCGCACGCGTCAGATATTCTCTGCTGTCGTCGGCCACCTTGCCGTGGAACTCGATGTAGTTCTCGGTCGTTTCCGGCGGGGCCGTTCGCTCGTAGGGGTGGTCGGCGTCCACGACGACCCAGCCATCGGGCGTCCGGTCGCGGACGAACGTCGGACCGCCCTCGACGTCCAACTCGTGGCTGTGGTGTGACCCGCCGGTGGAGACGGTGCTGCCGCCCGAACGGGTCACCGTCGCATCGGTATCGGCTTCCTCGTCATCGTCGCCGTCGCTCTCGTCGCTCCGGACCGGCAGCGTCAGCGTCGACCCGGCGTGGTCGACGAGGGCGCCAGCGCCCGTGCGTGCGGAGGTGAACCCGGCGTCGGTCGCAGCCAGCGCGAGGCGGAGCGTATCGCCCGATTCGAGGTGTCGCTGCGTGCCGACGAGTTCGAATTCGACGGTCCGCGACTCCCCGGGCGTGCCCTCGATAGCGACCGGCGCGACCTGATTGTTGAGCAGCGTCGCCTCGCCGTCGGAGACGTGATACAGTTTCCCGAAGAGGAACGCTCGGGCACCGACAAGCGTCACCGAGAGGGACAGTTCGGGGGTGCCGAGGACCTCGATATCGTCGCCGATAGTCAGGTCGAACTCCGCGACCGACGCGGGTACGGCGTCGGTGTTCTCGGGACTGAAGTGACTCGTCGACGTGGGTGCTGCGGTGTTGATAACGGGGCTCTGTCCCTCCCCGGTGAGATCCGAAAGCGAGACGTCGAGCGATTCGGCGTCGCTCGGCGGGAAGCCGTCGGCCTCGCGGAACTCGCCGTTCTGGATGTCCCAGTAGGTCAGCGACGCGATTCCCGAGTCGCCGTCGTCCCGGAGGTGCTGGTCGAACCACGACATCGCCATCGACTCGATTTCTTCGACCTGTTCGGTCGGTTCGGCCGTCTCTGTCGCGGTGTGGCCGCCGTTGAAGAGGACGAACCGTGAATCGACGCCGTCGTTTCGGAGCGTCTCGACGATGCGGTGGCCCTCGTTGGGCGTAAAGAGGGTGTCGGGAAGCCCCTGTACGACCAGCGCCGGGGTGTCGATGCGGTCGGCCTTCGAGACCGTCGAGCGGACCTTCAGGAACGACTCGCCCTCCGGCGGAAGCCGGTTTTGCCCTACCGTCTTGGTGTAGATTTCGTGGAGTCGCGGGGAGACGCCGCGCTGGAGGTTCTCCGGGTCGGGGCTCTCGACGCCGCGGGACGCGGCGATACCCGACCCGTACAGCAGCGTCGTCCAGCCGAGTTTCGGGACGCCGTTGGGCACCAGCGAAAAGGCGAGGTCGTGCCACGGGACGACAGGAACCAGCGCGTCGATGCGGTCGTCGACCGCGGCGGCGTTGAGTTGGATACCGCCGGCATACGAGGCGCCGAGCATCCCGATTTTCGGCTCGCCGTCGGCGGCGTTGTCGATGCGGTCGTCCGCCCGGAGGAAGTCGATGAGTGCCGATACGTCGGCGACCTCTTTCGGCCCCGAGAGGCCGACTTCGGCGGTCGACTCGCCGAAGCCACGCTGGTCGAACGCCACGAGTGCATAGCCGTTGTCGGTGGCCAGCGGGCCGTAGCCTTCGACGCTGGATTTCGACCCGCCCCAGCCGTGGGTCGTTATCAGGGCCGCGTCGGCCCCGCCGTCGGGCACGAACAGCACGGCGGGTATCTCGGTCCCGTCGAAGGACTCGACGCTGTGTTCCTCGCGAGTGTAGCCGTCGCCTTCCGCCGCGGTGACCGTCCCCGTCCCCAGTAGCGACGCGAGCCCGATTCCCCCCGCAGCCGTCACGAACGTTCGTCTATCCATGGCTGCGGGTCGGAAGGTTCCCGGATAGGTTCATCGCCGACAATGAAGGGTTATTTAAACCCTGCCCGGCGTTCGGTGCCACGTCACGTCCGGTTTCAGCACCCTTAACCGGCCGAATCGACTCCGTTTTCGTATGGAACCTGCGATACGCGCCGACGACCTCCGGAAGTCATACGGCGACGTCCGGGCGCTCGACGGTCTCTCTTTCGAAGTCGAGCGCGGGGAGTTCTTCGGCTTGCTCGGCCCGAACGGGGCCGGCAAGACCACCTTTATCAACATTCTCGTCGGCCTCGTCCGCAAGGACGGCGGCACCGCCGAGGTGTTCGGCTACGACGTCGAAGACGACTATCGGGAGGCTCGGGACCGCATCGGCCTCGCGCCACAGGAGTTCAACGTCGACCGATTCTTCCCCATTCACGAAGTGCTCGAACACAAGGCCGGCTACCACGGCGTCCCGCCCGAGGAGGCCGCCGAACGGGCCGAGGACGCACTCAAGACTGTCGGCATCTACGACAAGCGCGACACGCGCTTCGACTGGCTCTCCGGCGGGATGAAGCGCCGTTTCCTCCTCGCGCGTGCGCTCGTCACGAATCCCGACCTGCTCATCCTCGACGAACCCACGGCGGGGGTCGACGTCCAACTGCGGCGGGACCTCTGGGGCGTCATCGAGCGCCTCAACGCCGAGGGGACGACCATCCTCCTGACGACCCACTACATCGAGGAGGCCGAACGCCTCTGTGACCGCGTGGCCATCTGTGACTCCGGGCGGGTCGTCGAGGTCGCCACGCCCGACGACCTGCGGTCGCGCGGGACCGACCAGCTCCACGTCACGCTGGCAAACCCGCCCGAATCGGTGCCCGACATCAAAGTCGACGACGTCATCGAGTACCGCGTCGAGGACGACGGCCTGCTCGTTACGGCGGGCGGCGGCCGAAGCGTCGCGCCGGAACTCCTGCGTGAACTCGAAGCCGCGGGCTACGAGGTGCTGGACCTCGATATCCGGCGGGCCTCCCTCGAAGAGGTCTTCGTCGACATGACTCGGCCCGGCGAGGAAGCCGAGGAGTTGGAGGTGCTGCAATGAGCACCTCGGTCTTCGGCGTCGGCTTTCGGTCGCTGCTCAAGCGGGAGATTCTGCGGTTCGTCCGCCGGCCCCGGAACACGTTCCTCCCGCCAGCGATTACGAACGTCCTCTACTTCGCCGTTTTCGGCGTCATTCTGGGCCAGCGTATCGACGACATCGCCGGCTTCGACTACCTGCTGTTCATCCTGCCCGGCCTCGTCGTGTTGGGCGCCATCGGCAACGCCTTCGAGAACTCCTCGTTCTCCATCTTCCACGGCCGCTGGAACGAGTATATCCATGAGACGCTGACCTCGCCGCTTTCCTACTCGTCGATGGTGCTGGCCTACATCTTCGCGGCGGCGCTTCGGGGCATTATCGTCGGCCTCATCATCATCGGCATCGGCCTCGTGTTCACGTCGGTGCCGGTCCGGCAGCCGTTCTTCCTCGTGGCGTTCATGGTCGTCGTGCCGCTGCTGTTTGCCGCGTTGGGCGTCATCGGCGGCCTCGTCGCCGAGGACTTCGACAACCTGACGGTGATGAACCAGTTCATCCTCCGGCCGCTGGTCTTCTTCGGCGCCGTCTTCTACTCGCTGGACGTGCTGCCGGGGGTCTACCGGACGCTGTCGCTTTTGAACCCGATGGTGTACATGGTCAACGGTGTCCGCTACGGCTTCCTCGGCTTTCAGGAGGTCGACCCCGTGCTTTCGCTGGGCGTGCTGTCGGGGCTGACGGCCGCCGTCATCGCGCTGGACATCTACCTCTTCAAGCGCGGCTACGGCCTCATCGACTGACGTCGCCTACTGGAACCGCACGCCGAGGTCGTGCATCCCATCGTTTTCGGAGGCGACGTTGATAAGCAGCGGCGTAATCGCCTCGACTTCGGGTGCGTTTGCGAGGCCGCCGACGTCCAGCGGGCGTAGCCCTTCGATTTCCCGTGCTAGATCCGACACGATGCCCTTGGCGTCCTCGTCCTCGCCGAAGACGAGGGTGTCCCACTCGAAGTCGTGGTCGAGGTCCGCGAGGCCGCCGGCCGGCAGGTTGTGGAAGGCCCCGACAAGCGACACGTCGTCGGGTTTGGCCTCCGCTGCAAGCGCGGCGACGCTGCCGGCACCGGGGCGGTTGTAGTGGAAGCCCTCGTCGTCACGCTTCATCCCGACGGCGGGGGTGACGAGAATCGTCTCGTCGTCGAGACGGTCGGCGATGTCCTCGACGGTGTCGACCAGATGGTAGGCCGGCACCGCCAGCACGACCACGTCGGCGCGGTCGGCGGCCATGGCGTTCTCGAAGCCCTTGATGTCCGCTTCGGTGCCGCGGCTTTCGAGTTCGGTCACGTACTCTTCGGCCTTGGTGCGGGCCTTCTCGGGGTCCCGCGAGCCGATGAGGACCTCGTGGCTGCTGTCGTAGCCCCACCGGAGGGCCAGTCCCTGCCCGATATCGCCGGTTCCGCCGAGTAGTGCGATTCGCATACCCGAATATCGCTCTTCCGGGGGTTAACCGTTGTGCGAGCGGAGATGGTTGCCGTCGGGCGGGCCGCTGGGCTGGAAACGGTCGACGACGAGGGGTTGCGTATTGCCGCAAAGCGGGGGTATTTATCACCAAAGTATATGTAAGGGTTGCCCGATAGACGGTGTATGTCACGCGACGACGTTGATCGACGAACGTTCCTCCAATACGGCGGCGCTGCCGCGGCGACGGCGGCCAGTGTCGGTCTGGCTGGCTGTGGTGACAGTGGTAACGGCAACGGAAACGGCAATGGCGACGGCGAGACGGATACGCCGACGCCGTCCGGTGCCGAGGCGGAACTGCGGGAGTACGACGGTGAACTCCCAGAGGACCCCACCCGCGAGCAGGTGCTTCAGCACGCCAACGGCGTGTCCAACGAACTCGCGCCGTGGGTCTTCCTCCACCAGCAGTACAGCATCTACGGCGTCAACAACGACCTCGAATGGACCGCCCGCGCCGACGAGGACATCAACGTCAAGGAAATCAGCACCCAGCGCGACGAAATCACGATTACGCAGGGCCAACTCGCGCCCACGCTGGACCCGGTCGGCGACAACAGCACGTCGACCTACAACGTCATCGACCAGGGATACGAGCCGTTCCTCTACCGGGACCGCGACGGCCGCCCTATCGCGCTTATCGTCACCGACTGGGAGCGAACCAGCGAACAGGAGGTCCGCCTGACGATTCGGGACGACGTCACCTTCCACAACGGCGACGGGATGACCGCCGAGGACGTGGCCTACTCCATCAACCGGGCCAACAATCCGGACGTCAGCGACGTCGCGTCGACCATCGGTGACATCAACGAGGCCAGCGAGGTCGACGGCGACGTCGTCCTCGATTTGAACTCGCTCGAACCCGCCATCTTCCGGAACCTGACCGCCTTCGGCCGGGTCGTCGAGAAGAGCTGGGTCAATGACAACGACGGCGAAATCGCTGACGTGATGAACGGCACCGGCCCCTACGAACTCGACGAGTACGTCGACGACACCCGCGTCGCCTACACGCAGTTCGACGACTACTGGGGCGAAACGCCGGACCCGCAATCGGTCACCTTCACGGCGATTCCCGAGAACGGCCCCCGCGTCGACGCGCTCATCGCCGGCGACACCGACCTCATCGTCAACGTCCGGCCCAACGACATTCCGGACGTTCAGGAGGCCGAGGGCGTCCGCTACGAGGACACGCCGTCGACGCGGCTCATCTTCCTCGTGATGAACGACGCCTTCGAGCCGTTCGACAGCCAGGAGTTCCGACAGGCGATGAACTTCGCCGTCGACGTCGAATCCATCATCAACAACATCCTCAACGAGTTCGGCGACCAGACGAGCCAGCCGACGCTGCCGGGCCACAACGGCCACAACCCGGACGTCGACCCCTATCCGCACGACCCCGCTCGGGCGGAGGCGCTCGTCGAGGAAAGCGGCCACGCCGGTGCCGAACTCGAACTGCACGTCCCGCGCGGCCGATATCTCCGGGACGTCGACATCGCCGAGGCCTGTGCCAGCCAGATCGACGAACTGGAGAACGTCTCCTGTGAGGTCAACCGGCGGGAATTCGCCAACCTCGTGAGCGAACTCGTCGCCGAGCAGAGCGAATCGCCCGCCTTCTTCCTCATCGGCTGGGGCAACCCGACGCTGGACGCCAACTACGCGATGGGGCCGTGGTTCACCGAGGGCGCCTTCCAGCACTTCAACAATCAGGAACTGGCCGACCTGCTCGAACAGGCGAACAACATCCCGAGCGGCAGCGAGTAGCGCCACCCTGCGGACGGCCCCCGTTCGGGCCGACGCTTTCGTCCCTGACTAATCAGTCGAATTCGACACAGAGCGGCGGTTTTTTATAGTCTCCCGGCAAGCCTTGCGACAGTATGGGGTTCGCCAAGTTCCTGGCCAAGCGATGCCTTCAGGGGATTCTCGTCATCTGGGGCGTCGTTACGGTCGTGTTCTTTCTGCGGTTCCTGACCCCGGGCGACCCGACCTCGGCCCTCGTCCCGCCGGACGCCGGCCAGGAGGTTCGGGACCGTCTCCGTGAGAACCTCGGGTTGGACGAACCGCTCTACGTCCAGTATTACGACTACCTCACCGACCTCGCGGTCGGCGACTTCGGTCAGTCGATGGCCATCAACCGCGAGGTGAGTTCGCTCATCCTCGCCCGCCTGCCGGCGACCATCGAACTCGCCGTCGCCTCGACTATCGTCGCCATCGTCATCGCCATCCCGCTCGGCGTCATCAGCGCCCGTCGCCGCCACGAACCCGTCGACTACGGCGCGACGCTGTTCTCGCTGTTCGGCATCTCGACGCCGAACTTCTGGCTCGGCGTCATGCTCATCATCTTCGTCGCCGTCCACGTGGATTTCCTGCCGACGACCGGCCGACAGATGGCGTTGTCGACGGCCGCGGCGGCGCTGGTCACCGAAGGGTCGGTCTCCGAACTCGGCCGCTGGGCCGCCCAACTGGTCCTCCCGGCGATTACGCTGGGAACGTACTTCACGGCGCTCATCACGCGGTTGACCCGCAGCGGCATGCTCGAAGAGATAAACAAGGCCTACGTGAAGGCCTGCCGGGCGAAGGGCCTGCCCGAGACGCTCACGCTGTATAAACACGTGCTCCGCAACACGCTCATCCCGATTATCACGGTACTCGGCCTGCAACTGGGGACGCTCATCGGTGGCGCGGTCATCACCGAATCCATCTTCGCGTGGCCCGGCCTCGGCCGATTCCTCATCACGAGTATCAACAACCGCGACTGGACGTCGATTCAGGGCACTATCATCGTCATCGGCGCCGGCTTCGTGGTCATCAACATCGCCGTCGACGCGCTGTATGCGTATCTCGACCCGCGGGTGGTGGCCGACTAATGTTGTCTGACCGCGTCCGTCGGAGCCTCAAACGGGAGTTCAAGACCAGCCGGCTCGCCCAGTTGGGCGTCGCGCTCGTCCTCGTCATCTTCCTCGTCGCGACGTTCGCGCCCTTCCTGACGCTGCACAACCCGACCACGACCAACATCGGGACCGGCGGTGGCGAGGACCGCTCGGAGTTGCCGCCGCTCGGTTTCTCCTATACCCAGGAGCGAGTCACGCCCAGCGGGAGCGAAACGGTCGAAATCGAGGCCCAGACGGAGTACCCCCTCGGGACGAATGCGCTCGGGCAGGACATCTTCTCCCGACTGCTGTACGGCGCCCGGGTGTCGATGCTCGTCGGCATCCTCGGCGCCCTGTTGGCGACGCTCATCGGCGTTCCCTACGGGCTGGCGGCCGGCTACTTCGGCGGTAACGTCGACGATACGCTGATGCGCGGCGCCGACGTGATGTTGGCGTTCCCGTCGCTCGTGCTCGCTATCGCGCTGGTCGGCGTCTTCAGGGAGACGGAGTTCCACACTACGACGATACCGGACCCCTTCGTCTATGCGGCCCGCTCCGACGCCGTGCCGAACGTCCTGCTACCGCGGGCCGACCACGTCGCGAATATGCCCGCGGAGTTTACCTTCCCCGTGACGGTGACCCTCGTCGTCGCCCTGGTGAACTGGGTGTGGTTCGCCCGCGTCGCCCGCGGCGAGGCCATGAGCATCCGCTCGGAGGAGTACATCAAGGCCGCAACGAGTTCCGGCGCGAGCCACCTTCGCATCCTCAAACAGCACGTCCTGCCGAACTCGCTGACGCCGATTATCGTGCTGGCGACGATTCAGGTCGCCGCCATCATCCTGCTGGAGTCGGCGCTTTCCTTCCTCGGGTTCTCGGGGACCGACCTCACGTGGGGCGCCGACATTGCCGACGGCCGCAGCGACCAGCGGTCCTACTGGTGGATCGCCACGATGCCCGGCCTCGCCATCGTGCTGGCGGTCATCGGCGTGAACCTCATCGGCGACTGGCTGCGGGACGCCTTGGACCCCTCCATCGAAGGGGAGGGTGGTGTCTGAGATGGCCGGGCCGAAACTCCGAATCGAGGACCTCTCGACCCGATTCTTCACCGAGGAGGGCCAGATAAACGCCGTCGAATCGGTTTCCTTCGACGTCGAGGAAGGCGAGGTGTTCGGCATCGTCGGCGAGTCCGGGTCGGGCAAGTCGGTGACGGCGCTGTCGATAATCGACCTCGTCGAGTCGCCGGGCCGCATCACCGACGGCGCGGTGTGGTTCCGGTCGCCCGATATCGCCGACCGCGTGGCCGACGAGACGCCGGAAGCGGTCGACGGCGAGATGGTCGATCTCCGGGAACTCGGCGATGCGGAGCGGCGCGCGCTCCGTGGCACCGAGTTCTCGACCATCTTCCAGGACCCGATGAGCAGTTTCAACCCCTCGCTTACCGTCGGCGAGCAGATTTCCGAGGCCGTCGAGGTCCAGCGTCGGGCGACGGCGAACCCGCGGTCGACCCGCTCGCGGACGCAGGGCTACGGTCTGGCGAAGTTCCTCGCCGACAGCGTACTCCCCTCTCGGGATTACGTCAGCGAGGAGGCCCACGCTCGCGCGGTCGAACTGCTGGAGATGGTCGGCATTCCCGACCCCGCCGAACGGGCCGACGAGTACCCACACCAGTTCTCCGGCGGGATGCTCCAGCGGGCGATGATTGCACAGGCACTGGCCGGCGAACCGTCGGTGCTCATCGCCGACGAACCCACGACGGCGCTGGACGTGACGATTCAGGCGCAGGTGCTGGACCTGCTGGACGACCTCCAGGAGGAGACGGGGATGACGACGGTCCTGATTACGCACAACCTCGGCGTCATCGCCCGGATGTGCGACCGCGTCGGCGTGATGTACGCCGGCGAACTCGTCGAGCGGGGCACCCTCGAAGACGTCTTCGACGAGTCGGTCCACCCCTACACCGAGGGCCTGCTCGGGTCGATCCCCGACCTCGACGGCGCGGCGACGCGGCTGAACCCGATTTCGGGGAACGTCCCAAGCCTCGTCGACGAGGAGATGGAAAACCGCTGTTACTTCGCTGACCGCTGTCCGAAGGCGATGGAGGAGTGTCTGGAGAAACCACCCGAATTCGACGTCGAGGAGGGCCACACCACGATGTGCTATCTCGCGGAGAAAGACTACAGCGAGGCCGACGCGCTTCCGGAGGGATACTTCGATGAGTAGCGACCGAACCACCCCGCGCAGCGACCCCCTGCTTCGGGTCCGCAACCTCGAGAAGCACTTCGATATGGGGAACTCGCTGCTCGACCGACTGTTCGGGGAGACGACCGATCCCGTTCGGGCCGTCGACGGCATCAGTTTCGACATTCACGAGGGCGAGACGCTGGGACTGGTCGGCGAATCCGGCTGTGGGAAATCGACGACGGGCGAGACGATTCTCCAGTTGCTCGACCCCACCGACGGCGTCGTCGAATACGATGGCCGGAACATCGTCGACGCCGAGGACCTCTTTGCCTTCCGTCGTCGAACCGGCGTGGTCTTCCAGGACCCCTTCTCCAGTCTCGACCCGCGGATGACCGTCCTCGAATCCATCCGTCAGCCACTGGACATCCACGAGTGGCCCTGGCCCGACAGCGACGTCGACCGGCAGGGCCGCTCCGACGAGGAGTTGCGCCGCGAGCGGGTCGAACACCTGATGGAGCGGGTCGGCCTCTCGGCGGACCAACTGGACCGCTATCCCAACGAGTTCTCCGGCGGCCAGCGCCAGCGCATCGGCATCGCGCGGGCGCTGGCGCTGGACCCCGAGTTCCTCGTGCTGGACGAACCCACAAGCGCCCTCGACGTGAGCGTGCAGGCGCAGGTCCTCAACTTGCTTGCGGACCTTCAGGAGGAGTTCGACCTCACCTACCTCTTCATCAGCCACGACCTTTCTGTCATCCGGCACATCTGCGACCGGGTCGCGGTGATGTATCTCGGCGAAATCGTCGAACTGGCCGACACCGACGAACTGTTCTCGGACCCACAGCATCCCTACACCGAGGCCCTGCTGGAGAGCGTCCCTCGCGCATCCACCGAGGAACAACAGCGGGACGTCGACCCGCTATCGGGCGACGTTCCCTCCCCTCGAAATCCGCCTTCCGGGTGTCGGTTCCGCACCCGGTGTCCGAAGGTCATCCCGCCGGCCGACGTCGACCTCTCACAGCGAGCGTTCCGTGCCGTGATGGACGTCCGCGGGCGCATCGAAAGCCGGGATATCAACCTCGAAGGGGTTCGAGCGGAGGCCGACGGCGACGACAGCGAGGTGGTCGCGTCGGCGCTGGCCGACCGCCTGCTTCCCGACGATATCGACCCGCCCGATGCCGAGCGCGAACACCTCGATGCCGCCTTCGAGTCGCTTGCCGACGGCGACTGGGAGGCGGCCGCCGACCGCCTCGCGGACCGCTATCGGAGCGTCTGTGAGACCCACGCGCCCGACGGCGAGCGGGCGGCCTGTCACCTCAACGGCCTCCCGGCGGACGTCGCCCCCGCCGACGTCGACCGGGTCGAAACCCGGGAGTGACCGCCCGGTGACCCGGGTGTTTTTGCCGTTCGGTGCCCGCTACCCGATATGAACCCGAACACTCCGCCGCCGGTCGTTTCCGAGCGCTGGCAGGAACTGATGGACGACGCCGAGGCGACCGCCGCCGAATACAACGAGCAGGGCTGTCGGACGCTGTTGATACACACCGGCGACGTGACGCCGCTGACCGAGGTTCCGTTCGGTCTGGACGTGCTGGCACCCGGCGACGAGTTCGAGGCGCTGGAATCGCTCGTCGACGAGGCCACCTTCGACACCTCCCACGTCTACCGCAACGAGGAGGGCGGCGCCCGCTTTTTCATCGTCGTCGTCGAGGGCACCGACGCCGACGGCGAGGACGTGGCGGTCGTGGTCCCGGCGTTCCTCGATATCGCCGAATCCGACTCGCTGGAAGAACGCGCGACCGATGCTGGCGTCATGTACACCCACGTCCGCCCGCTTTCGGACGATAGCCGGGTGACCTTCACCCACGAGGACCCCGACCTCTTCTTCTAACGCCAGCCGCGTTCTACGGGTCGGAACGACAGCAAGAAGCGGCCGAAAACGACGGCAAGCGGCAGGGCAGCGAGTGCGCCGAGCGCGAGGAGAGCGACCGTCGAGTCCGGCCGCGCAACGCCGCCGTAGACGAGAACGGAGCCAACACAGCAGGCCACGGCGGCCGCCCACACGAGGGTTCGTTCGAGGCTCATTGGCTATCGAGCAGGTCCGGCAGGTCGTTGACACTGTCGATGATGACGTCGGCCCCGGCCTCGCGGTACTTCCGGCGGCCCTTATCGCCGGTGAGGCCGCCGGTCAGGACCCCGACACCGTAGTATTCGCGGTCGGGGTCGGCCTCGGCGGCGTTGGTCGCCGTGTGGATGTCGTCCAGCGTGTCGCCGACGAAGGCCAGTCGGTCGGCATCGAAGGTATCGGCGAGGTCAAGCAGGGCGTGGGGATGGGGTTTGCCCTCCTCCCAGTCGTCCATCGTGAAGCGATGTTCGTCGGCGATATCGAGGCCGACCCGTTCGAGGGCGATATCGGCTTCGTCGGCGGGCCGGCCGGTGATGACGCCGATGGGCCACGCTTTCAGGGCCTCCCGCGTCTCCGGCGACAGCAGGACGGGTTCGTCGTTGATGAACCCCTCCGTGTCGAGGTCCGGGTCGCCGCCCTCGAGTTCGCGATAGAGGTCGGCCCCGAGGTAGAGTTGCTGGAAGACGTCACGGAGGCGCTCGCGGTCCCACTCGTTGAGGATTTTTTCGCGTCCAGCGGGGTCGAGTTCGTCGGCGATGGCCGTCCGTGCGGCTTCGAGACCGCCGCCGGAGGCCGTAATGAGGCCCGCGTACGTCTCGATGCTCAGGCGGGGTTTCTCCCGGCGCGCGAGGACGTACAGCGCCGCTGCGTAGGTCAACTCCCAGTCGTCGTTGAACCCGCCGGCGTTCTTGAACAGTTGGATGTCGTCCTTGTCGATGGTATCGCCGTAGACGTGTTCGATGGACTCCACGATAGCTCGCCGATAGGAGTCTTCCACGTCGACCAGTACGCCGTCGATATCGAGAATCACCGCGTCTACGTTCATGGTTTGGCTCGGAATACGGTCTGATTGCCCACCGTCTCGGGTGTCGCTTCGACCACGGCGGGGTCCCCACCCAGCGTCGTAAAGAGACAGTCCGCGTCCGCCCCGCGCGCGGCCTCCACGAGCGGCCGCTGGAGTTCGGGCGGACAGTTCAGCGCGTACACCGCGTCGGCACCGCGGTAGAGGCTCCCGGCGGGGTCGGTCACGTCATCCCGGACGAACCGAACGCCCTCGGGGGATTCCCGGTCGTAGATGTCGGTCGCGGTGACCGAACACCCGCGTTCGGCCAGTCCGGCCGCAACGCTCGGGCGGTTCCCCACGCCGACTTCGACCACCTCGTCGTACCGGGCTAGCCGGTCGACGAGTCCCGCGTTCGACTCGGTGTTCACGTCGGGATGTTTATGAACAGCGGTATCTAACGTTTTCCCATGCACGTCGACATCGTGCCGGTCGGCGACATCCCCGCCGTCGTCAAGCGGGAGGCTTCCAGCGCCCTTCGGTCCGTCTACGAGTGTGACGTCACCATCCACGACGGGCGACCCATCCCCGACGGCGCCTACGACCCGGCACGAGAACAGTACCGCGCAGAGGAGTTCATCGAACTCGCCGGCCGCGTCGGAAGCGGCGAGAAGAACATCGCCATCACCGACAACGACCTCTACTACCGGCGACGCAACTACGTCTTCGGGCTGGCCTACCTCTCCGGCAACGGGTCGGTCATCTCGACGTATCGCCTGCAGACCTCCTCGGACGGCGGCTTCTCGAACAAGTCGGCCAGCGACATCTTCTCGGACCGCGTCCGCAAGGAGGTCGTCCACGAAATCGGCCACACCCTCGGCCTCGAACACTGCGACAACTCCCGGTGTGTCATGAACTTCTCGCCGACCGTCCGCGAAGTGGACGTCAAAGAGGAGAACCTCTGTGGGAGCTGTCAGCGGCTCGTTCTCTAGAACGAACTTTTTGCACGGCGAGCCTTCGGCTCGCCGGCAAAAAATTCGATGAAAAAGACACTTCGACCTTCCCTACGGTCAGGCCTCGGTCCCGCGCCTCCCCTCCGGTCGGCGCGGAGAACCGCCTCGGGGGTGTTCTTTGAACTCCCCGCTCGGCGGACGCTTTGACCGTTTATGCTTCGTAACCGCGAAACCCGCCGGTCGTTCTCTCTTTAAATCGTTGGCTACACTCCACACTCACTGCCGCCGAACTCGATATCACCGCCCCCCGGTGAGTGGATATATAAGAAGAAGTTGTTCTCGGAGCCCTCGCGTCGGTTGCAGGTCACCTCGTAGCTCCCGCGGTACTCCTCGCCGTCGAGACGCACTCGGGCGTCGATGACGTCCCCGTTTTTCACCTGCGTCACGCTTTCCAGATACACGCCGGGTGGGTCGTCGCGGTCGGGCCCGTTCGCGGCGATGTCGAACCGGCCGTCGATAAGCGTCTCCTCGGCGTTCTTGTGAAGCGTGAGGTCGGCCGTATACGTCCGTTCCCGCCAGTTGGTGATGCCGAAGTGGAACGCCCCCGGGTCTTCCAGGAGGGACGAACACCCGGCGGTCAACGCGAGACTCCCGCTTCCCACCGTCGTGAGAAACGCCCGTCGGTTCATGTCGATGCCTCGTAGCGGCCGGAAATAAACGCCTGCAAAAGTCAAACGGCGATTGAACCTCCGCCAGTCGCCGTGTCGGGCGTTACAGGTTCAGTTCCGTCGTTTCGAGGCTGTGTGCGGCCGCGAACTTCTCCAGTTCCTCGACGCGTTCGGGAATCTCCTCCGGCGTGTGGCTGTCGGTCCCGAGAACGAATTCAAGGTCGTAGCTGTCGAGAATGTCCATGAAGTCGGGGGCAGGATGGAACTCGCCGTACTCGTCGAGGACGCGCCCGGCGTTTATCTCCAGCAGGGTGCGGGAACTCTCGGCGGCCTCGGCGACACGGTGGAAGTGATCCTCGGTCGCGAAATCCCGGAGGGCGGGGTTGCGTTCCACGAGGTCGACGTGGGCGGCGATATCGAACAGTTCCGACTCGATGAGGGCGACGGCTTCGCCGTAGAACTCGTCGACGAGGGTGGCCTTCTCGTCGTCGCTTTTCTTCGCGAAGTAGGGTTCGACGTGGACGTTCGTCCCGTCGAGGTGGTGGACGCTGCCGATGGCGTACTCGAAGTCGGCCTCATCGAGGAAGTCGGCGATGACGTCGATGTCGCGGGAGTCGAAATCCATCTCGACGCCGTCGTGGACAGTCAGGTCGAACCGCTCGTTCATCGTTTCGATGGCCTCGCGGCGGCGCTCGTAGGTGATATCGAGATTGAATCCCAGTGCCGTCTTGGCGCGGTGCTGCTGGTCGCGCGGCGAGACGTTACAGTGGTCGGCAAAGCCGAGGGCGTTCAGGTCGGCCTCCTCGGCGGCCCGGCACATCGACCACATAAAGCGGCCGTCCGAATACGTCGAGTGGGTGTGGTAATCGACGCGCACGGTCGATGGTCGCGCCGGGTGCCCTTTAATTCGCTGGAGACCAAACACGGCGTATGCGCGTCGTCTCCCTGCTGCCCTCGGCGACCGAAATCGTCTATGCGCTCGGCGTCGAGCCGGTGGCAACCTCTCACGAATGTGACTTCCCGCCCGAGGCGGCCGACCGCCCGAGCGTCGTCGAGTCGCGAATCGACGCCGACGCGACCAGCGGCGACATCGACCAGCAGGTCCAGCAGGCCGAAACCGAGGGCGGCGTCTACGAAATCGACCGCGAGGCGCTGGCCGACGCGGACCCCGACCTCGTCATCTCGCAGGGCATCTGTGAGGTGTGTGCGGTCGATACGGTCGTCGTCGAGGATGCCATCGAGGCGTTGGACCTCGATTGTGAAATCCTGACAACCGACCCCCACAGCCTCGATGACATCTTCGGGGATATCCGTCGCATCGGCGCCGCGCTGGACCGCGAGGAGCGGGCCAGCGACCTCCTCGCGGACCTTCAGGCCCGCGTCGACTCCGTCGCCGAGCGGGCCGAGGAGATGCCGTTCAGCCCGGAGGTAGCTGTTCTCGACTGGATGGACTCCGTAATGGTCGCCGGCCACTGGGTGCCCGAACTGGTCGAGATTGCTGGCGGGACTTACGGCCTCGCGGACCCCGCCGACGCCTCGACGCCACGCGAGTGGGCCGAAATCAGGGAGTACGACCCCGATATCCTCGTCGCCGCGCCCTGTGGCTTCGAACTCGACCAGACGTTCGAGAACCTCGATGACCTGACCGACCGCGAAGGCTGGCAGCAACTCCGAGCGGTCCGGATGAACCGCGCCTACGCGGTCGACGGCCACCACCTCATGAACCGCCCGGGGCCGCGCGTCGTCGACACGCTGGAGGCGCTGGCGGCGCTCATCCAACCGGAGGGCTTCGACGTGCCCGAGGAGTGGATGGCCACCTCGCTGGCGAAACGTCCGGCCTGAGATGTTGGCGTTGCCCGCTGCTCTCCGAGAGGATATCATCGCTCACGCCCGGGAGGGCGCGCCCGAGGAAGTCGTCGGCGTGTTGGCCGGCGCCCGCGGCGACGACCGCTCGACCGTCGGACGGGTTTATACGGCAGAGAACGCCGCGGAGGCGCCCGAAACGCGCTACGAAATCGCGCCGTCTGAGGAACTGGACCTGCTGGAACGCATCGACGACGCGGGCCTCGACGTGGTCGGCTTCTATCATTCCCACCCGCGCGGGCCGACCGGGCCAAGCGAAACGGACGCCCGTCTGGCCGCATGGCCCGGCCACTCCTACGTCATCGTTTCGTTGGCCGGCGACGAGGCCGAACTCGGGAGTTGGCGCTGGACGGGTGAGGCCTTCGAGGCCGAGTCCGTCGAGATAACTGCCGACGAGTGAGTCCGACGGTTCGGTATTCCGACACGCACAGTTAACCGACAGTCGCGCCAATACCATCGTATGTCCGAGGAGACGATTTACGAATCGAAGGGTGTCTGGAGCCGTCGAGCAATCGCGTCGTACTTCCGACGCGTCGCCGACGCACTCGCCGACGGCGACCCCGTTCCCGTCGATGACGAGGGAAGCGTGACCGTCAATCCGCCGGCCGAACCGGAGATGGAAATCGAAGTCGAACGCGAGAACGGCACCGTCAGCCTCGAATTCGAACTCGACTGGCCGGAAGGCGACGGCGCCGTCGACACCGCGGCCGACGCGAGCAAGGCCGCCTTCGAACTCTACGAGGACTCGGCGGGCGAGTATCGCTGGCGGCTCCGCCACCGCAACGGCAACATCATCGCCGATTCCGGCGAGGGCTACTCCTCGAAGGACAACGCCGAAGGCGGCATCGAGAGCGTCAAGGCCAACGCTTCGGGGGCGTTCCTCGACGACCGGACGACCGACGCCGAGGCTCCTTCGGAGGGCGGCAGCAACGCCACCTTCGAACTCTTCGAGGACTCGGCGGGCGAGTATCGCTGGCGACTCCGCCACGACAACGGGAACATCATCGCCGACAGCGGACAGGGCTATTCCTCGAAACAGAAGGCCAAACAGGGACTGCGGAGCGTCCGCCGGAACGCGCCCGGCGCGCCCGTCGAGGAAGCGGAGTAATCCGCCTGTGGCCACCTACTGAATCGCGCAAGTCGATTCGTAGCTCACGTCGTGAATCGACTCGATGCCGCCGTCGCTGCAGACGGGACAGTCGGGTCGTGGTTCGACCTGTATTTCCTCGAAGGTCATGTCCGCGGCGTCGTAGAAGAGCATCCGGCCGTCCAGCGTCTCGCCGTAGCCGAGGACGAGTTTGACGGCTTCGGTCGCCTGAATACAGCCGACGGTGCCCGGGAGAACGCCGAGGACACCCGCCGTCGCACAGTCGGGAACGGTGCCGGGTTCGGGCGCCTCCGGGAAGAGACACCGATAGCAGGGGCCGTCCTCGTTGGCCTCGAAGGTGGTAATCTGACCCTCGAACCGGAGGATGGCGCCGTGGGCGAAGGGCACGCCCGCGAGCGTGCAGGCGTCGTTAACGAGATACCGCGTCGCGAAGTTGTCGGAGCCGTCGACCACCACGTCGTACTCCTCGAGGAACTCGTCGATGTTGCTCGGATCCAGCCGGAGTTCGTGGGTTTCGACGGTCACGTCGGGGTTGAGGTCCGCGACGAATTCGGCGGCTGAGTCGACCTTCGGCCGGCCGACGTCGGCGTCGCCGTGGATGACCTGCCGCTGGAGGTTCGACCGCTCGACGACGTCGTCGTCGACGATGCCGAGGGTGCCGACGCCCGCGGCGGCGAGATACTGGATGATGGGCGAGCCGAGGCCCCCTGCGCCGATACAGAGGACGCGCGAATCGAGGAGTTCCTTCTGGCCCTCCGGCCCCACGTCGTCCATGATGATGTGGCGGGAGTAGCGGTCGAGTTGGTTCGCATCCAGCGAGAGGTCGGTCATACCGACACATAGCGGCTAAACCCATAAATCACCGCTGGATGCGGAGGTGGGTATTTAAATTGCCGGGTGAGGCAACCGGAATAACGGGAGCAACGAAATGGTTTATTTCGGAGTTAAACAGATTCATACGGGTGTTTGAGTGGTTTTCACATCGTGGTTTGGACGGTTTTGTCAGAATCCCTTTTTAGTGATAGTCGGTACGCGACGGTACGTTATGAGTGGACAGCAGAACGACGACGGAACGAACTTCTCTCGGCGGACGTTCATGAAGGCGTCCGGTGCCGTCGCTGGCGCCGGGTTGCTCGGCGCGAACGCCGTCGGCTCGGCGGCAGCCGATATCGGCCCGCTCGACGACCGCCTCCTGAACTGGCGGGTCGCTGAAGCGAAGAAGGTCTGGGAGAAAGGCTACCGGGGCCGCCCGGACCGGACGCTCGGACTGACCGACTCCGGCGTCTCCGCCCGACACCCTGACCTCGGGCCCTGGAACGGCGCTCGACTTTCTCCTGACGGAAACGGGGGACTCGAAGTCCAGAGCGTTGATAAGGTGGAAAAAGAGGTCTCGGTAACCAACCCGGTGACGTTCGATGCGAAGTCCTTCAGCGGCCAGAACGCCGGTGCCGGCGCAGTCGGGTTGACGAACCAGACCGCGACGTTCGAACTTCCGGCTCAGGACCCAGAAGACGACGAGGAAATCGCTGGTCACGGCATCTCCGCGACCCTCTCCTGGAACGCTGACACGCCCGAGGCACAGGTCGCGAGCGTCGAGGCCACCCTCCAGCGGCAGACCGGCGACGGGTACACCAACGTCGCGAGTTTCGGCCCCGACGGCCTGACCGTCGCCAGCAGCAACGAACACGAACTCGAAATCGAAGTTGAGGCCGACGAAACCTACCGCTTCGAGGTCACTACGTGGCGAGGGATCGCCTCCTGGAATATCGACGTCAAATTACAGAAACTCCTCGCTACCGAGGAGACGAAGACCGACACCGTCGTCGAGTTCGACGACTTCGACGGGACGCTGCTTCCGGAGGAGGGGTCCGACTTCACGACGGAAACACCGAAGACCGTCGCCTGGTACAGCGAGACGACGCGTTACGGTGCCTTCGACATCCCGCGCGACCAGAACGGCCACGGGACGCACGTCTCGGGTATCATGACTGCGACCGGCCGCGCCTCGACCATCGACCCCGACCGAACGGAGGTCTACGAGGAGAACGCGACGGTCGTTCCGACGGATTTCCTCGAATACGAGGTCACCGCCCGCGCCGGCACGAGCGTCTTCGCCAGCGCCATCGGTGACGGTGTCGTCGTCGAAATCGTCCACGACGGCGAGACGGTTCACCAGTCGCCCCTCCGATTCGACTCGATGATTGCCGACGCGCCGACCGTCCACGAGGACGGCGAGGCCACCTACACGGTTCGGGTCAAGCCCGCCGAGACGGATGCCGCGGTTCCCATCGCCGAGCAGGCACAGGCCGGGAACCCGCTCATCGGTCGCCTCGAACAGATCGCCGTCGGTGCCTACAAGCACCCCGCGGAGACGACCGGCGACCGGACCACGCTCGACGAGAGCGACGACGAAAACGAGACGACGGTCCACGGCGGCGTCGCACCGAACTTCAGCCTCGCCGGATTTCAGGGCCTCAGCGGCCCCGCCGAGGACCTCGGCGGCTTCGCCGAGGAGGCCGCGGACCTGCTCAACATGCGCGCGGTCAACATGTCGTGGGGGCCGCTGCTCGGCGCGCCGGTGAGCGCTTTCGGCGCGATGCCGAGCACGGCACCGGCGATTCGGAGCATGGCCGACGCCGGCATCCTCACCGTCGCTGCGGCCGGTAACTCCTGGACGCCGGCCAACGGCAACGGGGAGCCGGCGGCGGTCGGCGAGGCGATATCGGTCGTCGCGACCGACCCCTTCGACGGTATCACCGGCTACTCCTCGGGCGGTATCGGCCAACTCAACGAGAACCAGGACGGCTTTGACTTCAAGCCGGACGTGACGGCGCCGGGCGGCGACATCAAGCCCGACGCCTTCGCGACCATCGTTCTCGGCCTCCCCGGTGCGCTCGCGCCGGTCGACGTGCCCGGCGTCGGCACGCCGACGCCCGACAACGTCGAGTTGGTGCGAGCGACCGCCAACCCCGCCCCCGACGCCGACGTCACGCCGGTCGGCGACGCGGACAGCAACGACCTCGACGTCCCGCGCGACCACCGTTCTATCGGCGGCACGTCGATGGCCTCACCGTACGTCTGCGGCGTTGCCGGTCTGGTCGCACAGGCGATGGAGGAGGACGCGCCCGACACCATCGCACTGCCCGAACCCGGTTCCGAGGAGATGGGACACGAGGAGACCATGCGTCTCAAGCAGGCGATACTCTCGACGGCGTCGACGACGGCCTTTACCGCCGCACCGTACCACAACGCCCAACTGGTGCCGAGTCCGGCGACCTACACCCACGGCGAACGCGACCCCTACGAGGGGTACGGCCGGGTCAATCCCGACGCCGCCGTCGACGCGGTCACTCGCGACCTGCTCGACACGGATATCAGCCTCGGCGGCGATACCGAGAGCGTCACCCACGAGGAGACGGTCGGCCTCGACGTGCCCTTCGACTCCCGAGCGGTCGCCGGATACGTGCAGGTTCCGGGCGGCGAACTGACCGCTTCCGTCGAGTTCGATTCCTACGGCGGTGGCAACGCCGGTATGGCGGCTGAGGACCCTCATATCGACCTGTTCGTCTATGACGCCGAGAACCCGACCGACGTCGGCGAACCCACCATCCTCAACAGCGCCGTCGGAGCCAACGGGACCGCCGAGGTGTCGGTCAGCATCGACCGCGGTACCGAAGACGAACCCACCGAGGACCGGACGCTGTTCGTCGTCGCGAAACTCGTCAACGTCCCCGGCGTCGTCAACGGGTTCGACGTGCAGGCCGACTTCGAACTTGGCGTCGAATTCACGCCCGCCGACGAGTTCCCGCAACCGACGTTTAGTGCTAGCGGGACCCGTCAGGTCGACAGCAGCGTCGTGAGCGGTAATCAGGCCAACCGGGTCAAGATTACCGTCTCGGACCTCGACGACGACGCGGTTATTCGCGACCAGTTCCCGTCCGAGTGGCGCCTCCTGCCGTTCGGCGAGGGCGAGGAAGTTGCTGACGGTGTCGTTGAGTTCCGCGAGGTTGACGATACTGAAGTCGAGGGCGACAACAACGAAGTCACCTTCACGTACTTCGTCGAGTCGCCCAGCGGTGTCGAGAACTCCAACGTCACGAACTACGGCCCCGCTATCGCCGATATCGTCGACGACGAGGAGTACGCTGGCGAGGAAGCCCAATTCGCCGGTCAGGACGACGTTATCCTCGTCGGCGCCGACGTCTAACGCCTTCGCTGTCCACTCGCCGGGCAGTCGACCCCAACTGTCCGTTCGCTGTTTGCGGTTTCTTTTCGCGCCCCGGAATCCTGACGGCCAGCCTATAAGTCCGCGGCGGACACAGCGACGGCCATGGAACTCCGGCGGGCGACGCTGGCGAAGGCGATGGCCGTCGTGTTCGTCGTCAACCTCGTCGTGATGAGTGCCGGCGCGCTTCACGCCTACGAGAACGCGGCGCCGGTCCCCGAGGAAATCGAGGGACCGGAGGGGCCGGTCGTTACTGATGCCGAGATTCAGGCGGGCAAGGCCGTCTTCCAGCGCAACGGCCTGATGAACCACGGTTCGATTCTCGGCAACGGCGCCTACTTCGGCGTGGATTTCACCGCCGACGCGCTCTCGCTGAAGGTCGAATTCATGCGCGCGTTCTACGCCGACCGCGAGTACGGGGCGGCGTATGCAGACCTCTCAGCCGGCGAGCAAGCGACCATCGACGAGCGGGTGCGGGCCGACCTCGATACCCGGTCGTACTCGGCCGCTGAGGTCCACGCCCACGAGCAGGTTCGGGCGACCTACGTCGCCCGGTATCACGAGGGCAGTGAGCGCCGCGGCGTGCCCGAAGGGACGATACCGACCGCCGAGGCCGCCGAGCGGTTCGCCGATTTCGCGCTGTGGACGGCGTGGATTTCACACACCGACCGGGCGGGCGCCGACGGCAGTTACACCAACGACTGGCCCTACGACCCGGCGGCGGGCAACGAACCGACAGGCACCACCTTCACCTGGAGCGTCGTCAGCGTCTTCCTGCTCGTCGCGGCCCTCGGTGCCGGCGTCGCGCTGTATCGGTCGGTCGAACTCCCGGAAGTCGACTCTGGCACGGCCGCGGGCGCGCCACCACCCGGCGACGTCGACGTGACACCGAGCCAACTCGCGGCCCTAAAATACGTCCTCGTCGCGGCGGGGCTCTTCGCCGCCCAGACGTTCCTCGGCGCGCTCATCTCCCACTACTACGTCGAGCGGGCGGGCTTTTTCGGCCTCGCGGAGGCGACCGGCATCGACCTCTTCGAGTGGCTCCCCTTCCTGCTCGCTCGAACGTGGCACATCGACCTCGCAATCATGTGGATTACGACGCTATGGCTCGGTGCGGGCCTCTTCCTCGCGCCGCTTCTAACGGGCTACGAGCCGCCGAAACAGGGTCGATACGTGACGGGGTTGCTCGGCGGCCTCGTTGCCGTCGTCGTTGGCGGATTGGCGGGCATCTGGCTGGGCTCACACGGCTTCATCGACAACTGGTGGCTGCTCGGCAACGAGGGCCTCGAATATCTGGAGGTCGGCCGCCTCTGGCAGGTCGCCCTGCTGGGGGCGATGGTCGGGTGGCTCCTGCTCGTGGCGCGTGGCTTCCGGCCCCTGCTCGAACGCGAGGAACGGTTCGGCCTCGCGCACCTGACGCTGTTCGCGGGCGGCTCAATCGGCCTGCTGTTCGTCGCCGGAATGCTCTACACGCCCGAAACGAGCATGGTGATGACGGAGTTCTGGCGCTGGTGGGTCGTCCACATGTGGGTCGAGGGCGCCTTCGAGTTCTTCGTCGTCGCCGTCATCGCCGTGCTCTTCGTCTCGATGGGGCTGCTTTCCCGGGAGTCAGCCGAAAAGGCCGTCGCCTTTCAGGCGCTGTTCGTGATGGGCGCCGCCGTCGTCGGCGTCGGCCACCACTACTGGTGGACCGGCCACGCGGAGGTGTGGCTGCCGCTGGGGACGGTCTTCTCGACGCTGGAGTTCATCCCGCTCGTGTTCGTCCTCTTCGAGGCCGTCAATCGCTACCGGGAACTCGTCGCCACCGACGGCTTCGCCTACCGACTTCCCTTCTGCTTCGTCGTCGCCTCCGGCTTCTGGAACTTCGTCGGCGCCGGCGCGATGGGGATGTTCATCAATCTCCCCGTCATCAACTACTTCCAGCACGGCACCTACCTCACCGTCGCTCACGCGCATGCGGCCACCTTCGGCGCTTTCGGCCTGCTGGCGCTGGGACTGGCCGTCTACGCCCTGCAGGTGACGACCCGGCCCGAAAAGTGGTGGCCGGAACCGTTCAGGGCGGCCTTCTGGCTGTGGAACGCCGGCCTCGCGGTGATGGTCTTCGTCTCGCTGACGCCGCTGGGCTTTCTGCAACTGGAGCGGTCCTTCACCGAGGGGTACGCCGCCGCCCGCTCGATTGCCTTTTACGAGGAGTCGCTCGTCCAGACGCTGCTGTGGGCGCGCGTGCCGGGCGATACGCTCGTCATACTTGGCGCAGTGGTCTTCCTCGGCGGCGCGATACGGGCCTACCGCTACCGCCGGGAGGCAAGCGAGGACGCCCCCGAGAAACTCTCGGAACGTCTCGATTAGACCTGCTCGTCCTGCATGTTCCGGTACATCAGGAAGATGAGGCCGAACGGTGAGAGGAAGGCGATGACGCCCGCGAGACCGTAGAGCGCGATGATGTCGCTGTCGACGCGCAGCGCCGGGGGTTGCTCCTCGCTGCCGCCGCCGGATTCGCCGCCGTCGGAGCCCTCGCCGCCCTCGGACCCGCCGTTTTCGCCGCCCTCGCTTCCACCGTCGCTGCCGCCGTCCTCGGGGCCGCCGACGACGGTTTCGCCCTCGGTGATGTCGGGGGTACCCTCGCCGTTTCCGACGGCGACGGCGCCTTTCATCCCCTGGCCACGGTGCGGTTCACAGACGTACGTCGAGATGCCGTCGCTCTCGAAGGTAACTTCGTAGGTGGTGCCGACCTCGCCGGTGAGTTCGCTGGCGTACCGCTCGCCGGTTTCCTTCTCGGCGACGTTGTGGAAGCCCTGCTCCCACTCCCAGACGACGGTGGTGCCGGGGTCGACGTGAATCGCCGGCGGGGCGAAAAGCAGGTCGCCGCCGGGGCCGACGGTGACGACGACTTCGTCCTGACCGGTCATGTCGACAGTGCCCTCGAAGTTCGGGACGTTGTCGAACCAACCGCCGTAGTCGAACTCCTCCTGTGCGTAGGCCGTCGATGCCGCGGAGGACGCCGCGACCGCTGCTGCCGCGCCCGCGCCGGCGCGGAACAGGCCGCGACGGCTCAGACCGGACGAGTCATTGGAACTCATTGTCGGAGTTTGCGCGGCGACTTATATCAGGATTGCCACTTCGTCCCGAAGGCTGGGACCCACCGATAGCCGTCATTCCTCGTCGAAATCCAGCGCGACGGAGTTCATGCAGAACCGCTTGCCCGTCGGCTCCGGGCCGTCATCGAAGACGTGGCCGAGGTGGCCGCCACACTCCGCACAGACGACTTCGGTCCGGACCATGCCGTGGCTGCGGTCCTCGCGCAACTCGACGGCGCCGTCGTTGGCGTCGTAGAAGGACGGCCACCCGGAGTTGGTGTCGTATTTCGTCTCCGAATCGAACAGTTCGGCGCCACACCCGGCACAGCGATAGATGCCGTCGTCGCCCTTGCCGAGATAGTCGCCGGAGAACTTCGGTTCGGTGCCCTGCTCGCGGAGCACCTCGTACTCCTCGTCGGTCAGCACTTCGCGCCACTCCTCGTCGGTTTCGGGAATCTCGTTGGTATCGGCCATACACCCACTTGGGGCGCCATCCGTTTGCCCGTTGCGGCGCTACTGGCCGTCGACGCTCGGCTCTCCGTTCGCGTTTCGCGGCAGTTCGGGACGGGTCGTGATGACGAATCGGGCACCGCCGTCGTCGGCGCTCTCGGCGCTTACTTCCCAGCCGTGGGCCCGAACGATGGTCCGGACGATGGCGAGTCCGATGCCCGTCCCGTCGCTGCCCGTGTAGCCGAACTCGAAGATTCTCTCGCGGTCCTCCGGCGGGATGCCGGGGCCGTCGTCCTCGACGTAGAAGCCGTCCTCGGTGGTGCCGACGCGTATGGTGACGTCGATGCCGCCGTGTTCCACTGAATTTCGAAAGAGGTTCTCGAAGACGTTTTCGAGGAGGCTCGGGACGCATCGAAGCGTCATCGAATCCTCGACGATGAGGGTCGCTTGCTGCGTTCGGACGTTGTCCCACGCCGATTCGGCGAGGGCCTTCAGGTCGGCTTCGGTTCGCTCGTCGAGTTCGCGGCCGGCCCTGACGAACGTCAGCGCGTCCTCGATTATCTCCTCCATCCGGTCGAGGGCGTTCCGGAGTTCCTCGAGGGCCCGCTCGTCGTGTTCGTCTTCGTCTTCGAGGATTTCGGTCCACCCGGACGCCACCGACAGCGGGTTCCGAAGGTCGTGGCTGAGAATGCTCGCCAGCGTCTCTAGCTCTTGATTCCGACGCTGGACGGTCAACTCCGAGACTTTTCGGCTCGTAATGTTCAGGTGTGCGACAAGTGCGGCAGCATCCGAGAGGTCGATGCGGCCGGCATACATGAGGAACCAGCGTTTTTCCTCCGGGGAGTGACAGGGGTACTCCAGTCGGAACGATCCGCGCTCGCCGTCGAGGACGGCCCGGATACCGGACGCTGCCGTCCGTGCGAAGGGGTCGTCCTCGGCGGTTTCGCAGACGCTGAGATAGTTCTGGCCGATAGAATCTGGCGGGCCTTCCAGCCCGTTGAACTGTCCGAACTCCGTCCACGCCTCGTTGGTCGCGAGGATGTCGCCATCGGCATCGAGCAAGGCGACACTGAAGTCGAACCCGTCGAGGAGGCGTTCGAGAGCAGCATCGGCCATCGTACTAACTGGTGTTGGTATTCTGAGAGAAAGTACTTTCGCCCGGCCATCGCCGCAAGGACAAAGTTGGCTCCCACGAAGACTCGTGTATGCGCGATGAATCCGACATCCGCGAGCGCATCGCGGAACTCGAATCCCAGTACGACGACTACGACCCGCCGTCCTCGGAGTTCGAGGACACCGCCGAGGTGGCCATCCTCCGGGCCATCGAGGAACTCGAATGGGTCCTCGAAGAGTACGACGAATCGGCCGGCTTCACGACGTCGTAGCGGCCTTTTTATTCGTCGTCGGTTCTGGGCGTGTCCTCCGGGTTACAGAGGTCCGGCGTTTTCGGCTCGGTGGTCACGCCCGTCGCCGCGGTGTCCGTCGACCGGTCGCTGCTGCCGAAGAGCCGGTCGTAGAGGCCCCGTTTGTGCGCCCGTTCGGTCAGCAGCACCGAACAGTCGACGTCGTAGAGCACTTCGAGGACGAGCGAACCGCGAACCAGCCGCGAGAGCAGGCCCGTCTCGGTTGCCCCGATGACGAGCATCGTCGCGTCCTCGGCCGCCCGGGCGATGTTCGCCTCGACGTCGCCGGTCTCCACCAGCAGTTCGGCGTCCGAGAGGCCGTGTTCGTCGGCCCACTCGGTGAGGAACTCTTGGCCGAGTTCCTCGTCGTCGGTGACGTGCAGCAGCGTCACCTCGGCGTCGAATTCGGCCTGCAGGACGCGCGCGACGCCCGCAGAGAGGTCCGAGGCCGGGCCGCCGGCGGTCGGCACGAGGATCCGCGAGGCGTCGAAGCCGCGGTCCTTGAAGACGAGGAAGTCACAGGGTAGCGACTTGGCGAGTTCGTCGATGGCCGACTCCGCGCGGCCGGGTGCGCCGTGGGAGTCCTCGCCCCATCCCATCACGGTCACGTCGGCGCCGTAGGTGCGGGCGGCGTCGAAGACCTCCTCGAAGGTCCGGTGGGAGAGGACGACGTGGGTCTCGACGTTGACGCCGAACGTTTCGGCGTCGGACTGGGCCTGCTCCAGCAGGTCGTGGGCGGCATTGTGGGCGCCGCGTTCGCGGGCCGCCTCCAGGGAGGTCTGGTCGGGGACGTTGGCGATGTTGACCGCGACGACCGTCCCGTCGTACTGGTGGGCGATGGCCGAGGCGAGCGTGATGAGATGCTTTTCGGTCGCCGGGTTCGCCAGCGGCACCATCACGCGGTAATCGTCGCCCTCGGGACGAACCGAGGTGGCCGCCGAAACGGCCGTCTCGGGCAGTTCATCCGAACGGCTGAGAATCCACTCCGCCAGAACGCCCGCGTTCTCGACCTTCCGGCGGGCGTACAGGAAGTACCACAGCGCCGCAAAGAGTGTCAGTCCGCCCGAAAGCAGGATGACAAGCGGCTCGATGTAGATGATGAGCGCGAAGGAGGTTATCGCGCCGATAATGGGGACGAAGGGATACAACGGCACCGTGAAGTCGGGGTCATAGCCCGGCGGTTCGGCCTCGCGCATGACGATAAGCGCGAGGTTCAGCAGGCCGTAGACGATGAGGTGGAGGACGGACCCGGCCGTCGCCAGCAGTTCGAGGTTCCCGAGCAGCAGGAACACGAGGATGAGCGCGCCGGTGACCGCGATGGACCGGTAGGGCGTCCCGAACCGCGGGTGAATCTCGTTGAGGTTCGGCGTGATGATTTTCTCTCGACCCATCGCGAAGTTGATGCGCGACGACGAGAGGATGGAGGCGTTCGCCGAGGACGCGGTCGCCAGCAGGCCGCCGAACAGCAGCAGCCCCCACCCGAGGAGGCTCAAGTCGAAGCCGAAAATCGAATACTGACCGAACAGCAGGCTGGCGGCGTCGACGACGGCGGTATCGTTGCCGGCGACGAGTTCGTTCGGCACCGCGGCCAGCAGAACGACGAGGAACAGCGCGTAGACGACGGTCACCAGCAGAACCGAGCCGATGACGGCCCGCGGCAGGTTCCGGCCGGGGTCTTTGATTTCCTCGGCGACGGACGTAATCTGGACGAACCCGAGATAGGAGACGAAGACGATGGCGGTGACCGGAAGCACGTCGCCCACGGCGCCGGGCGGTGCGAACGGCGTCAGCGAGTCGAGATTGGCGTTCAGCAGGCCGACGAAGGTGAATATCCCGAGGATGCCGAGCAGCATGAGGACGATGACTATCTGGAGGCCGCCCGTCTCCTTGGCGCCGACGTAGTTGACGGCGATGAAGAACAGCGCGCCGATGAGGCCGATTATCTGGGCCGCTTCCAGCGAGAGTGGTCCCAACGCGACTGCTGGTGCGCCGACGAGCGTATTGACGTACTCGCCGAGGCCGTACATGTAGAACGCGGAGGCGAAGGCCAGTCCGAGCCAGTTGGCCCAGCCGCTAATCGACCCGAACAGCGGGCCGAGCGCCTCGTTGATGTAGAAGTACGCGCCGCCGGATTTCGGCATCGCGGTGCCGAGTTCCGATGCGGACAGCGCGGTAAAGAGGGCGATGACGCCGCCAAGGACGAACGTGACGGCGGCCAGCGGGCCGACCCGGAGGACGGCGGTGCCGGGCAACACGAAGATGCCGGCACCGATCATCGTCCCGACGCCGATGGTCAGCGCCGCGAGAGGGCCGAGGTCCTTGGCGAGTTCCTCGTCGCTCATCGGACCCGAAGGCGACACCGACCGTCGGTCGACTCACGTACATGCGTCTGTGGTCCGAGAGGTGACATACCGCCTCTTTGCGCGGCCTCCATTTTATATCCGCGCATCTCCGTCGCCGACCGAGAGACTATCACGTGGACCCCCCGCGATAGTTCGTGTACGAAACTCGCCGAAACCGACGTTGGATGTGGGGGTGGCGGTGGCTGCTAAAGGTTTAACAGAACGGCCGGAGTAACGGTTCGTATGCACAGCGACCCGTCCGCCGAGGGCCCGCACCGCCGGACAACCGCCCTTTCGCCGTGTCGGGCGTAATTGGAGGCTTCTCATATGTCCATCCTACAACGAATAGTCGTCCCCGTCGCCACGCCGGAGGACGCACAGGAGACGTGTCAAGCACTCGAACCGCATCTCGACGAGGTCGACGTGGTCGTCGCCGTCCACGTCATCGAGAAGGCCGGCGGTGCTGTCGATAAAGCACCGCTGGCGAAGCGCGAGGAAGACGCCGAGGAGATTCTCGGCATCGTCGAGGGCCGCCTCGGCGACGAGGTGACCGTCGATACGCGCGTCGTCTACGATACCGACGTCGTCGACGGTATCTTCGGGGCCGCCGATGACGCCGACGCCACGTCGGTGGCCTTCGTTTCCCGCGAGGGCGGCCGCCTCGTCCGTCTGCTGTCCGGTGATACGGCCACCCGCATCGTCAGCGAGGCGACCATCCCGGTCGTCGCGCTCCCGGGCGACGACGGCGACTGAGACGACCGCCGATACGTTTTCGTAGTCCTGTCCGCAAGCCCACGTAGAGGCTTCTCCGTGACACCCAACGACGGCCCGACGGTCATGCTCGCGCTGGCGAACCCGCGAACCGAGGGGGCGCTCGTGACCGTCGCGGGCGCGCTCGCGAAGGCCCAGGGCGGGCAGGTGCTGGCGACCCACATCGTGCAGGTACCGGACCAGACGCCGCTTTCGGCCGCCGCCGACAACGACGACCTGACTGCCGAATCCGAGCGCCTGCTCGCCGACGCGAAGGAAGACGCCGAAGCGATGGGCGTCGACGTCGAGACGAGAACTATCCTCTCCCATCGCGGCCTCGAAGAGGTCTTCGACGCCGCGCGCACCCACGACGTCGACACGGTCGTGATGGGCCACGGCGGCGCCCGCTTTGCTGGGGGCCGTGCCGAGACGACGCTGGACGAACTCACCCACGACCTGCCCTGTGACTTCCTCGTCCTCAAGGACCGGGAGTTCGACCCCTCGAAGGTCCTGCTGCCGACCGCTGGCGGCTACTCGTCGGACCTCTCGGCGGCGGTCGGCCGCGCGCTTCGGGACACCCTCGGTTCCGAAATATCGGTCCTCTACGTCGCCGACGAAGGCGAGCGGGCCCAGGCCCACGAGTTCATCGGCGAGTGGGCCGCCGACCACGGCCTCGCTGACGCCGAAATCATCGTCGAGACCGGCGACGTCGAGGCGAACATCGAGGCCGCGGCCGCCGACCGGACGCTGGTTGTCATCGGCGCGACCGAGAAGGGTCTGCTCTCCCGCATCGTCTCAGGTTCGCTGGCCTTCTCGGTGCTGGAGGAGTTAGATACCTCCGTGTTGCTCGCCGAACGCCCCTCCTCGCGGTCGCTCCGGGAACGACTGTTCGGTCGCTAAGGTGTCATTTCGTTTCCCGTAAATCGTACCGCGATTCTCCGCCGTTTCTGTTAAAATATCACGGTATCGTGGGGCTACTTGTAAATGGCTGGTTGTGACAGGGGATACGTTAAAGGTACTCTAGGGGCACCGTCTTGCATATCTCACCATGTCAGCCGATGATTACAAGCTAATCGACGAACAGGTCGGTCTCTGGGGCGCGGTCGCCCTGCTCGTGGGGACCGCACTCGGGATGAGCATCTTCATCGTCCCGACCCAGATGGCCGCTGCCGCCGGCCCGAGCATCACCATCGCGATTCTCGTCTCAATCGTCCCGATGACGCTGGGCGTGCTGCTCCTCTTGCAACTCGGCGGCGCGATACCCGTCGCCGGCGGCATCTACGTCTACGGGTCACGCCTCGTCGGCCCCTTCTGGGGAATGCTGGGCGTTTCGGTGCCCGTGCTGGCCGTCTGGTCGTATCTGCTTTTCGCGGCCTTCGGTTTCGCCGACTACCTCAACGGCATTCTCGAAAGCTTCGGCGCGTCGGTCCCCAGCGTCGCGGCCGTCTGGGGCCTGCTCGGCCTCTTTCTGATTCTGAACTACGTCGGCGTCCAGATCGTCACGAAGGTCCAGATTGCTTTCGTCCTCATGCTCATCGTCGGCATGCTCGCGTTCGTCCTCAGCGGCATCCCCCATATCGACGCCGCGAACTACACGCCGGTGTTCCCCGCCGAGCAGGGCCAACCCTTTGCGGATAGCTTCGCACCGTTCCTGCTTGCCGTCGTGACGCTGTATATCCCCTTCCAGGGCTTCGGGATGATTATCGAAATCGGCGAGGAACTCGAAAACCCCGTCGAGAACATCCCACGTGTCCTCGCCATCGGCATGGCCATCGTCACGGTGCTTTCGATTGCCATCGTCTTCACGCTCATCGGCGCCATTCCCATCGAGAACATGACTGTCAGCGGCCAGTTGGGCGGCGAACCCGTCCAGGGCGGCCTCGCTGCGGTCGGCGAGGGCATCCTCCCCGCTCCGGTCCTGCTGGTGGTCGGCATCTCTGCACTCATCGCTGCGGCGACGACGGTCAACACGCTGTTTACCTCCTACTCGCGGACGGTCATGCGCGCCGCGCGTGACGAGGTCCTCCCCGACGTCTTCGCCAAGGTCCACGACGACTACAACACGCCCCACCGGGCGGTCCTGCTGTTCGGCATCCCACCCCTGCTGGCCGCGCCCTTCCGGGGGCCACTCGAAGCCATCACCGGCCCCGACGTGCTGGACTGGCTCGTCGTCATCGTCGTCACCGGCATCTTCATCGCGTTCATGATCGGCGGCGTCGCGCTGTGGAACCTCCCGAAGGTCTTCCCCCAGCGCTACGAGTACTCCTTCTACAAGCTCCCGATGCCCGTCCTCCGGGTCGTCGCTGTCGGCAACGTCGTCGTCTCGCTGCTGTTCACGCTGCTGGTCGTCCAGAGCGCCCCCTCCGCGTTCCTCGTCGTCCTCGCGTGGATGGTGCTGTCGGCCGGCCTCTACTTCTACCGCATCCGCGCCTACGAGAAGAAGGGCGTCGACCTCAAAGCCCGGATGGCGCTGCTGCACAAGCACGAACAGGTCGGCGGTGGAAGTGACGACTAGGTGAACTGTTCGTAGGGCGTTTCCTTCTTTTATAAACAGAGTTTGGCGACCCCCTGACCGCAAACAGCCGGAAAGCCCTCGGCCCGCTGGCGGTCACGGCTCCCTTCGGTCGCCGTTCCCGCTCCGAGGGTCTCGCTCCCGGCGGTCGCTCCGACCCTCGCGTGCGGTCGCTGAGCGGGATATCCTCCCTACGGTCGGATAGTGCCCGCTTAGCGACTAAACAAGCGCCACCGGCCCTCGCCCTTTCATTCCTCCAGGGACCGCGACCGCACCACGAACCTCCCCAACCGACTCCCTCGCTTCGCTCGGTCGTCCCTCGCACGGCTCCGTCCGACCGCCGCTCACGAGATGTTCGCGGCGGTCGGCCAGCGCGCGCCATTTATAAATGAACGCTCGGCCGGGAGCGAGTGGTCGCCCTTGGCGACCCTCGCGACCCGGGGAAGGGCAGGTACGGTGCGGTTCCTTGGTGGACTCGAAGGGCGAGGCCGGGTCGGCGAAGCACGGCGACGCAAGCACCGCAGGGAGCGGAGCGACCGAGGCGCGCAGCGAGCCGCGCGAGTCGAGCCGGCCGAGGGCTTCGGGGGTTGCGGTCCCTTTTGAGTGCTAGTCTGCAGGAAAACCAAGAGCTACGAGCGGGACTGATGTTTTTAAATAAAGCCCAGAAAATCCGATCTTCTCTAGTCGCCGAAGGGGCCCATACCGCCCATGCCACCGCCGCCGCCACCGCCGCCCTGCATCTGTTTCATCATCCGCTGCATGTCGCCGTCACCCATGCCCTGGAACTGCTTCATCATCTTCTGCATCATCTTGTGCTGTTCGAGGAGTTCGCGGATGGTTTCCTCCTCTTTGCCGGAGCCGCGGGCGATGCGTTCGACCTGGCTCTGTCCGATGGAGCGGGGGTTCTCCAGTTCGTCCTCGGTCATCGAGTCCATGATGACCTCGAAGTCCCGGAGGCGCTCCTGGGTCATGTCCATGGCGTCGTCCGGCAGTTGGTCCTTGATGCCGCCGCCGAGACCCGGAATCATGTCCATCACCTGGTCGAGCGGCCCCATCTTGTTCATCGCGTTCATCTGCTTCCGCATGTCCTTGAGGGTGAAATCACCCTGCATCAGGTCCTCGGGGTCCCAGTCGCCCTCCTCTTCCTGGGTCTCCTGCATGGCGCGTTCGACCCGCTCGGAGAGCTGTTTGAGGTCGCCCATGCCGAGCAGTCGGGAGATGAAGCCCGACGGCTCGAAGCGCTCGATGTCGCCGACTTCCTCGCCGGTCCCGAGGAACGCGATGGACGAGTCGGTCTGGTCGACGGCCGCGAGGGCGCCGCCACCTTTCGCGGTCCCGTCGAGTTTCGTAATCATCACGCCGTCGATGCCGACGGATTCGTGGAACTGCTGGGCCTGGTCCTTGGCGCCCTGGCCGATTGCGGCGTCCAGCACGAGCAGGTTGCGGTCGGGGTCGACGACCTGCTCTATCTGTTCGAGTTCGTCGATGAGGTCGTCCTCCAGCGCGTGGCGACCCGCGGTGTCGACAATCTGGACGTCGGCGTCAGAGGTCTCTTCGAGGCCCTTCCGGGCGATTTCGACGGGGTCGTCGTTGTCGGGGTTGCCGTAGAAGTCGACCTCGGCGCGTTCGGCCATCTCCTTGGCCTGGTCGTAGGCGCCGGGCCGGAAGGTGTCCGTCTGGATGATTGCGGGCCGGAGGCCCTTCTTCGAGAACCACCATGCCATCTTCGCGGCGGAGGTGGTCTTACCGGACCCTTGCAGGCCGGCGAGCATGATCGTCTGGTCTTCCAGCGGGAGGTCAGTCGATTCGCCGACGAGGTCGACCATCTCCTCGTAGACGATTTTGAGGACGTGGTCCTTCGCGGTCGTGCCGGCGGGCGGCTCCTCTTCGAGGGCGCGCTGACGGATGGAATCCGACAGCTCCATGACGAGGTCGACGTCGACGTCGGCGGAAAGCAAGGAGCGCTGAATCTCCTTGACGATCTCCTCGACGTCCTCCTCGCTGAGGCGGGTCTTCCCCTGTAATTTGTCGAGCGTTCCCCGAAGGGAACTGCCCAAGTCGTCGAGTACCATTTACCGTTCGTAGATGGTCCAGCCGGTAAAGGCTTTGTTCGTTGGCTCGGAGGACCGTTCCGCCATTCTCAACGCCCCTGCTCCCAATGGCGTCGGTTTTGTGGGCGCCGACAGAGGTTTCACGCCGAACGGAAAACGACGGCACGTGTTCGACGCCGCCACGCTGGCCGTCTACCTGACTGCGGCCGTCGCGCTCATCCTCTCGCCCGGCCCGGATACGGCGTACGTCCTCGCCCGCGGAGCCGGCGAAGGGAAACGCGCCGGCGTCCTCTCGGCCTTCGGCGTCGCGACGGGGATTCTCGTCCACACCGTCGCCGCTGCGGTCGGCCTCGCGGCGCTGTTCCGGGCCGTCCCCGAGGCACGCACCGCCGTCGTCGCCTTCGGCGCCGTCTACCTCACCTATCTTGGGGTGCGGACCCTCCGTGCCGCCGAAAGCACCGACGCACACGAAGCGGAGGGCAACCCCTACGTCCAGGGGCTTACCGTCAACGTCCTCAATCCGCAGGTTGCGCTGTTCTTCCTCGCCTTTCTGCCGGGGTTCGCTCCCGACAGCGCACCCGCTGTCGGAATGCTTGTTTTGGGGGCGATATACGCGGCCATTACGGCCCTCTACCTTGGCGGTGTCGGGGCCCTCTCCGGAACCATCGCCCCCGAGGGGCCGTGGCTCCAGCGCGTCTCCGGGGTCGTTCTGCTCGGTATCGCCGGCTGGCTCACCGTGCGGAACGTGCCGGTCTAATCCGCGAGCGACACGGCTGAGATTTAAATATCAAACCGAGGCCATCCTGC
This sequence comes from Natronomonas halophila, assembly GCF_013391085.1. Taxonomy (NCBI): domain Archaea; kingdom Methanobacteriati; phylum Methanobacteriota; class Halobacteria; order Halobacteriales; family Natronomonadaceae; genus Natronomonas; species Natronomonas halophila. Next base: position 1,352,490 of record NZ_CP058334.1, on the reverse strand, counting down.
CCCGTGACGTGAGACGCGTCCGCGGCGAACGAGGCGGGAGTCCGGCGCACCGCCGCGGGATCTCGTGGTTCTCCTCCGTCGAACCACGCAACTCGCCGGCTGTCAGCCCAACTGAACCGGCTCGTCGGTCGGTTCGATGGCCACCTCGATTCGGTCGCCTATCGAGAAGTCGTGGCCCTCGTGGAAGACTACCTTCGCGCCGAACGGCACCTGTGAGGCGAACAGCGATAGCCCCGTCGCGCGTTCGTCGTTCGCGTAAACGGCCACGTCCGACCACGTGACGTCGCCGTCATCAGCTGTCCCCACTGTCGTTCCCAGCAGGGACACCTTCCCATCGGCCCCTCCCAGCGCCCCACCGCCGGTGTAGTGGATTAGTCCGCCATCCATCGGTACGCCCTCATCGCTGGCGATGGCCGCAAAGCCCTCACCGTCGTGGCTCGGCGCATCGAGTCGGATATGAGTCGGCCCGGTTTCGACGACCTCGCCAGTGCCGTTCCACTCGATTCCATCGACGGACACGCCGGGCGACAGCGGCAGCGACCCCGATGCTCGCTGGAGGTTCTGGTCGTGGCGCCGAAAGCCGAGATGGATGTGGTTGTCCACCCACTGGCCGAAAAAGCCCGACCGGACGAGTGTGCCGAGCGACTCGCCGACGGCGACCGTATCGCCGGCCTCGACGGCGGGGTCGACGTGCAGAACCCGAGCGACCACGTCGCCGCAGTCGACGAGAATCAGATGGTCCTCCGAGACGGCGTAGGATTTCGGCGGACAGCTGACGGTCCGCGTCTCCAGTACCTCGCCCGCGACGGGAGAACGCGCATCGTCGTCGCCCGGATACAGATCGACCGCACAGCCGGCGTCGTGGGCCGGATACGGCGAGTTATAGAGCGAGAATCGCTCGTAGCGCGCGACCACGTCGGCCGGAAGCGAGACCATGCCTCCGGTTCGGCCCGGTCGGTTTTAGCCCCGTCGGCACGAAGCGAGGGTATGCTCGTGGTCCGCGGTCGGCCGGCCGATATCGACGCGGATAGAGCGGTCACCGACGCCCTGCCGGACCTCCTCTCCGAACGTGGCGAACCCGTGTTCCGTGCGTGGACGCCGCACCGACAGGTCGCGTTCGGACGGCGCGATACGGCCGCCGATGGCTACGACCGCGCCTGTACGGAGGCCCGCGAACGCGGCTACACGCCCATCGAGCGACAGGTCGGCGGTCGAGCAGTCGCCTATACGGGGACCGTACTCGCCTTCTCGCATGTCGTCCCGAACGAGGGGGACGACGGCATTCAGTCGCGATACGAGCGGACGACGGCGCGACTGAAGCGAGTGCTGGAGCGCCTCGGCGCGACGGTTGACCGCGGCGAACCCGAGGCCGCCTTCTGTCCCGGCGACCACTCCTTGCAGCAGGACGGCAAACTGGCTGGCATCGCCCAGCGTGTGCGCCGCGAGACTGCCGTCGTCGGTGGCTGTCTCGTCGTCAGCGAGGCCGACGAACGCGCCCTCGGCGATGTCCTCGACCCGATTTATGCTGCGCTTGACGTGCCGTTCGACCCCGAAAGCGTCGGCAGCGTGGAGGGAGCCGGCGGCCCGAGCGACCCCGATACGGTCATCGACGCGCTCGAAATCGCCTTCGCCGACGGGGACGCTATCGAACGGGTTGCCGCCGAAGCGCTGTTGGAGTCCGATGACTCGGCACCGTGAGGCTTAGGGAGCCTCCCTTCGCACGCTCGGTAATGCTCATTCGTAACGCGACGCTGGCCGACGACCGGATACGAGACGTTCGGGTCGACGGCGAGACGATTGCCGAAATCGGCACGGACCTCGACGGCGACGGCGACGTACTGGAGGCCGACGAGAAACGCCTGCTGCCGGGCATGATCGACGCACACGTCCACTTCCGGGAACCCGGGTTTTCACATAAGGAGACGTGGACGACCGGTTCCCGGAGCGCCGCCGCGGGCGGCGTGACGACGGTTTTCGACCAGCCGAACACCGACCCGCCGACGGTCGACGCCCGGAGTTTTGAGGAGAAGGCCGACCTTGCGTCCGTCTCGTCGGTCGATTACGGCATCAACGGCGGGGTCACAGAGGACTGGCAGCCCGACGAACTGTTGGACGAACCGCTCGCCGCCCTCGGTGAGGTCTTCCTCGCGGATTCGACGGGCGACATGGGTATCGACGTCGACCTTTTCGAGGAGGCGCTGGAACGCGCCGCCGACGCCGGCGTGACGGTCACCGTCCACGCCGAGGACGCCGACCTCTTCGAGGAGGCCGCCAAGGAGCGCGAGGACGCCGACGCCTGGAGCGCCTACCGGACCGCCGAGGCCGAGGCCACCGCCGTCGAGCGCGCCTGCGAGACGGCGACCGAAGTCGGTGTCGACGCCCATATCGCCCACACGTCGACGCCGGAGGGCGTCGATATCGCCGCCGAGGCGGGAATGACCTGCGAGGTGACGCCGCACCACCTCTTCCTCTCCCGGGATGACCTCGACGAACTGGGGACGCTCGGTCGGATGAACCCGCCGCTGCGAAGCGAGGAGCGACGCGAAGCGGTCTTCGAGCGACTCGCCGACGGCACCGTCGATATCGTCGCGACAGACCACGCGCCGCACACGCGCGACGAGAAGGACGCGAGCATCTGGGACGCACCGAGCGGCGTGCCGGGCGTCGAGACGGCCCTCCCGCTTCTGCTGGAGGAAGCCCGCGAGGGGACGCTCAGCTACGAGCGGGTTCGAGACGTGACCGCCGCGAACGCCGCCGAAATCTTCGACCTGCCATCGAAGGGTCGCATCGAGGAGGGAAGGGACGCTGACCTCGTGTTAGTGGACCCGGAAGCGTCAGTATCGATTCGCGGCGGCAAACTCCACTCGAAGTGTGGCTGGACGCCGTTCGACGGCCGGGATGCGGTCTTCCCCGAACTGACGATGGTTCGCGGGACGGTCGTCTACCACGACGGCGAGTTCGCGGAAGGAAACGGCGAGAACGTCCGCGCCTAGTCGTCCGCGGGTTCGTCGACTGCGTGGCCCTCGGCACCGTCGAGGTCGTGGCCGCAATGGGGACATTCGTCGTGGCGAAGCGCCGCCGAGGACTCCCGGACCTCGCGCATGACGCTGGAGATGCGCTCTTCGGCTTGCAGTTCCTCGTCGACGGTGAGTTCGACGCCCTCGACTTCCAGCAGGAACTTCGCAATCTCCGTAATCTCGTACATCAGTTCGTCGAGTTCCTCGGCGGTGTAGAAATCACACATCGCGCCGTAGAGGAACGTCGCACCCGCCTTGCGGACCTTCTCGTCGAACGAGGAGCGGGCCTGATTGACTGCCTGCGGGCTGTAGGTGTCGGTCATGAAGGGGACGAGTTCCGGCAGGTTCTCGCCTATTTTCGTCATCTCGACGCCGGTCTCGGTGCGGAAGTCGGCACAGAGCCGCGCGATTGCCCACTCGCGGGCGGTGATGTAGGTGCGTTCGCGGAGGAACTCGTTGGCTCGGTCGTAGGTGGCGCCGTCGATCTTCGAGAACCGCGTGTATTCACGGACGTCTTCCGGGACGTCCTGTACGTCGTCGGAGACCCCCTCGTCCGCTGCCTCCTCGGAGACGCGCCTGACCGCGGGCGTCGGTTCCTCCCCGTCCGCCGCCTGCGTGTCGTCGTCCATACTGAGCGTACCGTTCCCGTGCCGAAAAAGCGTGTCGGCGATGTCTGACGGGTGGCGTACGGGAGACGCGAACGGAGTGAGCGTCTCCCGCCGAGCGAGCGGGGAGGAACGTAGTGACGACCCGCGAGCCGCGTGGTTCTCCCTACGGTCGAAACGGTGAGGGCAGCGAACCGTAAGCCGCATTGTCGGCTGACCGCGGATTGCGCGGCCCACCAAAAACGAACGGCAGTTCGGCCTTACAGAGAAATATAGCCGGGAGGCTTTTGCTGCCCCGCACCGAGATGCCATTTATGAAGGTCCTGCTGGGAATCGGCGGAAGCGAGGACTCACTTCGCGCCCTCGAGAAGGCCGTCGACCGGGCGAAGGAAGCGGGCGACGAGTTGACTATCGGCATCGTCGAGAACCCCGAATCGACCCGGGAGCCGTCCGACCTCCGCGAGCGGGTCGACGAGGTACTCGACGAGGCTGCGCTTGAGGCGGACGTCCGGCAACTGTCGGGCCATCCGGGCAGTCAGTTGCTCGAACTCGCCGAACGCGAGGATTACGACCGCATCGTGCTGGGCGGCGGCGAAACGAGTCCGCTCGGAAAGGTACAGCTCGGGTCGATCGCGGAGTTCGTCCTGTTGAACGCACAGACGACGGTGACGCTCATCCGATGAGCCGCGAATATCCCGACGAGGTGGCCGGTCCGTACGAGGCCCCACCCCGTTCGTTCACCGACCGCGAGGACCGCGAAATCGAGGTCAGACGGTACGACGGCGAACTCGAAGCGCTGGTCGATATGTATCTCGATTTCAACCCCGAGGACCGGGCACAGGGGATTCCGCCGACCCCCGAGAAGGGCATCCGGGAGTGGCTCGATGCCCTGCTCGCCGAGGACTGTGTCAACGTCGTCGCGTGGCACGACGACGACCCGGTCGGCCACGCCACGCTCGTCTCGGACGAGCACGGCGCTTCGGAACTGGCCATCTTCGTCCTCCGGGAGTATCAGGAAGCGGGTATCGGCACCGAACTCATCGAAGGGCTGCTGGGAGCCGGCCGCGAAGCCGGTATCGACCGGGTCTGGTTGACCGTCGAACGCTGGAACAACGCCGCCGTCTCCCTCTATCAGAAGGTCGGCTTCGAGTCCAGCGACACCGGCGGCTTCGAGCTGGAGATGGCGGCCAAACTGGCCGAGTAAGCGGCGAGCGAACCGCACGTTTCTTACGCGTTTCCCACGTTCCATCACGCAAATGGTAGAGCGCGTGTTACTCACGGGGGCGAAGGGGTCCGTCGGGACGGCCATCCGCGAGGGCCTCCGAGACGAGTACGACTGGCGGTACCTCTTTCATAACCCGCCGCCCTTCGAGCCCGAACACCCCTATCTCGTCGGCGACGTCATCGACGAGGAGTTGATGGCCGAGGCCTGCGAGGGCATGGACGCCATCGTCCACCTCGCCGGCGACCCCCGCCGTGACGCGCCGTGGGACTCCGTTCTGGAGAACAACATCCACGGGACGAAGGTCATCTACGACGCTGCCATCGAGGAGGGCATCGAGACGTTCGTCTTCGCCTCCTCGAACCACGCCGTCGGCCACTTCGAAACCGAGCGCAAACCCGACCTCTACCGGACCGACGACGACTTCCGACTCGACGGGACGGAACTACCCCGGCCGGGCAACCACTACGGCATCTCGAAAGCCACCGGCGAAATCATCGGCCGCTACTATCACGACGAGTACGGCATCGACGTCTGCAACATCCGCATCGGGAACCTGACGAAGAACCACCCGCCGAAGGAGTACGAGCGCGGACAGGCGATGTGGCTCTCCTACCGGGACTGTGCCCACCTCCACGACCGAGCGCTCAAGGCCGACTACGACTACGAAATCGTCTACGGCATCTCGGATAACGACCGAAAATACTACTCGCTGGAACGCGCCAAGGAAGCCCTCGGCTACGAACCGATGGACAACTCCGCGGAGTTCACCTTCGAGGGCGAACGGAAAGCGGACATCGACGACGAGAACTAACGGGTCCGCGGGTCCTCGCCGTCCGGTTCGTCCGTTTCGTCGATTTTTCGTAGGCGCGCTACGCCCCCGATTTCCTCGATGGCCTCGACGACGACGTCGGGGACGAGATGTTCCCATTCCTCGCCGTCGAGTATCCGCCGTCGGATTTCGGAGCCACAGTACTCCTCGCGGTTGTGGAGGGTCGTCTCTCGGACCTCGTAGCCCTCCTCCTCGAAGAGGCGTTCGACGAAGGGGTTGTTCGAGTAGACGACGTCGAAGGACGGACAGAGGATTTCGATGTGTTTGACCCACATCGCGTCCCGGTCGATGTCGGCGATGGGGATGAGATACGTCTTGGCGTCGAGTTGGTCGAGACTGTCCTGAACGAGGTGGACGCGCTCGCCGGAGGTAAAGGGGTTTTTGAGGGAGTGTGACTGGCCGGCGCTGCCGATGCCGACGATGACCTCGTCGACCTCCTCGTCGATGCGGTTGATGAGAAAGCGGTGGCCGAGGTGGAACGGCTGGAAGCGGCCGATGACGAGTCCGCGCATAGCGGGTGTTCTCGGCGAGGCTACAAATCACTCGGGGCGCACGCGGCGAGGAGCGCCAGGGGCTACTCGAAAAGACCCTGTACGTCCGATTCCTTGGCGCGCCGCCGCTCGACGTGCTGGACGAGTCGGTCCCGAACGGCCGGCCCCTCGTCGCGGAGATACGCCAGCGTCAGCGTGACGAAATCGCTGGTCTCGTCGCCGGCCGCGATGTCCCGCTCGGCGTATTCGACGGCTTGCACGATAGGGCCGTCTTCGCGCGTTTCGGCGAGCGCCTCGGCGGCGATGCCCGCCGCGGGAAACCGCAGGTCGGCGGGCGTGACGACGTCGCCGTCGACGCGAACGCGGGGCGGCCGTTCGCGCTCGGCGAGTTCTGGGTCCGAAGCGAGCCGGTCGAGCCACGCTCGCAGGCTCTCGTGGCCGCAGTCGGCCAGATACGCACCCCCGCTTTCGGCGAGGCCGACGGCGCCCGACCAGTTGCCGGTCCGGGCCTTGTGGACGGCCGCGGCCGCCTGCACCAACCCCTGCAGGCAGTCGTCGCGCTCGCTACGGGGTGCCTGCAGCCACCGCTCCTCCAGCGGTTCGTGGGCCGCCAGATAGTGGCCGGCGTTGAAAAGCGCCGCCCCGGCACGGAGGTGGTCCATATCCGGGGTAACGTCGCGGGCGATAAAACGCCGTCGTCGCCTCGATTCCGAGGCTGACTGACTAGTCAGTAAGTCTCTTCCGTGCCCGACCACTATCATCCGATAACGAATGGAAACGGAGAGTATCGAGGAGATACTGGAGGCGACCCGCAGCGCCCTCTGCGAGCACGGGTACGCCGATTTGACGATGCAGCGCATCGCCGACGAGTCGTCGATGACGTCTGCGGCCATCCACTATCACTTCGACACGAAAGAGGACCTGCTGAACGCGTTTCTCGACTACTTTATCGACGAGTTCGAGCGGCAACTGGCCTGCGAGAACGACGACCCGCGGGAGCGATTGGAGACGTTCTTGAGCGTGGTGTTCACCCCTGCCGAGAGCCCCGACGACGATTTCGCCATCGCGCTGATGGAGTTGAAATCGCAGGCTCCGCACCACGACACCTACCGCGAACGGTTCGTCGCCGTCGACGAGCGGATGCGAGCGACGGTCGCCGAGGCCGTCCGTGACGGCATCGAGGCGGGTCACTTCGAGGCGGTCGACCCCGACGAAATCGCGCTGTTCGTCGTCACGACCATCAACGGCGGATACGTCCGTGAGGTCGTCCTCCGCGAGAGCCAGGCCGACACGCGACGCCTCATCGAAGCCTACCTCGAACAGCGACTCGGGTGGGCGCCGGAGGTGTCGACGTGAGTTTCTTCAAGGGCCCGGAGGAACTCGATTTGACCGAGGGCGGCATCCTCAAGCCGCTCTTCTTCCTGTCGTTGCCCATCATCGTCACGAACCTCCTGCAGACGGCCTACAACCTCGCGGACACCTTCTGGCTCGGCCGCTACTCCACGGAGGCGCTGGCGGCCATCTCCTTTGCGTTCCCGATGGTGTTCCTGCTTATCTCTCTCGGGATGGGCATCTCGGTCGCTGGGAGCGTCCTCGTCGCCCAGCACACCGGCGCCGGCGAACCGAAGAAGGCTGAATACGCCGCCTCACAGACGGTTTCGTTCGCCTTCATCGGGTCGGCCGCGCTGGGCCTGCTCGGCTACCCGTTCGTCCGGCCGTTCCTCGCCTTCCTCGGGGCGTCTCCCGAGGTGTTGCCCGGCGCCACCGCCTACATGCAGGTCATCGCGCTCGGTCTCCCGTTCATGTTCGGCTTCTTCGTGTTCATCTCGCTGATGCGCGGGGCGGGCGACACGGTCACGCCGATGTTCGTCATGCTCGGGACCGTCATCATCAACGTCATCCTCGACCCGTTCCTCATCAACGGTTGGACGGTCGTCAGCGGCGCGCCGTTCGTCGGGACCGTCACGTTCCCCCAGATGGGCGTCGAGGGCGCGGCCGTCGCGACGGTCTTCTCCCGGTTTCTGGCGATGGCCGTCGGTATCGCCATCATGCTCTCGGGCTCTCGCGGCATCCGCATCCGGCTTCGCGACATGCGGCCCGACTTCGAGTACCTGCGGAAAATCCTCGAAATCGGGATTCCGGCCAGCGTCGAGGGGACCGGCCGGGCGCTCTCGATTAACGCCCTGCTCATCGTCGTCGGCCTCTTTTCGACGACCGTCGTCGCCGCCTACGGTATCGGGACCCGCGTCTTCTCGGTCATCTTCCTGCCCGCCATCGCGGTCGCGCGCGGCGTCGAGACCATGAGCGGCCAGAACATCGGCGCCGGACAATACGACCGCGCCGAGCAGGCCAACTACCTCGCCGCGAAAGTGATGTTCGTCGTCCTCGGCGCCGCGGGCGTCCTCATCTTCCTCGTTCCGCGCCCCATCGTGGCCGTCTTCACCGACGACGCGGCCGTCATCGACGTCGGCGTGGAGTTCCTCAGAGTCGTCGCCCTCTCGTTCGGCTTCATCGGCATCATGCGGTCGTTCTCCGGCGGTTTCCGGGGTGCCGGCAAGACGCTTATCGCCGCCGCCATCTCGGTCATCTCGCTTGCGGGCGTGCGCCTGCCCATCGCCTATATCGCCTCACAGTACCTCTTCGGCGTTCGCGGCATCTGGATGGCGTTCTTCGTCTCGAACGTCTCCGGCGCCGTCATCGCGTGGCTGTGGTTCCGTCGGGGGACCTGGCGCGACGGCGACGTCCGCGGGACGCCCGGCCCCGGATCGGGTGGTCTGGAGGCGGAGGATGCCGAAATGACGGCCTCGAACGACTGAGAGCCGGGTAGCCCCCGAAAATCCCGGTTCCGACCATCAGTTATCGCGCCGGTCCTGTTTGTAAACGAGATACAGAATCGGGATGGTCGACGCGTATATCACGGAACTCACTATGAGGACCCGTTCGAGCGAGTTGTTCGCTATCGAATAGAGAAACCCGGCGACAGCGACCGCGTACATACCGGAAAGCATCCAGAGTTTTCCCTTCATTGCCGTCTACGTCGGATTTCGATGGTGGCGAGTGGCTGCTGAACCGGACACGCGAAGCGTTCGCTCACCGAGCGATTGCTGCCCACAACCTTGTCTCGGTTAGTCCTCGTGAGCGGGGGAGAGCGACAGTATGTGGCCCGTCTGTCGCCCATGCTCCTGGAGAACGTCCGCTGGGAGTCGGTCTCCGTCCGTACTCTCCGTTTTCGAGAAAGGGCACTCGGTGCAGTCGATGGTCATCCGGTCGGGTGGGGATTGCGTCATCGCCTTCACTTACAGGCGGTCCGAGAATGCAATAAGGGGCCTTGCCAATATTTTAGGTATTCCTGATTGGACATTTAGGCTCGTCTTTTAAGCGGGCGTCTCACCCGTCCGGGCGTCAATAGCCGACGGAACATCTGCACGGAGTTTGTCGGCGCTACACCGCGATCAGCGTCGATAGAAACGTCCGGACGGAGTCCTACGCGAGCGAAGCGAGCGTAGGGCACGTCCGGACGTGAACGATGAAGCAGGCGCTCCGCAACGCGGAGCGCCTCGAAGAAGTGAACGTCCGGACGGAGATTTGAACTCCGGTCCCTGGCTCCGCAAGCCTCGCCTCACTTCGTTCGGCGCACAGGTAGTCCCTTTAGTACCCGGGCCGTGTCACGGTTTTGACGAGGATTTCCGGACTGTGACAACCAATAGGAAGGGTCGAAGGTATTTAAAACCCATACCGCTGGCTGTGGCGACAGGCTACGATTCCCGGCGTTCCCGTCGTTGGTCCATCTGACGCTCGTAGATACGGTCGGGGTCAGGCTCCTCCTCAGGTTCCTCGTCGCCAATATCCCCGAGGTGTGCGGGGTCGGATTGGAGCGCCATTATTGGCCCTCCTCCACGTCGTAGCAGTCATAGCAGGGGAAGGATTCTCCATCGGGGCCATCACAGGTTTCGTTCCCTTCCGGGCAGCCCTCCGTAACTTTTCCCCCGTCAGCCCGAAGCCGGTCGGCGACGGTCGTAGCCTCGGACTGCTCCCCCTCCTCGATGGGGAAGTCCACGGCAGCTTGGAGGACCACCGGCCCGGCGGTCGTCGCACAAGCCACCCGGTGCTTGCACGCGTACGCTTCATTATATTTGTCGGCCGGACACTCACACTCAGCCGGGACAAGAAGGCCCTCACGGTCTTCTACGCCGACGACGTAGCTGTGGTCGGCTTTCTCGCAGCCGTAGGAGGCATTCGTCACGCGAACGAGATGAGGCCCCTCAACGGCGAATTCCCATGCTTCCCATCCGACGCGCTTGGCAGTCTTCGAGCCGAAGTTTAGTTCCGCAACGATGCGCTTATCAGCCGTAGATACGTGTTCTGTCATGCTTCGTGCGTCCCACGAAGCCCGGTCGTGTGTTCCAGCACACGGCCATTTCTGCGATGGCGACACCGCGCTTCGTACTCAGTAGTATGTCGGCCACCTACTTAGTACTTCCCATATATGGGAGTATTCCCAAATGCGGGCTGTTAAGTGTCATCCCCGCGTGGATACGGACATGGCCCGACGCGCCCTACTGACCGACCGGGAACGGGAACTCATCGAGGAGGGGGAAGATGCTGATGACGACCTCCGCTATCAGGCTGTCTCTCGTGTTCGGCGCAAAATCAACGAGGAACTCACGACCGACGTGGAACTACTCCGCGAATATCATCCCGACCTCTACGACGAGCTACGTGATGCTGTGTGTGAGCAACCGGAGTAACACCGCATCGAGGGAGAGGAAGGAGACAACCGCCTCGATGAAGGGGAACACCCAGTTAGAACATTAAGTGCGCCCGCAAGCGCGTATATATGGTGGCTCCCTCTGCGAAATATCTTCCTGAGAGTCAGATTTCTACCGAACGGTTAGCGCGTAAAACAGCTCAGGAAAGTGTCAACAGGCCGGTGTGTCAGCTCAAGAAAGAAACACTTATCCAAAAACAGCTCAATTGAATGGATAGATTGACTCGGGTGATTTATCCGGAAATTGCGGGATGTAAGCACGATGAACCCGATGTCGAAACCTTAAGTTAGATATGGCGCATTCTACTACTGAACCCGAGAGGACATCGTTGATGGAAGAAGTACCCGAAGTAACGAGTTTGATGGACTCCGAGGCGTATTATACCGCTGAAGGAGGCGCAAGCTATCACGGTGATAGCCGCGAGCTTCTCGATGAACTCCCCGATGAGTCTATTGACCTCGTAGTCACGTCCCCTCCTTTTGCTCTGAATAGAAAGAAGGACTATGGCAACAAGGACGCCGGGGATTACGAGGAGTGGTTCATGGAATTCGCCGAGAAGGTTCATCGGGTCTTGAAACCTGACGGGTCTTTCGTTGTAGACATCGGCGGAGGGTGGCAGAAAGGAGAACCCTATCGTTCAACGTACCACTTCGAACTCCTGACGGCGCTTGCCGGTAGTGACGGGCCCTTTGAATTGGCGCAGGACTGCTATTGGTACAATCCTGCCAAGCTTCCGACACCCGCTCAATGGGTGACTATCGAGCGCATCCGCATCACAGATGCTGTTAACCACGTCTGGTGGCTTTCGAAGGGTGAGGAAGAACGACCAGAAGCCGACAATACCAGAGTTTTGCAGGAGTATTCCGATTCACAAAAGAAGCTGATGGAAGAAGGGTACGAGGACAAGAAGCGACCCTCTGGCCACGATATCAGCGATAAATTCGACGAGCCTGAGAATGGAGAAGGGTCAATCCCAGACAACCTTATTGAAGCCGCTAATACAGCATCGAATACTCACTATCTGAAAGCTTGCCGTGCGCTTGATGTCGAACCCCATCCTGCCCGTTTCCCGCGAAAGCTTCCTGAGTTCTTTGTGAAGTTCCTTACGGAGAACCCACCGTATGAAGACGGAGAACGCCCCATCGTTTTGGACATCTTCGCCGGTTCGAATCTGACAGGGAAGGTTGCTTCCGACCTCGGTCGCAACTGGTTAGCGTTCGAAAGGCAGGAAAACTACGTTCAAACGTCCCAGTTCAGGTTCATGGAGATGGGAACTATCGAGCAGATGGTCAATAACGACCAATCTGATTTCGGTGATTTCGCTACCGTTGAGCCAAATGACGATTAATCTTCGCTGAAGTCTGTCAACTGCTCCTGTTTTTCTTCGTCTTCACCTGAACCGCGGTATTCCTCTATGACCGCCTGATATTCTTTTAGTGTCTCCTCTTCTCGGTTAACACGCTCATCGTCTTCCGCGACCTCAACCATATCATCCTCAGTTAGTTGTTTTAGACGCCCAACACGTCTCGTTTCTTGCCGTAGTGAATTCAGCAACTCTGCTGGATTCTCGTCGAACCGCATCAATTCATCCCCTTCAAGAAATAGAATCGTGAGGTTATCTCTGAACATTATTCGACTGGCAAACTGTCGAGCGTCCGAAGATACTCCAGACCTTGCGACCATCAGGATGATATTTGTTTGGAGCATCCGGGCAACTCCAACCTCCTCTTTCACATGTTTCGTCCTGAGAGACTTCTTCGTGTTCTTACATTGGATTTGCCAGCGCGTAAATGACACATCTGTTGAGTCCATAATAACGTCTACCTCCGCGCCTCCGGTATTACGACCTCGAATATGCCACCCTTCGAAATCGAGGCCGAGCAGATTTCCGAGCTTTACTGCTAATACTTCGAGAGCCAGCCCCCGCTCATGCTTTGAGTCAGCATCCATCTGCTCCCTGATGTCTTCGAAGGAGGTACGGAGGATGTGTCGAGGAATTCCCGTTCGTTCACTTATATTATCCAGTATCGGTGCGCGAACTTCCTTCTCGAATTTGTCTGTGACTATCACCAGATTTGCTTTCCCCGATACATCTGATGGATTCACGTACTCGATATAGCCATCTTCCTGTAGAGGCGTCAGAACATTCTTGACGATGCTTTTCGGGTTTAAGCTGACTCCGTAGGCATTCTCCGCAATCTCGCGAACGATATTTTGGGGAATCCTTTCATCTGGGTCGATTCGTGCGAGTGCTTTGAGGAACGCGCGCTGCTCTGTGGTAACTTCGGATAATTCGAGCAGCCCCTCAGAATCAATCCCTATCAAGTCTTCAACGACACTCCAGTCGATGTCATAGTCTCTCCCAGTTCCGATTACGCCCGCCTTATTCAGCCAAGCACGCATCTGACTGACTTCAGAAGTTGTCCCGTGGAGATGTATATCGTACTGCTCCTCGAAGGCGTCAGCAATCGATGTCAAAGTCGGGGTTTCTCCGGCTGCCTGCATATCATCCACTATCTCGATGAGTTTCAGGCCATCACACTCTAACAAGATGTACTTCGCAAACCGCTCGTACAACTCCTCCTCATCGTCCCGAAGCTCGTACAGTTCTTCACCAGTATCGGTCAAGTAGAAGTTCTCATCCACGAGTCCATATCCTGAATTCGACCCTAACCCATACCGCAAGTTCCCTTTGCGGTCTTCAGGATTCTTACTATCTGATAGAAATCGCTTTGCTACCATATCATCGAAATCAGACGGGCGACCTTCGTACTCCTTCACGAGTTCGAGGACGACTGGTAGCTCGGACCTATCGTTGTCAGATACATCAAGTTGCGCAGGCCCAAACAAATCCCCTGTTGCAAGGTCCGTGTCTTCCCTCGCCATTCTCTATTCATAGCCATGTCCTTAACATAAAAACATAACCATGTGTGATACTTCCCCTAAGAAGTACGCCCAACGGAAGCCGTCGAATGAAGACCGACGTGGCGAGGCTCTCCGAACGACTCCGAGCGTCCGACTGCATCGAGGAGGGTGAGGCAGCGAATGGGTTGGGGGCTAAACGTCGAGTGAAATGCTCGATAGGAACTTCGTGCCGTATCCTCCTCGATGCATTTGAACGCTCCGAGTAGGTCATAGGGAGTTACACATCGGGGTATTAGTGAGATAGCCCACGACCTCCCCGAACGCCGCGAGACTGTATTAGTTACATCTGAACGGCGTGCCGCTACGCCCTCGCCTGTTCAGTTCAACACTCCCTCGATGAATTGGAGCAGTCGGTAAGACCGTTGGGTCTTCCACATAAGTACCCTAAGTGTAACACCCAACGATTTCAGGAATCCAGTTCAACGAGCGTATCTGATGGTTCACTCCCACATCTTGGCCCTACCCAACTCCACCCACTTGCACCATATTTCTCGGTCCCCTCACTCTCCTCAGCAAGCCCTTCCTCACGAAACGAATTCAGGCACTCATGGATGTAGGACTTATCCGCACCAGACGCCTCCTCAATTTCACGCCGCGTTCGATAGCCCTCCTGAAGCAACTGCATCACGGACTTTCGCTTGCCTGAGATTGAATGATAGCTAACCCCGAGAATCTCATCCGTCAACGACGACGGGCAAACATCGGACCAGACGTACACCAGTGCCGAAGAATCCGACGAGTCAGGATTGCGAGCATACCGTCCTGCCCCTTGAGCGATATTCGCCTCACGAACAGATACCAGAATCTCCCGCGCAGTACCCGTATCTGGACCCTCGAATGAACGGCCTGTCTTTCGAGTTCTCTCCCCATCTTCCGTAGTCGTCATCTCCGGCCATGCAGACCGGCCACCGAGAGCCAGCAAGTCGAGAATGTTCTTGTCGCCGGGGTCGATGCACCCAATGAGCAACCCCAACACTTCGCGTTCGAAGTCGTTCCGACTGTTCTGCCCGCCGTAGTGCATGGTTGGCTCTACGCTCTTTCCATCAAGCGGTGGTGGAGACTTGATACCTGCCTCCTGCATGAATCGGCGTACATCGTCCTCGATGCTCCCCGCAGTGATGCACGTCCGGAACTCATCACCATGTTTCCGCCTGAGCGCGCGAATAAGTCCTTCTGCACGTTCGTCCCCTGCTCCGTCCCACCCGGACGTGTACGAACGGGTCTTATCTCCGACTTGAACGACCGTTAGCCCGCGTTCTTCCTGACGCCATCGACGCCGGTCTGCCGGTGGCAAGACGTTCTCACACGTAAGGTCGTCCATGGTGTTGAGTTGCCAGCGATACTCGGAGGGGAACGCATCAAGTCCGATGATACACCGTGCGTCGGAGAGAGAAGGGTTATACTGGATGTGTCGAAGCTTTCCCTTGCTGTTTAGCACGACTTTGACACCTTGATACTGGCCCATTCTTCGGCCTGACAGGTTCACGTCTTCACCCGCCCATCGGTTTTCGATGATTTCCTCTGCGTTGAGTATCGCCAATCCGATTTCTGAGGCGAGACGATGCGTTTCCTCCCGGCGGAAATACCAGTCCCGGCTTACATCCTCGTCGAGCAAGGTCCGTAGCTCTCGGATTCTTTCGGTGTTTCCGTGGCGGTTAGCGGTCGTTAGGTCTGCGATAGCATACTCGCCATTTGAGCGATACTCAAGGAGGTTCGAGACTGAATCCCGGACCTGTTGGCGTTCCGAATCCTTCAGGTTTAGCGCGTAATCAGGGCGTTCATCGAACACCAAGTTTGCGTCCTCGGTGAGGGCTTCTACGTGAGCAAAGTTCGCGGTCGTGTGAACCACATCGACCGTTGGATTACCGTCGTCGTCTCGAAGCGTTTGCCACCACTGCTTGAGGGCTGGACAGTCTCCGTTCTCCGTACATGGCGTATCACAGTATTTCTCCAGTTCGAGGTGAGCAGAGTAGAAGCCGTTTTTCCGCACGTCACACATCCACTCGAACCACTCAGACGGAGAGTAGCCGTGTGGCGCTGTGAGGGCATCATCGTACTTGCCGGCAGCAGTTGGACAGGTATCCTCTCGGCCTTCGTAAACACGACATGAGACACCATCAGCGGCCTTGCTTTCCGCCACAGCTTCGTCCCGTGCATCCCGAGTTTGGTGAATGTGAATGACGAGGTCGCCACCTGTGACCTCCGGGTATTCGCGCCATGGAGTCGTCGCGATTTGATACGATTTCCCGAGGGAGGTCGGGGCCTTGATGAGGGTGTTTTCTCCGGATTCGAGCGCTGAGAATATGGCACCTTCGAGCCGGTCGCGGGCTTCATCGGTGGTCACTTGATGGGAGTTGTCCGTCGATTCGCTGTAGCCGTCGCTATTTGAGATTGAGTCTGTCGTCATAATCTGAGCTAAATGAAGAATTCTCCGTGGTATCATCCCCCTCGATGTGGCGAATCACTCCGAGAATAACGCGATAGCCACGACTGCTCGAAAGGGAGTCCCGCGAGAATCTGCCTTCACTCTATAAACAAGGTCCAGAACCATAAGAGTGCCGATAACCGCCAGTAGAAGGCGTGATTCTTTCGAAATTTGGAGGTTATTTCCGCGCTTCAACCCCGGGGGTTAGTCCATCAGACTTCGTCTAAAATCCGAGTTAGAGTCCAAAATCTCACGCGTCGAGGATGATGGAACGGGTCGTATGGATGAGTATGCATGATTATGTATAAGACAAAATACCCCTCGATGTATCGGAACGCTCGACTCTAATTCAGCGTGTTGGGCGCTTTACGTTTTGTTAGGCTATTTTCAGCCCATTCGGTCTAAAGCATCCCTCCTGTCCTCTGGTGGGGCGTTGTCGTAGCGCGCAGTCGTACGAACCGACTTGTGGCGTAACTGTGCTCGGGCCGCTGCCAAGCCTTCTTCACGGGCCATGTATGTCCCCACGGAGTGCCGAATCATGTACCACGATACCTTCCGGTTTTCTGTCGGGATACCCGCGCTCTCGAACAGACGGTTTAGGACTTGACGAAGCGAATTCGTCTGATAGGGGTTCCCGAACCGGGTAAGCCACAGCCGGTCTGTACCTTGGTAGAGGTCGTACTGCTTGCGCTCGGTCAACCACCGTTCCAGAGCCTTCGCTGTGCGGTCTTGAAGACTGACTGTCCAGTTCCCGTCATTCTTCGAACTCTCACCCCGAGGAATCCGAAGCAGGGCATTATCAACGTCTACCCATGTTGTCCGGGCACGCTCGACCTCGATTGGTCGTAGACCGGCATCGAGACTTGCCCATACCAAGCTCGGGAATTTCCAACTGTTCGCTCGGTCCCAATCATCGGGCGTTACGTTCTTTTTGTGCTTGCTGAATCGCTGTGCAAGGTAGGCTTTCCATTTGTCTCGCTCCTTGGTCGAGAGATTGTTGTAGGACGGGATTGAGCCGTATTCAAGAGCCGCCTCACGTATCTGACCGCGCTCCTCACGCGTCAGGTAATCGCGTGGCTCTCCCGTCCCAGATGGCTCCGAGAAGACGATTTCAGGCTCCCACAGTTCCCCACCGCGCTCGTGCTTGTGCCATTTGAACAGTCGCTTGAGGGAACTCTGTGTGTTGTTCCGTGAGTAGTTGCCCTCGTCACGGCGTGCGATTTCTTTCATGTAGGCGTTCGCGTGGTCGTGGGATATGCTGGTCGTGTAGCCATCATATTCGGCCCACACCCACCTGTAGAACGCGTCAAGCCGCTCTGCGGTGTTCTTGGTGGTCGCGCGTGCGTACCCCTCTGCTTTGTCGGGGTTCTTACCGAATACCAGTAACCACTCAATCAGCGTTTCCCGATGGTCGATGTAGTCGGTTTGCTGGCGTTCGCTAAGGACCGCGCGCGAGGGTTCGGGAAGGAGGATGATACCCTCCATTTCGCCTCCATCGAGACTCATGCGAGAACCCTGTTCCTTGGCTTCCGTTCGGGAATCGGCACACGGCGCTGGTGCTTTTGCTTGGTCTGACAGGAATTAGAAATCGCCAGACGGCGGTCTATTCGAGAGTATTCGTATTGGTGCTTGGCTTGCGACATGACGTTCTGTTTGTCTTGTCACAGCCGAAAACCGCGGGACGGCGAAGCCGTCATACGTCCGGACGGAGATTTGAACTCCGGTCCCTGGCTCCGCAAGCCAAGAGGATAGTCCACTACCCTATCCGGACTCATTCATCCCTAACCCGGATTGACGTATAGGGGTTACGATTCGACCGCCGGGGGATACGTTCGAACGGCCCGCCGAAACGTATCTGGGGGCTGCCATTAAAGCCAATATATTTATAAATGTAGTCACGTCAAATAAGGCCATGGCTAGGGGGGATGCAGTGAGTGAACCGGTCGATTCGGGGGGAGAGACCGGCCTTGACGGGGCATCGAACGTGCTCGTCCTCTCGTCGACGATGGACGGGGACGCACGGGCGTCGTATTACCAGACGCTACTACCGGGGCCGCCTGAATCGCTCGACGTACTGGCTATCGACTACCGGCAGTCGCCGGACCAGTGGCTCGACGAGTGGGACCGACGGATGGGCGCACGGCCGAAACGATGTACCATCGTCAGCGTCGACGAGACGACGCGGTCGGTCTCCGGGGACTCGCCCCGGACGGCCCATCGGGGGCCGAACACGGTCGCCTGCCTCAAGAGCCCGACCGACCTGACGGGGCTGGGGATTACGATAAGCGAGTATCTCGCCGACGAGGGAACCGACCAGACCGTGTTGACCTTCGATTCGCTGACGGTTCTGCTGCAGTACGTCGACCTCCAGCGGGCCTTCCGCTTTCTCCACGTGCTCGCCAACCGCGTCCAGACGGTCGGTGCGACGGCCTACTACCACATGGACCCCGGCGCCCACGACGACCAGGCCGTGGCAACGCTGACCTCGCTGTTCGACGCCATCGCGGAGTTCGAGGACGGCAGCTGGTCCATCAGCGGTCGATAGTCGCCCGAGGGTTTTTGACCGATAGCGCGACCAACGAGCGTATGCCGACTATCGAACCCACCCTGTCGCACCGACAACGACAACGCTTTTCGGGAGCCCGTGCTTGCCTTCCGTAGCAATGGGCGCTATCGAGGACATCTATGCGGACCTAGAGGCCGACGTCTCCGAGGAGGAGTTCCGCGAGGCCGTCGAGGCGAAGGTCGAACAGATGGGGGGACTGGCGGACGAGGAAACCGCCGCGATGCTCATCGCACACGACCTCGACGGCGGCGAGGTCGACACCATCGCGGACATCGAAGCCGGCCTCGAGGAGGTGAAGTTCCTCGGCAAAATCGTCAGCGTCGGCGAACTGAAAACGTTCGAACGCGACGGTGACGACGAGGACGGCCACGTTCTGAACCTCGAACTCGCCGACGAATCCGGCACCATCCGGGCCGCGCTGTGGGACGACGACGCCGTCGCCGCCAAGGAAGAACTCGAACGCGGGCAAGTCATGCGAATCAAGGGCCGCCCCAAGGACGGCTACAACGGCGTCGAGGTCAACGCCGACCGCGTCGAACCGGACGAGGAGGCCGACATCGATATCGACCTCGACGGCGAGTCGACCATCGACTCGTTGACCCTCGGCCAGTCCGACGTGAATCTCCGCGGCGTCGTCCTCGATTCCGATTCCATCCGAACTTTCGACCGCGACGACGGCAGCGAGGGCCGCGTCTCGAACGTCACGCTGGGCGACGAGACCGGCCGCGTGCGCGTCACCCTCTGGGACGACAAGGCCGACCTCGCGAACGAACTCGATGCCGGACAGAGCATCGAGATTATCGACGGCTACGTCCGCGAGCGGGACGGCAACCTCGAACTCCACGTCGGCGAGCGCAGCGAAATCGACGAACTCGACGAGGCCGTCGAGTTCGTCCCCGACGCTACCGATATCGGCTCGCTGGAACTGGACGAGGAGGCGGACATCGCGGGGGTCGTCCGTTCGGCGGACCCCAAGCGCACCTTCGACCGCGACGACGGCTCGGAGGGGCAGGTCCGTAACATCCGCGTGCAGGACCAGACCGGCGACATCCGCGTCGCGCTGTGGGGCGACAAGGCCGATATCGACCTCGGTCCCGGCGACGAGGTGTTCTGTGCCGACGTCGAGATTCAGGAGGGCTGGCAGGACGACCTCGAAGCCTCCGCCGGCTGGCGTTCGACGGTGACGGTCATCGACGGCGCCGAACCGGACCGCGGCGGCGATTCGGCGGGCCTCGACCAGTTCGCCGACGGCTCCTCGCCCTCTTCGGGTTCGGATGGCGGGTCGAGTTCCAGCGGCAGCGACGGCGAGAGCGGCGGCGCGACCGAGGTCGAGGAGGAGACCGTCACCGGCACCGTCGTCCAGCCCGGTGACCCCGTGATTCTGGACACCGGCGAGGAGACGGTCCACGTCGAAACCGACGCCGATGTCCACCTCGGGCAGGAAGTCACCGTCCGCGGCCACACCGACGACGACCGCTTTATCGCCGACGAAGTTTTCTGACCGGGCATTCGGCGATTCTCTCTTCGAATTTCGTCCTCGAACGGGGCCACGACCTTCGAAGCCCTCGGCCGGTTTGACCTGCGCTTATTAAAAGACGTTTCTGCGGATGGGAGTACGCTCAAGTGGCTCCACGAGCACGCGAAACCATGGCAAACGAAGCAGACGAGCCACACCAGCAGTTGAAGCCGATTCTGGATATGGTCTCTGACACGCCGAACTTCGAAGAGGTCGGCGTCGAGATGGCACGCCAGCAGTTCGACGCGGTATCGGCGTTCACGCCCTCCCACGAGGTTTACGACGAGTTCGATACGCGGGTGCCGGGCGCCGACGGCGAGTTGGACGCGCGCGTCTATCTCGCGGGCGAGGGCGAACGGCCGGTGGTGGTCTACTTCCACGGTGGCGGGTTCGTCGTCGGCGGACTGGACACCCACGACAACATCTGTCAGAAACTGGCCGACGAGAGCGGCTGGAACGTGATTTCGGTGGATTACCGGCTGGCGCCGGAACACCCGTTCCCGGCGGCGCTGGAGGACGCCTACGCGGTGACCGAATGGATAACGGAAAACCCCGATATCGCCAACGGCAACGGGACGGTCGCGGTCGGCGGCGACAGCGCGGGCGCGAACCTCTCGACGGGCGTCTCGCTGATGGCCCGCGACGTCGAGCGAAACGTCACGAGCGAGGAGACAGGTCCGGACATCGCCCATCAGGTGCTCTTCTATCCGGTCTGTGGGTCGCCCTTCGAGGAGTATCCGAGTCGCGAGGAGAACGCCGAGGGGTACTTCCTCGAACGCGATACGATGGAGTGGTTCCACGACCAGTACGTCCAGTCGGCGGTCCACTACCGCAACGAGTACCTCGCGCCGCTTTTGGCCGACGACCTCTCGGGGCTGCCATCGGCGACGGTCGTGACCGCCGGGTTCGACCCGCTGCGCGATGAGGGTATCGAGTACGCCGAGGCGCTCGAAGCCGACGGCGTCGACGTCTTCCACGCCCACTACGAGTCGATGATTCACGGCTTCGCGAGTTTCATCGGGATGGTCGACGCCTCCGACGACGCGATTCGGGCGGCCGTCTCGGGACTGGACGCCACACAGTAACCGTTCTCGGACTGCCCGCGACCCGGGTCGCGGTTCTGCGCTATGGGTGACCTGCCGCAATCGGCCGTTTGCGGGCGGTTTCCCCTGATTTACGGCCCACCCCGACCATGGGAGGGTGCGGATTGACCCTGCTTGTTGTCCTACTGTACTCGTAGATACACCATGAGTGAGGATACCACTAGCAGTACGAACCGACGGACCTTGTTGAAGGCGTCCGGTGCGGCCGGCCTCGCGGCGCTGGCTGGCTGTATCAGTCAGACGGGCAACGGCAACGGAAACGGCAACGGTGACGGGACGGGCCCCTACACCATCGGGATGGTCGATTCGCTGACCGGGTCGCTGTCGGCCTTCGGCGAACGGAACCAGCGGGGGAAGGACCTCGCGCTCGGCCGCGTCAACGACGTCACCATCGACGGCCGCGAACTGGCGATTACCGTCGAGGACGACGAATCCGAGAGTCAGGGCGGGGTTTCGGCCGCCCAGAAACTCGTCAATCAGGACGACGTGCCGTTCCTCATCGGCGCGGTCGGGTCCGGCGTCTCCTTGGCGATTTACGAGAGCGTCATCGAGAGCACCGACGTCGTCCAGTTGAGCCAGAACTCTACGGGGCTCAATCTGACGGAGTTCCCCGGCCTGCTTCGGATGTCACCGACCGGTCGCACCCAGTCGCTCGCGCTCTCGAACATCATCGCGGAGGACGGCTACGACGAGATCGCGGTCACCTACGTCAACAACGACTACGGCCAGAGCCTCACCGACGCCTTCGTCGATGCCTACGAGGGCGACGTCGTCTACAACTCCCCGCACGACCAGGAACAGCAGTCCTACTCCAGCGTCATCTCCGAGATGAACGACTCCGGGGCCGAGGCGTGGCTGTTCATCACCTATCAGGCGGAGTTCGCGACGATGGTCAACGAGGCCTACTCCAGCGGCTACGAGGCCCAGTTTTACGGCGCCGACTCCGTCTCCGGCGACAACGTCCTCGAGAACACCCCCGAAGGCAGCATGGACGGCATGAAAATCGTCGTCCCCTCCGCGCCCGTCGACCAGGAGAACTACCAGGAGTTCGCCAGCGCCTTCGAGGCGGAATACGACCAGCAGCCGACCGCGTGGGCCGCCTACGCCTACGACTGCGTCGTCAACGCGGCGCTGGCGATTCAGGCCGCCGACGAGTTCTCCGGCGCCGCGCTGCAGGAGACCGTCCGGGAGGTCTCCCGTCCCGAGGGCGAGAAAGTGACCTCCTTCGAGGCCGCAAGCCAGATTCTCGCCGACGGCGGCACCCCGAGCGACGTCGACTATCAGGGTGTTAGCGGTCCCATCGACTTCAACGAGGACGGCGACCCCGTCGGCTACCTGCAAATCCTGACTGTGGAAGACCACGACTACGTCGGCACCGGCTTCATCGAGTCGTAATCCACCAATGGCCCTTCTCGAATATCTGGCGAACGGCCTGGTGTTCAGCAGCATCATCGTCCTCGGGAGTATCGGCCTCTCGTTGATTTACAGCATCGCGGATTTCGCCAACTTCGCCCACGGGGACACGATGACCGTCGGCGCCTACGGGGCCTTCGTCACCTTCGGCGCCATCGGCGGCATCACCGGCGGCATCCTGAGCCTCCCGCTCGGCTTTTTCATCGCGCTGCTGGTCGGGATGGTCGTCGCCGTCGTCGTTGCGGTGATTACGGACCGAATCATCTACGAACCGCTCGACGTGGGCTCTATCGGGATGCTCATCACCTCCATCGGCGTCGCCTTCGTCTATCGGGCCATCATCCAGATGGGCTTCGGCGCCGACTTCACGCGGTACGACCTCCCGACGCTACGCCCCATCGAGTGGCTCATTCCCTACGGCATCCGCATCACCGAACACGACGTCGCAATCGTGATTACGGCGGCCGTGCTCGTCGTCGGCCTGCACCTGCTGTTGCAGCATACCGACCTCGGCCGGAAGATGCGTGCGATGGCCGACAACCCCGACCTCGCGCGGGTCAGCGGCATCCGAACCGACCGCGTCAAACTCGTCGCGTGGGTCATCGGCGCCGGCCTCGCCGGTGCCGGCGGCGTCTTCCTCGGCCTCTTCAACCAGCTGGCTCCCCGGATGGGCTTTAACCTCTTGCTCATCATCTTCGCGGCGGTCATCCTCGGCGGTATCGGATCGGTCTACGGGGCCGTCCTCGGCGGCTTCCTCATCGGCATGATAAACCAACTGACACCGATCCTCTCCGATATCCGGCTTCTCACCGACTTCGGGTCGTACGTCCCGTACGTTCCCGACAGCGTCGGCATCACCATCGGCATCGAGTACGCCAACGCCATCGCGTTCGTCATCATGGTGGCCGTCCTGCTCGTGCGTCCGAACGGTATCGCTGGCGACGGGGAGGGGGCCTGAGATGAGTCTCCGTTCCGCCCCCGGCGAGTTCTGGGGGAATCTCACGAAACCCGAACAGGGCGTCACCGTCCTCATCGGCGCGTTCGCGTTCCTCCTCTTCATCGGCCTCGTGACCGGCTGGCTCGGCCCGACGTACTTCCTGTACGTCGTCGGTCTCGCGGGGATGTACGCGCTGCTGTCCTTCGGCCTGAACTCCCAGTGGGGCTTTACCGGCCTCATCAACTTCAGCGTCGCCGCCTTCTTCGGCGTCGGCGCCTACGGTGCGGCCCTCATGAGCGGGAACACCTCGCCGATTGCCGGCGATTACCTGCCGGTGTTCGGCCTCGTCGTCGCGTTGATTCTTGCGGCCGTGCTGGCGGTCCTCATCGGCGTGCCGACGCTGCGACTCCGCGCGGATTATCTCGCGATTGCCTCGCTCGGCCTCGCCGAAGTCGTCCGCCTCGTCGTTCTCAACGAGCGCGAATGGACCAACGGCAGCGCCGGGGTTCGCGGCATCCCGAGTTTCTTCGAAGGGTGGCCGCTTCTGGCGACGTTCCCGAGCGCGATGCCCGGCCTGGAGATACTCATCATCCCCGGGTCGCCCATCGTGCTCGATTCCTCGTTCTGGCGCGCGCTTTTGAACGTCGCGCTCGTGTTGGCGCTTGCCGGCGGCAGTTACGCCGTCCTCAAGCGTGCTCACCGCTCGCCGTGGGGGCGCGTCCTCCGGACGATTCGCTCCGACGAGGACCTCGCGCGAGCGCTCGGGAAGAACACCTACTCGTTCAAGATGCAGTCGTTCGTCCTCGGGAGCCTCATCATGGCGCTTGCGGGCGTCTTCTACGCGCATCTGAACCTCTATGTCAGCCCCGGCGACCTCGACCCGATTACGACGTTCTACGTCTGGGTCGCGGTCATCCTCGGCGGCAGCGGCTCGAACCGCGGCGCGCTCTTCGGCGGCATCATAGTCGTCGCCATCCGCGAGGGCACGCGGTTCCTCAACGAAATCATGATTCCCGTCGGCATCTCGCCGGTGCGATACGTCCCGCTGCCGTTCGACGTCGCGCCGCTGCGCCTGTTGCTCATCGGCGTCATCATCATCCTCGTCATGCGGTTCCGACCGCAGGGTGTGTTGCCGCCACAGCGGGAACTCATCTGGCCGAGTTCCATCGACGACGCCGCGCCGGAACGACCCGACTCCGGCGTTCGTGACGTGAAGGCAGGTGAAGACAATGAGTGAGTCCGAATTCGATGACACCGACGAATCGACTGATTCCGAATACGACAACGTCGTCCTGCACGTCGAGGACCTCCAGAAGCGCTTCGGTGGCCTCGTCGCGACCGACCACGCCACCTTCTCGGTCGAACGCGGGACGATTACCGGCCTCATCGGGCCGAACGGCGCCGGCAAATCGACCATCTTCAACCTCATTTCGGGGTTCTACGAACCGGACGGCGGCACCGTCACCGTCAACGGCACCGACGTCACCGGCGCCGAACCCTACCAGGTGGCCGACCACGGCCTCATCCGCACGTTCCAGACGCCGCGGAAACTGGAAGGGATGACCGTCCGCGAGGCGATGCTCGTCGGCCCGCGCAGCCAGCCCGGCGAGTCCTTTATCAAACTGTTCACCTCGCCCGGCGCCGTCGGCGAACACGAATCGAAGAACCTCGAAGACGCCCAGCGCATCCTCGAGGAGTTCGAAATCGACCACCTCGCGACCCAGCCCGCCACTGACATCTCCGGCGGGCAGATGAAACTGGTCGAGTTGGCCCGCGCCATGCTGGCCGAGCCGGAAATCCTCCTGCTCGACGAACCAGTCGCCGGCGTCAACCCGACGCTCCGGAACAAACTCGCCGACCAGATTCGCCGCCTCAACGAGCAGGGCACGACCTTCCTGCTCATCGAACACGACATGGAGTTCGTCATGAAACTGGCCGACCCCGTCGTCGTCCTCGACCAGGGCAGCGTCCTCATGGAGGGGCCGCCCCAGCGGGTCCAGTCCGACCCCCGTGTCATCGAGGCGTACCTCGGAGGTGGCACGTGAGCGCCGACCACGTACTGTCGCTGTCGGACGTCGACGGCGGCTACGGCGAGGTACAGGTTCTCGACGACCTCACCCTGCATCTCGATGCGGGCGAAATCGTCTGTCTCATCGGCCCGAACGGCGCCGGCAAGTCGACTGTCCTCAAGACGGCCTTCGGCATGCTGACGCCGTGGGAGGGGTCGGTCACCTACCACGGCCGCGACATCAGCGGGATGGCGCCCGAAAACATCGTTCGTGAGGGCATCGGCTACGTCCCCCAGACCGACAACGTGTTCGGGTCGCTGACCATCGACGAGAACCTCCGCATGGGCGGCGTCGCCCGGAAGGACGGCCTCGAATCGGTCATGAGAGACCTTTACGACCGCTTCGAGATCCTCCGCGAGAAGAAGAGCGCGAAGGCGCGGACCCTCTCGGGGGGCCAGCGACAGGTGCTGGCTTTCGCCCGCGCGCTCGTGATGGAACCCGACGTGCTGCTCATCGACGAGCCGTCGGCCGGGCTTGCGCCCAACACGGCCGACGAGGTTTTCGAGGACGTGCAGGCGGTCAACGACATGGACACGGCAATCCTCATGGTCGAACAGAACGCGACCAAGGGTCTCGGCATCTCCGACCGCGGCTACGTCCTCGACCAGGGGACCGTCCGCTTCGAGGGCACCGCCGACGACCTGCTGGACAACGAGGAAGTCTCACAGCTGTATCTCGGCGGCTAACCGCCGGATTCCGGAACTTCCGGCGCTCTTTTGGCCATCCGACCATGGTCGGGACGGGCTTGAGGCCGCTGGCCAACCGACTACGAGTATGCTCCCACCTATCGCTAGCAACTTCGTCGCGGGCGAAGATGCTGCGACGGCTATCGACCACGTCAGGGACTGCAACGACGACGGCGTTCGGGCCATCCTCAACCTACTCGGCGAACACTACGACAAGCGCGCGCCGGCCGACGCGGACGCCCGCGCGTACATGGACCTCATCCGCGATATCGACGAGGCGGGCGTCGACGCCTGCGTCTCCGTCAAGCCCTCGCAAATCGGTCTCGACGTCGGCGACGAGGCCTTCCGTGAGAACCTCGCGAGCATCGTCGAAGTCGGACAGGAACACGACTGCTTCGTCTGGATCGACATGGAAGACCACACGACGACGGACGTGACCCTCGATGCCTTCGAGGAACACGCGCTGGCGACCGACGGCGACGTCGGGGTCTGCATTCAGGCGAACCTCAAGCGGACCGCTGAGGACATCGAGCGCCTCGCGAACCTGCCCGGCAAAGTGCGACTCGTCAAGGGCGCCTACGACGAGCCGAAATCGGTCGCCCACAAGGGCGGCGAGAACGTCGATGCTGCCTACCGCGACCTGCTGGAATACGCCTTCGAGGAGTTCGATGATGGCGTCGCCGTCGGCAGCCACGACCCCGCGATGCTCGACTATGCTGCGGACCTCCACGAAGAACACGGCACCCCCTACGAGGTCCAGATGCTGATGGGCGTCCGTGAGGGGGCCCAGCGGAACCTCGCCGCCGAGGGCGTTCCCACCTACCAGTACGTCCCCTACGGCAACAAGTGGTTCTCCTACTTCTACCGGCGAATTCGGGAGCGAAAATCGAACGCGCTGTTCGCACTGCGTGCGGTTATCGGTCGCTAGACGGGTCCAGCAGTTTCGCTTCGGCCTTTCGCAGGTGTTCCAGAAGCGTCGTCTTCGAGACGTCGAGTTCGTCCGCCAAGTCGCGCGTCGAACAGCCACGGGGCCACTCGTAGTAGCCCATCTCGCGTGCGAGGTCGAAGACCTTCCGCTGGGTCGGCGTCAGGGCGTCGAGGCGGCGGTTCCGCTCACGACTGCCGGTCTCGCCCGCGGAGGCGATGCGTTCGATGGTGACCTCAGCGCTCGCGTCCTCGCGGACGCCGTCGAGGGCCGATTGGATGTCGCCGCGCTCGCCGGCGAAACTCACCTGCCAGTACTCGCGGCCGTTCTGGATGCGGACCGGCTGGCTGTGGACGAAACCGTGTTCGAGCAACACCGGACAGACCATGTCGCCGGGGTCGTATTCGAGGAAGAACTCCCGGACGACGTTGCCCGGCGCCGCGTGGCCGGTGCCGAATCGCTCCTGTAGTTCGAGCAACTCGCCGCTGTGTGGCGAGGATTCGATGGTCGACAGCAACTCCTCGATTTCCTCGGTGCTGTCGGCAAACGCCGTAAACAGGCCGTTGACGGAGTCCCGTTCGATGTCCGCCTTCGGCGTATTATAAATCGCGTGTGCCAGCACACCGCCCGGTACCTCCGACGTCGACTCGCAGGCCCAACAGTTCGGATGCCACAAATCGAGCGTGAGCCGTGTTCCAGACCCGGACTGTGCGTTACTCATCGTATTGGAAAGGGTATCAACCAGTATGAGGTTGCCGATGGTTCAAAATCGGCCCGACCATGGTAGGGTGGTGCTACTTTCGAGGCTTTTCGGCGCACTGTGGTCGGATTGGTTCCACCCGTCCATGGGCGGGATGGGATACTGGGTCATCCGAGACGACGTCACCGTATGGAGCAACACGCACACTACATCGACGGCGAGTGGGTATCCGGCGAGGAGACCTTCGAGAGTACGAACCCGGCGACCGGCGAGTCGCTCGGGGAGTTCCCACGAGGGACCGAAGACGACGTGGCCGCGGCGGTCGACGCTGCCGAGGAGGCCTTCGAGGAATGGCGCGAACTCTCCTACCCGAACCGCGCCGAGTACCTCTGGGACGTCTACGAGGAACTGAAGGCCCGCACCGACGAACTCGGCGAACTCGTCACCCGCGAGTGCGGCAAGGAGATTTCGGAGGGCCGCGCCGACATCGTCGAGGCCGCCCACATGGTCGAATGGGCCGCCGGCAACGGCCGCCACCCCCACGGCGATGTCGTCCCCTCGGAAATCGCGAGCAAGGACGCCTACATGCGCCGCAAACCCCGCGGCGTCGTCGGCTGTATCACGCCGTGGAACTTCCCCATCGCCATCCCCTTCTGGCACATGGCCGTCGCGCTGGTCGAGGGCAACACCGTCGTCTGGAAGCCCGCCGAACAGACGCCCAAGTGCGCCCACGCCATCGCGGAACTGATGGTCGACGCCGGGATTCCCGAGGGCGTCTTCAACATGGTTCAGGGCTACGGCGACGCCGGCGCCGCCATCGTCGACAGCGACGTCGAGACGGTCCTCTTTACGGGCAGCGCCGAAGTCGGCCACGGCATCGCCGACGAGGTCGGCGGCACGCCCGGCAAACTCGCGGCCTGCGAGATGGGCGGCAAGAACGCCGTGCTGGTCACCGACGAGGCGGACCTCGACCTCGCGGTGCCCGCCGCGACCCTGTCGAGTTTCAAGACGACCGGCCAGCGCTGTGTCTCCAGCGAACGGCTCATCGTCCACACGGACGTCTACGACGAGTTCAAGGAGCGCTTCGTCGCCGCCGCCGAGAAGGTCGCGGTCGGCGACCCCCTCGACGAGGGCACCTTCATGGGGCCGCTCATCGAGGCCGAACACCGCGAGAAGGTCCAGAAATACAACGACCTCGCCCGCGAGGAGGGCGTCGACGTGCTCGTCGACCGCGCCGACCTCGGCGCCGACGAGATACCCGACGGCCACGAGGACGGCCACTGGATCGGCCCGTTCGTCTACGAGACGGAGTACGACCCGGACCTCCGCTGCATCCACGAGGAGGTCTTCGGCCCCCACGTCGCCCTCATCGAGTACGAGGGCGACATCGAGCGCGGCGTCGAACTCCAGAACGCGACGCTGTACGGCCTCGCCGGCTCCATCATCAGCGAGGACTACCGGCAGATCAACTACTACCGCGACCACGCGGAACTCGGCCTCGCCTACGGAAACCTGCCGTGTATCGGTGCCGAGGTCCAGTTGCCGTTCGGCGGCGTCAAGAAGTCCGGTAACGGCTACCCCTCCGCGCGTGAGGTCATCGAGGCCGTCACCGAACGGACGGCGTGGACGCTGAACAACTCCTCGGATATCGAGATGGCACAGGGTCTCTCGGCGGACATCAAGACCGAGGACGACTGATGGCCGTCTCGACGGAAGTCGCGGCCTGTCTCCGCTGTGGCGCACCGACCGCGTTCATCGCTGGTAACCGCTACTGTGCGGACTGCGGCTGGCGCGAATGTGCCGGCGCTGACTAACGACAAGCGGAACCCTTCGACCCTCATTTCTGCAGCCGTTTCCTCCCCGACCAGCCGCGGGCCTACTTCGTTCCCCGCGCTTTCCCGGGGTAACCACTTTGGGTATCCGTGAACCCAACGTGGGTAGTGCGACTCGCCTCGCTCGTCGTCGTGGGTCTCTGTGTCGCAGCACTCGCCCTCGCCGCGCCGCAGATAGCGACCGATGAGCCGCCGCTATCGGCCACCTTCGGTGAGGACGACGACGAGGCCGCCCCCGACTACGGCCCTATCGAGGGGTCGTATTTCCGGGTGGCGAGTTACGACCGCTATACCGGGCAGGGATGGGAACGGACCAGCGGGCCATCGACGACCGATGCGCTCGGCCCGCCGCCCGGGGAATCTGACCGCGTGACTATCCGATACGAGGTGCAAGCGCCCGTTCGGACGACACCGGCACTGTGGCGACCGACGGCCTACGAAGGTCCCGAAGTCGCCGTCTTCGCCGGCGCGCCCGAACCAGTCGCGGAACTGCAACCGGGCGACCAGTTTACCGTCACTTCGCGGCGGCCGGTCTGGACCGAGGGCGACCTCCGGAACGCGGGCACCGACTATCCTGCCGAAGTCCAACGGTATCGGCAACTCCCCGACGACACGCCCGCGGAACTCGATACGGTCGCCAGCGAGGCGACAGCCGACGCCGAAACGCCCTACGCGAAAGCCGTCGCGGTCAACCGCTGGCTCCAGCAGGAGAAGAACTACTCGCTGTCGGTCGACCGTCCCCGAAGCGACGTCGCGACGGCCTTCGCGACCGAAATGGATGCCGGCTACTGTACCTACTTCGCGACGACGATGGCCGCCATGCTGCGCGCCGAGGGCGTGCCCGCCCGCTACGTCACCGGCTACTCGCCGTACGAACAGGTCGGGGCGGGCGAGCACGTCATCCGGGGCAAGCACGCCCACACGTGGGTCGAGGTCTACTTCCCGGGCGTCGGCTGGATCCCCTTCGACCCCACGCCCGAAACCGAGCGCGCGGCGGCCCGCGGCGTCGCGACCGCCGAAGACGCTGCCGACGAGGAATCGGCGCTCCGCGGCAGGTTCTCGACGCTGACACAGGAAGGCGAGGAGTCATCGGGCTGGCGGCAACTCGACGTCGCTATCGAAGTCGATGGCTCGCTCGTTCCCGGTACCGAAACGACGGTCATCGTCCGCGACCCCGAGACCGGCGACCCGATATCGGACGCGCAGGTGCGGTTCAACGGGAACCCGGTCGGGCGGACGGACGCGGAGGGGATGGTCACTGCCACGGTCCCCTACGCCGAGAACCTCACCGTCGCGGCCTACGTCTACGAGGGCGAGGGTGACCCGCCGCCGGTCGTCGGTAGCGACCCTTCGGCAGGGACGGCAACCGGCGGCTCGAACAGCATTCAGGACCTCCGGTATGCTGGCCCCGACGCGCGTCTCTCGGGAAGCATCACCGCCCTTTCCGACGAGGTGCTCTTCCGCGCGACGGTGACCGAGGGAACGGTCGTCCGGCGCGGCGACCCGGTCGAGGACGGCGCGGTCGGCACGCCCGAGGACGACGCGACTCCGGTGGCGGCGTCACTCATCGGGGAACACCCACGGGCGAGCACGACGGCGACGCTCGGTAGCGAGCGGACCTTCGCGTTGAACACGACCATCGACGTCGCCCTGACGCCCGGCCGCGAGGAGAACGGGACGGTCCGATTCGACGAACGTTTCGATGTGCTGCCCGGCCGCCCGCTTCGGGTCGAAGCCACCATCGAAGGCGAACCCGTCGCCGACGCGACGGTGCTGGCGGGCCAATCCGAGGCAACGACGAACGCCGAGGGCGTCGCGGTCGTCCCGACCCCCTACGAGCGCCCGGCCGAGATACGCGTCGAACGCGGGGCCGCCTCCGGCAACGTATCGATTTCGGTTCAGGGACGGCTCGACGCCACGTTCGAGGGCGAACCGGCTCCCGGCGCCTCGTGGCGGGTCACCGCGACCGTCGAGGGCGCGCCCGTCGAGAACGCGACGGTGACCAACGGCGTCGAGCGGGCCACGACCGACGCGGACGGCCGGGCGCGGATTCCGGCGCCGTACGGCCCCGGCCGCTTCACCGTCCAGCGCGGTGACTTCGAGGCCTCTCGGCCGATTCGCCCGCGGGTTGATGAGGCTTCCATCGACCTCTCGGAGCCGGTTCCGGGCCTGTCCGTCCGACTCCGCGCGAGCGTCGGCGACTACCCGCTGCGCGCCGCGACGGTCTCCATCGACGGGGGGGTCGTCACCGAAACCGACGCCCTTGGCGGTGCCCGAATCCGGTTACCCTACGCCGAAACGACTACGGTGGTCGTCGAGCGCGGTGAGGCCCGCGCGGAACTGACGCCCGTGCTGCCGACCGACATCGCTGTCGAAACCCGGGGGCTGGCCTATCCGGGCGGCACCGTCGACGTTCGGGCGACGCTCGGCGGCGCGCCCGTCGCGAACGCGACGATACTGGCCGGCGGTGAGGCCGTCGGCACGACGGACGCGAACGGCGAGGCGACCGTGGGGGTGCCCCCGAGGGCGGGGTCACTCACTATCGCAGTCGAACGCGGCGCGGCCTCGGGGTCGGCGCATGCCGGCTATCCGGCCGTCTACTGGCTGCTCGCGCTCATCGTCTGTGGCACCGCCGTCGCCGTCTTCGGCACGCGCGGGTCGGTTCGAGCCGTCGCCCGAAACCCGCGGCATCTCCTCGCCGCGGCTGGCGACGCGCTCGAAACGCTTGCCGCGGATTTCGCGGACCTGCTCGCCACGCGGGATGCGGGTACATCACCGACGCCCCGCCCCGACGAGGCGGCCGAGGTGACGGGACCGTTTCTCGTCGAACCGGCCGACGACAACGACGTGTATCAGGCGTGGGCGGCCCTCGCCGACGGTCTCGACGGTACCCAACGGACGCCCGCGGCCGTCGCCGAGGAGGCGCTCGAACACGGGCTGCCGGCCGACGCGGTGGCCGAACTGACGACCCTCTTCCGTGAGGTACGATACGGCGACGGCGACCCGACCGAGGAACGCGAACGGCGCGCTCGCGAGGCCATCGAGGACATCCGGGAGGCGACATGAGAACGGACCTCGCTGCCGTTGGCGCGACGCTGGTGGTCGCCGGCACCGTTTTCTCACTTTCGCCGTCCCTCGGCGGCGGATTCTCGTCGGCTGTCACGCCGACCATGCTCGCGGCACTCGGCGGTGTAGTCGCACTCGCGGGCGTCCTCGGTCTCTCGCTGGACGCCGAGAACCCTGGGGAGGCGTCCCCGACGTCCGAATCGCCGCCGGGCGACCTGCTCGGCGCGGAGTTCGACGAGACGCTGGCACGAATCGAGCGAATGAGCAGCACGGAACTGCGGCGCTCCGAGGCGCCCGAAGACGTCCGCCAGCGCCTTCGGGAGGCCGCGATAGCCGCCACCGCTCGACGGGAGGGACTCGACCGGGAGGCGGCCGCCAGTCGGGTCGACAGCGGCGAATGGACCGACGACCCCGTGGCGGCCGCCTTCCTCGGGTCGCCGCGTGCTCCGGCGTCGGTGCGGTGGCGCGAGGCACTGTCGGCGACGCCGCGGACCGTCTCGCGTGCCAGACACACTGCGCGCGTGCTGGAGGGGATGATATGAGGAGTGGCCTGCTCGCGGCGGCGCTCGGCATCGCCGGCGTGGGTGCGTTCGTCGGGCGGCCGGCCGTCGTTCTGCTCGCGGCGGTACCGCTTGCCGGCCTCGCTGCCGGGTCGCTGACGGCGCCGCGGACGCCCAGCGTCTCGGTCTCGCGAACGCTCTCGACGGACTCGCCCGAACTCGGCGAGCGGGTGACCGTCCGCGTTGCGGTCACCAACGAGGGGCGGTCGATAGCCGACTGCCATATCGCCGACGACCTGCCGTCGGCTATCGGCGCGCTGGACGCGACTGAGACGAGCGTGCGCCTGCCCTCGGGGGCGACGGCGACGCTGGAATACACTGTCGTCGCTCGCCGCGGGACGTACGCGTTCGGCGACGTGACGGTCACGTCGCGGGGGCTGACGGCCGACGCGTCGGTCTCCGAGGCCGTCGAAACGACGTTTCGGTGTCGGCCCGAGAGCCGACCGCTGTCGCTGCGACCGACGGTGCGCCGACGGGCCGGCGACCGGAGCAGCGACACTGCCGGCAGCGGCGTCGAGTTCCACTCGGTGCGTGAATACCGGCCCTCGGATTCCCAGCGGCGTATCGACTGGCGCCGATTCGCCCGCTCCGGGGAGTTGACGACCGTCGAGTTCCGCGAGGACGCCCCCGAGTCGCTGCACCTGCTCGTGGACGCGCGCCCGCTGTGTGCGGTCCGGGGCGGCGCCGCCGAACCGACCGCGGTGGCCTACTGTGCGGACGCCGCCGAGCGGTTGGCGGCGGCGCTGACGAACCGTGGCATCGAGGTCGGTATCGGCCTGTATCCGGAGTCGCCGGTCGCGGTGCCGCCCGGAAGCGGACGCCCGCACCGCGAGCGGGTCCGCCGACTCCTCGACCGACACGGCGCGTTCCCGTGGGGTGACGGCGAGGTTTCCGCTCCGACGGAGGTACCAACGGCCGATGGCGGCCTTCCCGAGCGGCTTCGTCGAACGGGTCGGGTCGTGCTGCTTTCGCCCTGCCTCGACGACCGGCCGGTCGAGTTCGTCGAGTCGGTCCACGGCAGCGGCGGCGATATCGGCCTGCTATCGCCCGCCATCGGCGGTGATTCTCCGGGTGCGGTCATCGAACGCGCCGAGCGCGCCGGACGGCTGGACCGGCTCTCGGGGGCCGGCATCCGGGTCGTCGACTGGGACGTCGAGGCGCCGCTCGAACGCGCCGTCGCGGAGGTGTTCGAGACGTGGACGTGAGGCGGATTACGGCCGCCGCGGGGACGCTCGCGGCGGTCGGCGCGGTACTGCTGCTCGGTGTGCCGCTCCCGGCCATCGCCGCTGGCGGTCTCGGTGCGGTCGCCGCGTGGGGTGCCAACCGCGGGACTGCCGGGACCGCGGCGGCGAGTCTGGCGCTTTCGGCGGCGGTTCTGCTGGCAGCCTTCGGCGCGCCGAGCGCCGCGACGGCGGCCGGAACCCTCGCGGCACTGGTGGCCGCTATCGGCCTCGCTGGCTGTCTCGCCGCAGCGGTCGGCGACGGGCAGCGCGGCTCGGTCGGCGCGCTCGTCGGCGCGTGGGCGGCGCTGTGTCTGCTTCCGGTCGGCTGGTTCGCGGTATCGGTCGCCTCGGCACAACCCGCGGGGAGCCTGCTCGGCGCCCGCCTTACGTGGCTCGGCCCCGGGTTCGTGGCTCTGGTCGTCCCTGGCATCCTCGCGGCCGGTGCCGGCGCCGTCGCGGTCGGCGGCTGGCGGGATGCCGACCTTCCGCCGTTGCTGCTCACCATCGCTCCGGCGGGCGCGCTGGCGGGCGGGGCGGCCATGCTGGCCGCGGACGGCGCGAACATCGACGCGCTGCTCGCCGGTATCGTGGCAACGGCGCCGCTCGCCTACGCTCTGGTGTGGGCGGCGACGATGGCGTTGTTGGCGACCGCACTCGCCGCAACCGTCGCGGCGACGGACCACCGATACCGACGGCCGCCGATGTGGGCGGCGGTGGCGACCGGCCCGACGGTGCTCGCTGTCGTCGTCGCGTTCGATGGAGGTGTTCTCGTTCGGCTGATACTCGCCGGAGTGCCGCCCGCAAGCGGTGCGGTCGGCGCGATTGCGGAGACGGCACCGGGCGACGCCGCTCGGTCCTTCGTCGCGGCGGTGACGCTCGCGGGACTGGCACTGGCGCTCGTCGTCCCGATTCGGACGCCGGTTCTCGGCCGCGCGGTTGCCGGGCGGCCGGCCGGGGTCGGCGTCGGCTGTTTGCTGGTCGCCGTCGCACTTGCGGGGGAGTCGGCGCCCGTGACAGCCCTTGCCGGGTCGCTCGCGGTGCTGGCGTGGGTGTTGCTCGCGCCGACGGAGGGAATCGAGCCACCGCCGCGGACGGAACTCGCCCGTATCGGCGTGACGGCCAGCGCCGTCGGCGTCGGCGCGGTCGCTGTGGTGGCGCTTTCGGGCAGGGTGCCGGCGGCCGACCCCGGTCTTGGCGGAGCGCTGTTGCTTTCGGGCGTCGTCGCGCTCGGGTTGGCGATGCGGTAGCCCGGTGCCGCTTCTCGCTATCGCTGAACCGTCGGCGCGGGAACCGACTCGAAGACGGACTCGATGACGTCGGCCGGGTCGGTCGCGCCGACGCGGGCTTCCGGCGTGAGGACGAGCCGATGGGAGAGGGTGGGAACGGCGACGCGCTCGATATCGGCGGGGATGACGTACGCGCGGCCCTCGATGGTCGCGTGGGCACGGGCGAGTTCGAAAAGCCGCTGGAGGCCGCGGGGTGAGACGCCCACCTCGACGGCCTCGTGGCGCCGGGTGCGCTGGACGAGTTCGGTCATGTAGCCGCGGAGGTCCGAATCGACCGAGACCGTCTCGGGGACGGCCTGTAACTCCCGGACGGCATCGGGCGAGAGTACCTTCCAGGCGGAGGGCGTGCTCGTCTCGCGTTCGGCCCGGCGGTCGAGCAACTCCCGTTCGCGGTCGGGTTCGGGGTAGCCGATGGAGGATTTCAGCCAGAAGCGGTCCCGCTGGGCCTCCGGTAGCGGGAAGGTGCCCTCCTGTTCGACGGGATTCATCGTCGCCAGCACGATGAAGGGGTCCGGCAGGTGGTGGGTGGTCCCGTCGACGGTGACCTGCTCTTCGGACATCGCTTCGAGCAGGGCGGCCTGTGTCTTCGGCGGCGCGCGGTTGATTTCGTCGGCCAGCACGACGTTCGCGAAGACCGGCCCCTCGCGGAACTCGAAGGAACTGTCCCGTTCGTTGTAGACGTACGAACCGGTCACGTCCGCCGGCAGGAGGTCGGGGGTGAACTGCACTCGCGAGAACTCCAGACCGAGCGCGGTCGCCAGCGACTGTGCGGTCAGCGTCTTGCCGGTGCCGGGGACGTCCTCCAGCAGGACGTGGCCGCCGGCGACGACGCCGGTGACGAGTGTTTCGAGGAACGACTCCCGCGTGATGACGGCGCCCGAGACCGATTCGAGGACCGATTCGGCGGTCTCGGCCGCCTCCGAAACGTCCATGCGGCACTCGTGTTGGCGCCCCCCCATAGCGGTGTCGGCGGTTCCTGCCGGCCCTTTTCGGGTCGGAGACCCACTATTAGCCGTGAAACCTCCGTCAGGCTTTTCGTGGCAACCTCCAAGCGAGGTATATGAAGATTCTCTGTGCCGACCCGTCTCCCGGCGACAGGACCGCCGTTCGGGAGGCTCTGGGGGATGCCGGATATACGGTTCGGGAGGCGGAGTCCCTCGCGGAAGCGAGCGACACGCTCGACTCGTGGGGGCCGGTCGATTGTCTCGTCACCGAACACGAACTGCCCGACGGCACGGGGCTGGAACTCGTCGAGCACGCACGGAATACGTCGCCGGATGCGGCCTGTGCGCTCTATACTGACGCGTCGTTCGCCGAAATCGATACCGAGGCGTTCGGCGATGTCGTCGTCGAATACCTCCCCAAGGAGGCGGGCCCGGATGGTGTCGTGGATTTCGTCGAGTTCAGCGCCGTCAGTCGAACTCAGACGGCCTATCCCTTGCCCGACGACGAGCAGGCGCGAATCGAGGCCCTCGAACCGTACGCGAAGAACCCGGGCGCATTCAGCGACTCCGTCGACCGACTGACCGAAATCGCGACCGAACTGTTCGACCTCGAAGCGGCGGCGGTCGGCCTCGTCGATGCCCACGAGGAGCAGTTCGTCGCCTGTCGCGGTCGGTCGTTCGGCCGAATCGACCGCGAAGAGACCATCTGTACGTACGCGCTGCTCGACCACGACGTGACGGTCATCGAGGACGTGCAGGCGGACCCCAGGTTCGAGGGGAACGAGGGGCTCATCGAGGCTGACATCGGTTTCTACGCCAGCGCGCCGCTCGTCACCAGCGAGGGCCACGCCATCGGCACCTTCTGTCTGTACGATTCCGAACCGCGGTCCTTCTCCGAGCGGAACCGCGAACTGCTCTCGACGCTGGCCGACGAAGCCATCGCCGGCATGGAACTCCAGCAGCAGGCCCGAGGTGAGACCGCATGAGCGACGACTACGTCTTTCCGGACCTCCCGCTGCCGGATATCGCTCCCGGGACGAGTCTGCTGGTGGCGGGGCCGACACACGGCGGCGTCCGCGACCTCGCCAGCCGGATGATTCGCAGTCCAAACGGCGAGGGCGCCATCGTCGTGACGACGAACAAAAGCGCCGAGCGACTGGTCCGGGATTACCGGGACTCCGGGGCCGACGTCGGCCCGGATACACTCTCCATCGTCGACTGTACGGACGGCAGCGGCGATGTCGCGGAGGCGCGGGTGCTGTCGGTCTCCGGCCCCGAGGACCTCACTGGTATCGGCATCCGGTTTTCGGACGCCTACCGGAAGTTCGCCAGCGAGGATATCAAGCGGGTCCGAACCGGCGTCTTCTCGCTGTCGACGCTGCTTTCCTTCAGCGACCTGCAGACCGCCTCGCGGTTCGTCCACACGCTGGCGGGTCGCATCGGCAAGACCGGCGGCATCGGCCTGTTCCTCATCGACCCCGGAATGCACGACGACCGCACCATCAGCACCGCCAGCCAGTTCTGCGACGGCCGCATCGAGGTCCGGGAGGGCGCCGACAGCGCCGAACTCCGGACCCGAGGCATCCCGGACGACTCCGACTACTGGCGGGCCTTCGACACCCACGACTGACCGGAAGGGAAACCGTTTCCCTGCCGGCGGCCCTTCCTTCCGCCGATGGACCCGTCGCTCGGGAGCCTGCTCGTCGGCGAGGTGCTACCCCGTATTCTGGGTATCGCCCTCGCCATCGCGGGCGGTGTCGCCTTCGCCAACATTCTCGTCGCCTTCGGCGCCATCCAGTACATCGCGGCGCTCTCCAAGCCGCTGACGCGGCCGGCGAACCTGCCCGACGAGGTGGGCAGCGCCATCCTGACGACGGCGGCCTCCACGACGGCGGGCTACGGGATGCTCGCCGAATACCGCGATTCGGGGCTGCTCGACGACCGGGCGACGCTCGTCGCTGTCACCATCAACACCTTCTTCGGCTTCGTCCAGCACATCTTCACCTTCTACGCGCCGGTGCTCATCCCGATTCTCGGACTCCGGGTCGGCCTGCTGTACGTCGGCGTCCGT
Organism: Natronomonas halophila; assembly: GCF_013391085.1. Taxonomy (NCBI): domain Archaea; kingdom Methanobacteriati; phylum Methanobacteriota; class Halobacteria; order Halobacteriales; family Natronomonadaceae; genus Natronomonas; species Natronomonas halophila. The sequence continues at coordinate 1,313,307 of NZ_CP058334.1, read as the reverse complement.
GCAGGCGTCTCGCTGGCGATTACCATCACGGGCGTCCTCGCGGGTGCGGTGTTGCTCTCCGACCGGAACGTGAATCCCGACACGGTGGTCGAATCCGACCCCGAGGCCCGCCCCGACGGCGGCGACGCGGAGACTGCCGAAGAGAAGATTCGCGAGGCCGTCCGGTCGGCCCTCGAAAAGACGTGGGAGATTCTGCCCCGACTTGCGGTCGTCTACACGCTCGTCGTCGTGGCGACGACCTACTACGACATCCAGTCGATGACTGGTGGGGCAGCCGACCCCCTGCAGAGCCTGACGGGCCTGCCCGCCGCCGCGGTGCCCGTCATCGTCGTCTACGCCTTCGATACGACCAGTGGCGCACTGACGATTGCACCGCTCATCGAGGACGGCATCTTCACCGCCCGGACCGCGGTCGCGACGATGCTCGTCGGCGGTATCGTCTCCTTTACCGTCTCAACGTTCAAGCGGTCGATTCCCTTCCAGTTCGGTATCTGGGGCGCCGAGTTCGGTGGGAAGGTGGTCGTGGTCAACACCGCGCTGAAGATTCTCTGGATTGCGATCGCGCTGGTGCTGTTGTTGGCAGTGTAGGGCGATTTTGATGGTGGACGATAATCGAATCTTCAGAATCCTCTGATAAACACGGGGCTTTCGGGGATGTGTATTCGGCATCTATCGTGCCACTAGTCCGCTCCGTCATGCGATTCCCGTGAATATCGAGAACATAGACGATTAGAAGTGATATACTGAGTCAATAATCAAGTGACGCCTGGAGATTCAAGAAGATATTACGAAGCTAATACAACTATTACGAAGCCAGTTGTCCAGAGTAATTTTCCAAGTTCGAAAATCCCATCAATGATATTCCAATCTTCTCTTGATTTCAAGTATTCTATGTGAATCTGTAAACCATATGCAATGAGGCCTGCGGGAATAGCGAAGATTAGCAGAATGCCGATTGCTTGACCAAGTGTAAGTCCAGTCGCTACCGCACGAAGACCGTCGACAATCCAGATTACGCTCATCTCTTTTGTAAAACTGCCTACGAATGAGGGAATGGAGTATGGGAATCTCCACTCTGTTACTGAATATCCCCATTGTTGGAGCCTATCGAAGACAGTAATGAAAATAAAATGGCAGAGAATTCCCCAGAGCCAGTATCGATATTTCAACTGGAGCTGATTTCCCGTTGAATGTTCTAAATCCTCTATTTCATAATCTTGTTCTGTCTGAAATCTTGGCTGTTTGGCTTCCGCGGGTGATGTGAGTAGATTGCGAATCCGATTCCATGTTCTGACTGCATATATTCCAGCAACCGCGAATAAAGCGATTCCTGTGAAGAGTTTAAAGTGTCCAAAAACTGTCTCAAACCAGTCGGGGATCGGAAAGTCAAATATTAAGATAGGCACGGCCCCTCCTATGAATAGAAATCCTATAGGAAGTGTTACAATAACTATCGAGCTTATGAAAGCAGACAAATCATTTCCGAGTTTGTATATATTTTTCTTGCTCCAACGTGCTACCCGTAGTGGGCCCTCTGGCATCCGTTTGATTGCACTGTAGAACAAGTGTATCCGTTCTCTTGTAGTATCTATACGATTGTTGATGTCTTCATCAACTCGCTCTCTGACACCCCTATCCGCCATTTGTATTTCGGTGGAATACCACCGATAAAAACCTTCGCTGCCTCACCTTATCCCTGATTAGCCCCAAGAGAATATCGATTCGAGGGCGCTTAGCGCATCTGAGACTGCATTAGAAAGTTTGCTTCTGTGCTTTCGGTGGAGTTCTTTCCGATGTCCAAAAGCGCGGTGAATCTCTATTTCAGCCTCCTTCTTCAGCATTTGTAGACGAACTCTTTCTGCCTGGGTTAGTGCTTCTCTGTCGGCGTTCTCTTCGTCCATTATGAATGCTCGCATAGGGCCTTGGAGGGCGCTCTCGTCGTCTGGAAATAACATCTCAAATATTTTAGCGTCAGCCTGCATCCCGTACTCTTGATTATAGAGGTAATCAATGTCACAATCCTTCAATCTCTCGTAGTCATAGATCTCTCTCACCCGCTCGGCTAACCAGTCGATCTCTTCTTTGTTTGGTGTCTCCTCATACATGGAGCAACAATCAACTGCCAGTAAAATGAACCCTACGTGGCGATGTGCCACTCGTCGCACCACTCACAAAACTTCTCAAGGTGTTGTGAGATGTTTTGGATGGTTTTCTCCGCTAACTCTGGCTCTCGTTCCCTACGGTCGCTCCGACCCTCGCCACGCTACCCTTTTCCTCCCACCAACACAAGCGAGCGTGTGCATCTTCTGGCAACGACGAACGGCGGACTGGAGTCGGTGACGGCCGGCGAACTCGACGAACTCGCCGGCGCCGACGCCGAGCGCCACCACCGCGGCGTCGTGGAGTTCGAGGCCGACCGGGAGGCGGTCTACGACCTCCACTACCGCTCGCGGACCTGCCACCGATTCATGGAGGTGCTGGTCGACGCCTCCATCGACGACCTCGAAGACGTCTACGACCGCACCCGCGAAATCGACGTCGCCACCCACCTCCCCTTCGAGGACTTCGGCGTCGTCAGCACGCGCCACGGCCACCACGAGTTCACGAGTATGGACGTTAGCGAACGGGTCGGGCAGGCGGTCATCGACGAGTATCGGGAGGCGACCGGCGAGCGCCTGCCGGTCGACCTCGACGACCCGACGGTTCGACTGGAGGCGTATCTCTACGACGACCGATTCACGCTCGCGGTGGATTTGACTGGCGAATCGCTTCACAAACGTCCGTATCGCGTCTGTGAGCACGAGTCGCCGATTCGGCCGACGATGGCCTACTCGATGCTTCGCATTGCCGGCTATTCGGCAGACGATAGCCTCATCGACCCGATGGCCGGGTCGGGGACCATCCCCATCGAGGCCGCGCTGGCGGCGACCGCCCGGCCGCCGTGTCCCGACCACGACCCGGCTTTCGGCGTCCTCCCGCGATACGACGCCGAGGCGTTCGCTGAGCGTCGAGACGCCCACGAACTCCGAGTATCGACGCTAGATATCGAGGCCCGCGACCGGCGCGAGGAGTGGCTCGATTGTGCCCGAAAGAATCGGGATGCCGCCGGGCTGGGGGACGAAATCGCCGTCGTCGAGGCCGACGCCCGCGAGGCGACGCTGGATGCCGATTGTGTCGTCACGAACCTCCCGTTCGGCGTCCGCGTCGACGAGGATTTGCGGAACCTCTACGAGGCCTTCGCCGACCGACTGGTGGAGGGGCCGGTCGACCGCGCCGTTGCGCTCACGACGAAACCGGAATTCCTGCCGCTGGAACCGGTCGAACGCTACGACATCCCCTATGGCCGCCTCGACGCCGCTATCGTGGTCTACGAACCATGAGTTGAGTTACCACGATCGGTGGACATCCGTCAGCAACGATTGCCACTCGTCGGTAGGTTTATGAACAACCGTGTACTATCACGAAAGTACATGCGAGACAATCGCCGCACACGAGGTTCGCTTCTTGCCGTCGTAGGTGTACATCCCTGATTCTCCCCGGCCGACCGCACCGACGACGACCACACGACCCACCGAACCAATGAGCACCGAACCTTCCACGACGTACGACTCGCAGTTGACCGACGCCCGCACGACCGAAATCAGCGCCCGCGGTACCGACCCCTGGGCGACCGAGGAGACCAACGAGGCCGCCGACCTTACCGCGGCCGACGCCCCCCAGCAGTTCGACCCGCTCTCGCTCGCGCGGATGCGGAACCTCATGGACGACGACAACGCCTACTGCCGCTAACTCGGTTTCTCGCTTTCCCGCCAGCCGAACTTATTAGCGACTGCAACGCCAATTCTCGGCAATGGCCCGGCCCGCGTGGTTGACCGCGCCCAACCCCCGCGTTCTCGACTGGTCGCTCCTGCTCGGCGTCGGCTTCGTGCTCGCGACGGGCATCGTGAGCCTGTTTTCCGGCCGCCCCTCGCGGGCATGGGTGTTTCTCACCCACGGCCTCGGCGGCCTCGTGCTGGCGGGCCTCGTCGGCCTAAAACTCCGGCGCGTTCGCCACCGCGTGGCCGGCGCCCGCCAAAGCGCCGTTATCGCCCTCTCGGTACTTCTCGCCGTCGTCACGCTCGCCGCCCTGACCTCCGGCGTCGCGTGGGTTTTCGGCGCCTCGCTGGATTTGGGGCCATGGGGCCTGCTGAACCTGCATATCGGCCTCGGATTGGTCGTCGCAGCCCTACTCGTCGTCCATCTCCGCTCGCGGTTTCGCCTGCCCAGTCGGTCGGACTTCGAGGGCCGACGGACCGCGCTCCGCTACACCGCCCTCGTCGTCGCGGGGGCGGCGACCTACCGGGCGCAGACGGCGGTCAACAGCGCCCTCGAAACCGCCGGCTCGGAGCGCCGCTTTACCGGCTCCCGGGAGGAAGGCAGCGACGACGGCAACGGCTTCCCGGTCACGAGTTGGGTCGCCGACGACCCCGGACCTGTCGACCGCACAGAGTGGTCACTGTCCGTTGACGGCGCCGTCGCCGACCCGCTGGAGTTCGACTACGAGGAACTCGGCGGCGACGAACGCCGAGCCGTCCTCGATTGTACCAGCGGCTGGTACTCCGAACACGACTGGCAGGGCGTGTCGGTCGCCTCGCTGCTTGATGCGGCCAACCCCGACGCTGAGGCCCGCTGGGTTTCCTTCCGGTCGGTCACCGGCTACCGCTGGAGCCTCCCCATCGAAGAGGCCCGGGATGCCCTGCTCGCGACCCATGTCGACGGCGACCGGCTGACCCACGGCCACGGTTTTCCGGTCCGACTGGTCGCGCCCGGGCGCCGCGGCTTCCAGTGGGTGAAATGGGTCGAAGAAGTCCGAATCAAGCGGCGTCGGGACCACAGCGAGCGCGTCGCGATTTTCGTCAGCGGCGTCCGCTAACTCGGGCTATCGACGCTCGGAATCGACCGGCCGGCCCTCTTCGGTCGGCGGCGCGATGTGGTCGATGAACGTCTCGGCGTCGGGGTCGGTCACCGACACGCGGACGTGGATGTCGCCCAACTCGCTGCCGTTGCCGACGGCGAAGTTGATGACGTCGCGGAAGGCCGCCTGCTTTTTCAGGTCGAAACTGAACGTCTCGTTTTCGAGGTTCGCGAAGAACTGCCCGCGGGCGGTGTCGAGAATCGCCTGCTCGTGGAGACGCTCCGAGAAATGGTCCATCGTATGGCAGGTCGCCATCAGTTCGCCCGGATGCGATTCGATGTCGGCCTCCGGGAAGAGGTTGCGGATGGCGTCGGCCACCCGGTCGCTTACCTCGGTGTCCTTTACCGGCGCGGTAATCTGGATGTCGACGCTGTAAATCATTGGTCGAGTAGCTCCCGGGCCTGCTCGCGGAACTCCTCGAGCGTGCCCGTATTGTCGATTGTCACGTCGGCGCGTGCGAGCGCCTCGTCGAGGCCGAAACTCAACTCGCGTTCGTCGCGGGCTTCGAGGCTCTCGCCGTCCTCGCCGACCTTGTCGCGGCCGCGGTCGGTGACCCGCTCTCTCCGCACTTCGAACGGCGCTTCGATGCTCACCAGCGTGAAATCGTCGCCGAACCGCTCCTCGAAGACATCGACCTCGACGCCCGACCGGATGCCGTCGACCAGTACCGTATCGTCGTCTTCCAGTGCCGCTTCGATGTGCGGCAGCGACTCCTCGGCGATGGCGGCGGGACCGTTCTCCTGCCGCAACTTCTGGGCGATTTCGCCGTGGTGTTCGGCGGGGTCCAGCCCGCGTTCGCGACACTCCGAGCGGATGACGTCGCCCATCGTGACCACGGGGACGCCCAGCTCCTCGGCGACGTTCGCGAACTCGCCTTTGCCGCTGCCGGCCAGCCCGACGGTTCCGATGACCTGCATTCGTACGTCGGTAGTCCGAGCGGCCGTTTAACCGCTTTGCTCGGCGGCCGCCAGTCTCATCCCCGCCGCGACGCTATCGAAGCTATGGCCCAACGCTCCCTCCTCACACGCGCGCTGTGGTTCGTCTTCGTCGGCTGGTGGCTGACGCCGATTCTGGTCAACGCGGCGTGGCTGCTCGGCCTTACTGTCGTCCTCCTGCCGGTTTCGGTCAAACTCATCAACCTCGTGCCGACCGCACTGACGCTGAAATCGCCCGAATCGACCATCGGCCCCGAAGCCGGCCGCGGCCAGCATAATCTGCTCGTTCGTGCCCTCTACTTCGTCTTCGTCGGCTGGTGGGCCAGTTTCATCTGGGCGAACGTCGCCAACGTCCTCGCGATTACCGTCGTCGGCCTGCCCGTGGCCATCTGGATGCTGCATCGGCTGCCGTTCGTGCTGTCGCTGTACCGCTACGACGGCTAACCCGTATCGCTTTTGAGGATACCGTCCTTTTTCGCATCCGAGGGCGCGTAGCTCAGTCCGGATAGAGCGTCGGACTTCTATCCGCGCCGGGACTCCGGCGTGGGGAGACATCCGACGGTCGTGGGTTCAAATCCCATCGCGCCCGTTCACACCCACTTTTTACTCCTCGGGTGTCCTCGCGCGCCTCCGGCGCGCTGCGGGCACTACTCGTCGCAAAAACTTGGGGAAAAACTCTGCCGGACGCTCCCTTCGCTCACGGGTCGCTTCGCTCCCCGTTCGCGTTTCCGAGACGCTCCTTGCAGTCGCGTCTCGCTCCGCTCGCGTCCGGAGAAACGCCTCGCTATCGCTCGGCGTCTGCTTGCTGTCGGGGGAGGTGATGCCTGCTCTGTGACGGATGTTTATTCCACGAATATCCATCTCTGTCCCCTATTGTACGGTCTCGCGCGTGTTTCGGGCCGACCTTTGGACGGGTTTGCCAGAAGCCTTCAAAGGGAGTACAGGGATGGTTGGGACAGAGAGTCATGCTTCCCAAACCCAACATCGACATCGGCGAAAAGACCCGGCGTGCCGTCCTGAAAGCAGCAGGCGCGGCCCTCGGCGTAGCGTCCATCGGGACGGCAGCGGGCCATCCCGGCTCCCTCACGGGCGAGAACAACAAGTTCTACGGCGGCACCGAGGGCTATCTCGGTAACAACGTCGCAGAAACCTCGTCCGACAACGTCAGCCTCGTCGGCTACCACAGCGGCGGCGGTGTCGGACCCGCGAGCTATTCGGGCCAGCCGGAGAACGCCCACCGGGGCGCCTTCTCGGAGTTCCGCATCCACGACGACCTCGCGTTCGCGAGCGTCTTCTCCGCCCGCGGGGAGGACTCCCAGCGCGGGGTCGCCATCTTCGATATCAGCGATTTCACCCGCGCGGAAGGGGCCGAAGAACTCGACAGCGCCGAACTCTCGCTGCTGTCCTTCGTCCGCAACGACAACACTCAGGCCGCCTGCATGGACGTGAAGGTCAGCGACGACGGGAACTACATCTTCGTCTGCAAGCAGGCCGTCACGGCGCTGTTCGGCGAGGCGCAGGGTGCCGAACCGAACACGGACAACCACGGTAACAGCGCGGGTGCCGCGTCGCTCGTCGCAGTCGACGTTTCGGACCCCGGCAATCCCGAGGTGACCGACGAGGAATCCCTGAGCCACTGGTCGGTCGGGCCGCACAACGGCTGGTACCACCAGATCGGCGGCGAGGAGTACTTCTTCACCGTCCACGGCACCTCCGGCGCGGCGAGCAAGGTCAACACGTTCCAGTTCGACCGCGCGAGCGGCCAACTCCAGCAGGTCAACGCCTGGTCGTGGGACACCAACCTCTCGCAGGGCTCCTACGGCGCCGACAGCAACCAGTGGTATCACCACGACATCAACGTTCAGGAGGACCCTCGATACGGCGTGCCGCTGGCGTACCTCCACTGCTGGGACGCCGGCCTGCGCATCTTCGACGTCTCCGACCCGCTGAACGTTCAGGAAGTCGGCGTCTTCGAACAGTACGGCGCTCACCACGCCGTGCCCGCGCCCGCGCTGATTGAAATCGACGGCGAGGAAAGGCGCGTCGCAGTTACCGGCCACGAGAACCCCGATTCGAGCTACCACGCACACATCGACGGCCACGAGACGGGTCGGTACAACCTCGTGGACTGTGACCCACTGGACGACGCACTGGACCCCGAATCCGACGTCGAGAAGGTCTACCTCGGCTGTGCGACATCCGTCCGAGAGGGCCCCGCCGAACAGCTCTCGCGCGCTCCCTACCAGATGTACGACGCGCCGGACGACCCGACGGTGAAGACGCTCCGCGACGAGTCGGAACTCGACTACTGGGCCCTCATCGAGGACGGTCAGGGTTGGGGACAGGCGCCCGGCTTCGACGATGAGGCGGGCCGGGCCGAACAAGGCAAAGACCCCGGAGCGTTTCAGGAGAACGGCTTCTCCGACTTCCGCGTCTCGACCCACAACATCGACATGGACACCGACGGCCGCCTCTACGCCGGCCACTACCACGCCGGCGCCCGGTTCTTCGAGACGGCCGACGGCACCATCGACCCGGCCGGCTACTTCCGCGAGGGCAAGGAGATTCCCACCGACCGCGCGATGGCCTACGACACGCCCGAACAGTCGCCCGTTTCCATCGACGGCCTGACCGCCTCGACGCCGTTCTTCTGGAACGCCGTCGAGCGCAACGGCGTCGTCTTCGCGGGCGGCATCAACTCCGGCCCGCATGTGATGCATAAAGAGGGCGCGGCCGTCGGCAATGACACGCCGGTCGACGTCGATATCGAACGTGAACACGACGCCTCGGTCGTGACGGCCGGCCAGACCCACCGCGTGACCATCCGCGCCGACGCCGACGAGGACGTCGTGGTTCGTGACGCCGTCCCCGCGACATGGACCGTCTACGAGAAGTACACCCCGAGCAACGTCGAGATTACCGAAATCGAGGGCTACCGAAATCTCGTCGAAGTCGAACTCACGGAGAACGATGGCGTCCTCGAAGGCACCTACGTCGTCGAAGCGCCCGATGGGACCGCACCCGAAAACTCCGGCAGCTACACCTTCGGACCGGTCGAGTATGCCCGCTCCGACGGAAACGGCAACGCCCTCGTCGACAGCAAGTTCGGCGGCGGCAACTCGACGACCAACCGCCTCTGGCGGAAGGAAAACGGCGCGGTCACGTCCATCAACGTCGTCGGTATCGACACGGCGCTCTAAGGCCCGACGTTCCTTTTAAGAGAACCGCCTGCGATTCCGCGCTTATTCCTCGAAGTCGTCTTCGAAACGGAACGCACCGTCACGCTGGACGATGTCGCCGTCGACTTCGATGAAGGAGTCCTCGCTCATGTCGACGATCATGTCCAGATGGACGGCCGACTGGTTGGCCTCGCGGTCCTCGCCGACGCACTCGTCGTAGGCGCGGCCGATGGCCATGTGGACGGTATCGCCCATCTTCTCGTCGAAGAGCATGTTGTAGGTGAACTGGTCGATGTCACGGTTCATGCCGATCCCGAGTTCGCCGAGACGGCGCGCGCCCTCGTCGGTATCGAGCACCTCGGTCAGCAGGTTCTCGTTTTGGTCGGCGCTGTGTTCGACGACTTCGCCGTCCTCGAAGACGAGGTGGGCGCCCGTAATCTCGCGACCCTGATGGTAGAGGGGCTTGTCGAAGAGGACTTCGCCCTCGACGCTGTCGGGGACGGGCGCGGTGAAGACCTCGCCGCCGGGGAGGTTCTTCTCGGCGTAGTCGTTGATGGTCGTCATGCCGTCGACGGACATCGTCACGTCGGTCGTGTCGCCGCTTTTGATGCGGACCTCACTGGCGGGGTCGAGGATATCGACCATCTGGGCCTGATGCTCTCGCTGGGCGTCCCAGTCCTTGTTGACGGCGTCGTAGACGAAGTTCTCGTAGCCCTCGGTGCTCATGCCCGCGAGTTGGGCGTGGCTCTGCGTCGGGAACTGAGTGAGACACCAGCGCTTCGAGAGGGCTTCCTCCTGGACGGGCCGGCGGGCCTTCGTGTGGGCGGCCTGCGTTTCGGGCGGGACGTCGCTCTGTTCGGTCGCGTTACCCTCGCCGCGAACGCGAATCAGGACGTCGGTTTCCTCGTAGAGGGCCTTCGCGTGGGTCGGCGTCTCGATCTCGTCGTCGTCGACGGCCTGTAGGTAGGCGCGACCGGCGCGGGCGTTGCTGGCGAGATGGATGGGCGTCGCGCCCCGGTCGCCGACGACTTCGTGGAGGGCGACCGCGAGGTCCTCGGCCGAAGGCGGCGTGCTGATGACGACGTTGTCCCCCTGTTCGACCCCGGTGGAGTGGTCGACGATGATTTCTGCGTGTTCACGGATTCGCGGGTCCATATCCGAGTGTTGTTATGCACCCCTATATGTCTTCGACTCTCCGACTGAGATAATGCTAAGTGCCGGCCCGTGTTACGCCCAGTCATGTGGCAACGGGGAAGCCGGACCGAGGTGACCTGTATCGCCTGCGGCGAGAGCGTCCCCCGGTCGAAGGCCCGCGAGTACGACAAACACGGCGACCGCTGGGACCGGGAGGACAAGGAGTTCGAACACCTCTGTAAACCCTGTTACCGGACGCTGTGCCACCAGCCCCGCAAAGGTCTGGAATCGCTGCTGTCGGAGTCCGGCGCTGGCGACGTTCCCCGATCGGAGTTCCTCCGACGATACAGCGAAGCGGTCGACGGCGCGGCCGACGGCGAGAGCGAACGCGGCCCCGAACAGTAGCCCAGTCCCGTCTCGAACGTGGCTGTCGCACACAACTCCTAACTACTCCTCGCTACTACCTGTCGGTATGACTGACACCGACGAACAGGCGCATGCCGGCACTGCGGAGGGGCAAGGCCCCGTCGTCATCGACGAGGAACTCGCCCGGCACCTCGAAAACAAGCGGGAGGAACTCTTCGAGGAGTTCGACATCCGCGACGAATTCCCCCGTGAAGTACTCAACGAGGCCGAAGAGGTCGCCAGCGACCCCGAAGGCGACATCGAGACGGAACTCGAAGAGCGCAAGGACCTCCGGGACCTGACGACGTGGACGACCGACCCCGCCGACGCCCAGGACTTCGACGACGCCATCTCCATCGAACGCACCGAGGAGGGCTACCGGCTGTGGGTCCACATCGCCGACGTCACCCACTACGTCAATCCCGAGACCAAGATGTGGGAGGAAGCCCAGAAGCGCGGCAACACGGTCTACCTGCCGGGCTACACGATGCACATGCTGCCGCCCATCCTCGCCGAGACGGTTTGCTCGCTCGTTCCCAACGAGGACCGACTGGCCCACACCGTCGAGATGCACATCAACGGCGAGACACTCTCCCACGAGTCCATCGACATTTATAAATCGGTCATCCACTCGGACGCCCGCCAGACCTACAACGACTGCGAGGACCGACTGGACGACCCCGACGCGCCGCTTCACAAGGAGAACAAACTCGCCTACGAACTCGCCGAGAAACTCCACGAACAGCGGAAAGAGGACGGGTCGCTCGTGCTCAACCCCAAGCGGGACCGCGCCCACACCATCATCGAGGAGTGCATGCTGAAGGCGAACAAGGCCGTCACCCACACGCTCCAGTGGGACCGCGGCCTCGAAGCCATGTTCCGCGTCCACCCCCAGCCGACCCCCGAGGAGTGGGACGAGGCCCTCCAGGAGATTCAGGACCTCGACGGCGTCTCGATTCCGGGCAGCGCGTGGGACGACCCCCGGAAGGCCGTCAACGCCACGCTCGAAGAGGCACCCGGTCGCCAACTCAACAAGATTCAGTGGGCCGTGATGAAGGTCATGCCCCGGGCGAAGTACATGTCCGACCCCTTCGGCGGCCACCACGCCCTGAACTTCGAGATTTACGGCCACTTCACCTCCCCCATCCGCCGACTCTCGGACCTCGTCAACCACTGGATCATCTACACCAACGAGGTGCCCGAGGGTATCGCGGACCTCTGTGACCACGCCAGCGACAAGCAGAAGGACGGCGAAACCTGCGAGCGGATTTATAAAGACTTCCTCGAAGAGGTCGGCCTCGACGCCCACGCCATCAACAACCGCGGCCTCGAAGTCGTCGAGGACCCCGAGGAAGCCGACCACACGGCCTGACTAGACATCGGCCATCTGGCTTAGACGTCGGCCATCCGGTCGGAGAAATCCCACGTGTAGAGCCGTTCTGGCTGGATTCGGAGCCGCACTTCCTTTCGGCCCTCCACGAGCAGTTTGTCGGCCAACGAGTTGTCCGTCCCGCCCAGATACCGCTCGAACAACTCTTGGAGGAGTTCCTTCTCTGGGTCCGGTTCGATGCTCACGGTTCCCGCCCCGCGGACCCCCCGGTACGGCGGGTCGTTGTCCGATACCTCGAACGCAATCGAGCCGTTGGCTTCGAGATACTCGACGATATCGGCGCTGGCGCCCGTCGCACAGAGGAACTCGCCGTCCCGATAGGCGTACCACAGCGAGAGCATCCACAGTCCGCCGTTCGGCCGATTGCACGCGAGCCGAATCGGCACTGTTGCGTCTTCCAGATACGCCGTCGCCTCGGCGGCCGACCACGCCCCGTTCCACGTTGGCATAGTCAGTATCCGTACTCCCGGTTGTAAGTAGTTCGTGCTCAGGACAGGCGTTCTTATTCCGGGGGAACGCTATCGCCGAGTTCGTAGTCGACTGCCCAGTTGATTGATGGGTGATCGATTTCGGCGTCGAACCGAAGTTCCATCTTCTGGTCGGTGGCATCGGCGACGTCGATCCAGTAGAGCTGTTCCGTTTCGGGATAGCGGACGACAAAGGCGTCTATCTCCCCATGATACGTTTCCTCGGAATACTCGCCCTGATTCGTCGTCTGGCTATGGGTGTTGAACCGAATCGTTTCCTGCTTGTTTCGCCAGGCAGTCTTGCATTGGAGCCGGTATAGCTGGCTGTCGATATCCGCAATCAGGTCGTACTTGTCGTTGTCACCGAATGGAACCGAAACGCTGTAACCTCGTGTAATCAGTTCGTGGATGACTTTGGACTCGGTTTCATCACCCCGGCGTTTGCTGTTCTTCATCCTGCGTCGCCTTGCTTCTGGATATCGGATAGGTTTGAGGAGGTTGCGGCTATACTGGGTTGCTGTTTCAGCATCCACTAACCCACGACGTCTGCCGGAGGAATACCTGTGCTCCGGCTGCACGGGTCTCTATCGAAGTAACGTTCGGAGAAAGCGCCCGAGGCGGGATTTGAACCCGCGTCACAACCGTGACAGGGTTGTATGATGGGCCACTACACCACCCGGGCTCCCTGCACTCACTCGTAACCGGGTTTGAACCTTAAGGCTTTCCAATGGATGGCGCCCCGGTGTGCGCTCACACACCACCGTCCGGCGATTCTGTGCATCCGGCGCGTTCGGGGGTCGAAAAAAGTCGAGGTTTTTTGCTATCCGGTCTCCAAGGGGTGATAACGACCCGTCGGTGCTCGCCCGGTCGAGGGCCGACACGCATAGCGGCTGCCGTCGGATTTGGTAACTGTTAAATCCCTCGCGACAGTAGCACGCTGTAGTATCTCGTGACAGCTTCTTCACCCGGCCAGCCCAACACATGGTAGACGTAAGCCAACACAATCTGGTTCCGGAGCACACGGTCCTCGAGGAAGACGAAGTCGAGGAGGTGCTCGCGGAGTACGACATCGACCGCACAGACCTGCCGAAAATCGAGCGTCGTGACCCTGCCCTGCCGAGCGAGGCAGAGGTCGGCGACGTGCTCAAAATCGTCCGCGATTCGCGGACGGCACCGAACGAAGCCGTCGTTTATCGACTGGTGGTAGAATGAATAGGCAAGACCGACGTTCGATTTCCCGGGAGTACTTCTCGCGGGACCGACTCGCAGAGCACCACTTCCGCTCGTTCAACAACTTCCTCGACCGGGGGATGCAGGACGTTGTTGACGAGAAGGAAAGCATCGACACCGACATCGGCGACAAGGAAGGCCAAGAGCCGGTCCGCGTCGACCTCGGGAACGTCCGCATCGTGACCCCGCGCGTCCGCGAGGCCGACGGCTCCGAAGAACTCCTCTATCCGCAGGAAGCCCGCCTGCGTAACATCACCTACTCGGCGCCGGTGTTCATGGAGATGAGCATCATCCGCGGCGGCGACGAGGAGGAAGAACACATCGTCGACCAGTCCGAGACGAAGGTCGGCCGGATGCCGATTATGGTCGGCTCCAACAAGTGTAACATCGCCGATTTCACCGACGAGGAACTCATCGAAATCGGTGAGGACCCCGCCGACCCCGGTGGTTACTTCATCGTCAACGGCTCCGAGCGCGTCCTGATGACGAGCGAGGACCTCGCGCCGAACAAGATTCTCGCCGAATACGACACCAAATACGGCGACCAGATTCAGATTGCCAAGACGTTCTCCCAGCGCCGTGGCTACCGCGCGCTGGTTCTCTGTGAGCGGAACCGCAGCGGGATTCTGGAGGTCTCCTTCCCGTCGGTCTCCGGCTCTATCAACTTCGTGACCCTCGTGCGGGCGCTCGGCTTGGAATCCGACGAGGAAATCGTTCACCGCGTCTCCGACGACCCGGAGATCGTGAAGTTCATGCTCGAAAACCTGGAGGAAGCGGAGGTCCAGTCGACCGCCGAGGCCATCGAGAAACTGGGCCAGCGCGTCGCCTCCGGGCAGGGCAAGAACTACCAGCTCAAGCGGGCCAACTACGTCATCGACCGCTATCTCCTCCCGCACCTCCACGAGGAGGGCGTCGAGGACGAGGAAGTCCGCATGAACAAGGCGGTCTACCTCTGTCGGATGGCCGAGGCGTGTTTCGAGCTGGCGCTCGAACGCCGCGAATCCGACGACAAGGACCACTACGCCAACAAGCGCCTGAAGGTTTCGGGCGACCTGATGAAGGACCTCTTCCGGACGGCGCTGAACAAGCTGGCACGCGACGTGAAGTACCAGCTCGAACGCGCCAACATGCGGAACCGACAGCTGTCGGTCAACACCGTCGTTCGGTCGGACGTCCTGACCGAGCGGCTCGAACACCCCATCGCGACCGGGAACTGGGTGGGTGGCCGCTCCGGCGTGAGCCAGCTGGTCGACCGGACGGACTACATGGGTGTGCTGTCCCACCTCCGTCGCCTTCGGTCGCCGCTTTCCCGCTCGCAGCCGCACTTCGAAGCGCGTGACCTGCACGCGACCCAGTGGGGTCGTATCTGCCCCTCCGAGACGCCGGAGGGTCCGAACTGTGGGCTGGTGAAGAACTTCGCACAGGCGATGGAACTGTCCCAGAACGTCGACGACGAGCGCGGGTTGAAACGCGAACTCGCCTCGATGGGCGTCGAGGGCATTCCGGGAATCGAGACGGTCGAAACACACACGGCAGACGACTAATATGAGCCAGGGAAGAGAAGCCAAAGTCTACGTCAACGGGAGCCTCATCGGCACCCATCCGGACCCGCATAAACTCGCAGACGACATCCGTGAGGCACGCCGCCGCGGTGAAATCGACGAGATGGTCAACGTCGCGGTACGTGACCGGACCGACGAGGTCATCGTCAATGCCGACGCCGGCCGTGCCCGGCGGCCCCTCATCGTCGTCGAGGACGGCGAACCGCTCCTCTCGGACGAAGAACTCGAAGCCGTCGAGAACGACGAACTCGAATTCGAGGACCTCGTCGACCGCGGCTACGTCGAGTTCATCGACGCCGAGGAGGAAGAGGACATCTACGTCGCCGTCGACGAGGACGAACTGACCGAGGACCACACGCACCTCGAGGTCGACCCGCAGCTGATGTTCGGTATCGGCGCGGGCATGATTCCGTACCCCGAACACAACGCGTCGCCGCGGATTACGATGGGGTCGGGGATGATCAAGCAGTCGCTCGGTCTGCCGTCGGCCAACTACCGTATCCGGCCGGACACCCGCCAGCACCTGCTTCACTATCCGCAACTGTCCATCGTCAAGACCCAGACGACCGAACAGATCGGCTACGACGACCGACCGGCCGCACAGAACTTCGTCGTCGCGGTCATGTCCTACGAGGGTTTCAACATCGAGGACGCCCTCGTCATGAACAAGGCCAGCGTCGAACGCGCGCTCGCGCGGTCGCACTTCTTCCGGACCTACGAGGGCGAGGAACGGCGCTACCCCGGCGGTCAGGAGGACCGCTTCGAGATTCCGGACGACGAGGTCCGCGGCGCACGCGGCGAGGAAGCCTA
Source organism: Natronomonas halophila (assembly GCF_013391085.1). Lineage (NCBI taxonomy): Archaea > Methanobacteriati > Methanobacteriota > Halobacteria > Halobacteriales > Natronomonadaceae > Natronomonas > Natronomonas halophila. The sequence continues at coordinate 1,297,241 of NZ_CP058334.1, read as the reverse complement.
CACGCACCTCGACGAGGACGGCCTCGTCAACCCCGAAACGCGTGTCGGCGAAAACGACGTCCTGCTGGGCAAGACCAGCCCGCCCCGGTTCCTCGAAGAGCCGGAGGAGATGGGCGGTCTCTCCCCGCAGAAGCGGCGTGAGACGTCGGTGACGATGCGCTCCGGCGAGTCCGGGGTCGTCGACACCGTCACGCTGATGGAAGGCGAGGACGGCTCGAAGCTCTCGAAGGTCAAGGTCCGCGACGAGCGGGTGCCGGAACTCGGCGACAAGTTCGCCTCCCGGCACGGCCAGAAGGGTGTCGTGGGCCACCTCGCACCGCAGGAGGACATGCCCTTTACGCAGGACGGCGTCGTACCGGACCTCATCCTGAACCCCCACGCCCTCCCGTCGCGGATGACGGTGGGCCACATTCTGGAGATGCTCGGCGGCAAGGTCGGCTCGCTGGAGGGCCGCCGTGTCGACGGGACGCCGTTCCAGGGCGAAGACGAGGACGAACTCCGCGAGGCACTCGTCGACCGCGGCTACAAGTCCAACGGCAAGGAGGTCATGTACTCCGGGATTACTGGCGAGAAAATCGAGGCCGAAATCTTCGTCGGCGTGATTTTCTACCAGAAGCTCTACCACATGGTCTCCAACAAGCTGCACGCCCGCTCCCGCGGGCCGGTGCAGGTGCTGACCCGCCAACCCACCGAGGGGCGCGCCCGTGAGGGTGGCCTCCGTATCGGTGAGATGGAACGTGACGTCTTCATCGGCCACGGCGCGGCCATGACGCTCAAAGAGCGCCTGCTGGACGAATCCGACCGCGAACTCATCCACGTCTGTGGGCAGTGTGGGATGAGCGCCGTCGAGAACGTCGAGCAACGCCGAGTCTACTGTCCGAACTGTGACGAGGAGACCGACGTCCACGAAGTCGAGATGAGTTACGCGTTCAAACTCCTGCTCGACGAGATGAAGGCGCTGGGTATCGCCCCGCGAATCGAACTGGAGGACGCAGTATAATGCAAGGCAAAGCCCCCAAAGAAATCGGCCAGCTCAGTTTCGGCCTCATGGACCCCGAGGAGTACCGTGACATGTCGGCCACGAAAGTGATTACGGCCGACACCTACGACGACGACGGTTTCCCCATCGACATGGGGCTGATGGACCCCCGACTGGGCGTCATCGACCCCGGTCTGGAATGTAAGACCTGCGGGAAGCACTCGGGTTCGTGTAACGGCCACTTCGGCCACATCGAACTCGCCGCGCCCGTCATCCACGTCGGCTTCGCGAAACTCATCCGCCGCCTGCTTCGCGGTACCTGTCGTGAGTGTTCGCGACTCTGTCTGACCGAGGACGAACAGGCGGAGTTCCGCGACCGACTCGACCGGACCCGCCAACTCGGCGAGGACCTCAACGACGTGACGAAGGCGGCCATCCGCCTCGCACGGAAGAAGGACCGCTGTCCGCACTGCGGCGAAAAGCAGTTCGACATCAACCACGAGAAGCCGACGACCTACTACGAGGTCCAGCAGGTCCTCTCGTCGGAGTACCCCGAGCGCATCGCCGCGGCCATGGAAGGTCGCGACCCCGATGCCGAAGAGGGCGAGGAAGACGAGGACCGCGAACCGGTCTCGCCGAACGAACTCTCCGAGGAGACGGGCATCGACCTCGAACGCATCAACCAGATCCTCTCCGGGGAGTTCCGCCCCAAGAAGGACGACCGGAAGGCCCTCGAGAAGGCGCTGGACGTCGACCTGACCGAGGAGGACATGAACAAGCTGATGCCCTCGGACATCCGCGACTGGTTCGAGGACATCCCGGACGAGGACATGCGCACGCTCGGCATCGACGCCGAGAAGTCCCGTCCCGAGTGGATCATCCTGACGGTGCTTCCGGTCCCGCCGGTAACCGCGCGGCCGTCGATTACGCTGGACAACGGCCAGCGGAGCGAGGACGACCTCACCCACAAGCTGGTCGACATCATCCGCATCAACCAGCGGTTCATGGAGAACCGCGAGGCGGGTGCGCCCCAGCTGATTATCGAGGACCTCTGGGAACTGCTCCAGTACCACGTCACGACGTTCATGGACAACGAGATTTCGGGCACGCCGCCGGCCCGACACCGCTCCGGCCGGCCGCTCAAGACCCTCAGCCAGCGGCTGAAGGGCAAGGAAGGCCGATTCCGTGGCAGCCTCTCCGGCAAGCGTGTCAACTTCTCCGCGCGGACCGTCATCTCGCCGGACCCGACCCTGTCGCTGAACGAGGTCGGCGTCCCCGACCGCGTCGCCAGCGAGATGACCCAGACGATGATCGTCAACGACCGGAACCTCGATGACGCCCGTCGCTACGTCGCCAACGGCCCCGAAGTACATCCGGGCGCCAACTACGTCAAGCGACCCGACGGCCGACGTCTGAAGGTCACCGAGAAGAACTGCGAGGAACTCGCCGAGAAGATCGAACCCGGCTGGGAGGTCGCCCGACACCTCATCGACGGCGACATCATCATCTTCAACCGGCAGCCCTCGTTGCACCGGATGTCCATCATGGCCCACGAAGTGGTCGTGATGCCGTACAAGACGTTCCGCCTGAACACGACGGTCTGTCCGCCGTACAACGCCGACTTCGACGGCGACGAGATGAACATGCACGCCCTCCAGAACGAGGAGGCCCGTGCCGAGGCGCGCGTCCTCATGCGCGTCCAGGAGCAGATTCTCAGCCCGCGCTTCGGTGAGAACATCATCGGCGCGATTCAGGACCACATCTCGGGGCTCTACCTGCTGACCAACCAGAACCCCAAGTTCAACGAGACGCAGGCGCTGGACCTGCTCCGTGCGACCAGCATCGACGAACTCCCCGAATCGGACGGCACCGACGAGGAGGGCAAGCAGTACTGGACCGGCCGGACGGTCTTCTCCGAACTGCTGCCGGACGGACTCAACCTCGAGTTCACCTCCTCCGCGGGCGACACGGTGCTTATCGAGGACGGCGAACTCGTCTCCGGGACCATCGACGAGGACGCTGCCGGTGCCTTCGGCGGCGAGGTCGTCGACACCATCTGTAAGGTCTACGGCAACACGCGAGCGCGCGTGTTCGTCAACGAGGTCGCCACGCTGGCGATGCGCTCGATCATGCACTTCGGGTTCTCGATCGGTATCGACGACGAATCCATCGAGCGAGAGGCCGAAGAGCAGATCGCCGAGGCAATCGACGGCGCCTACGACCGCGTTCAGGACCTCATTCAGGCGTACCGCGACGGCGAACTCGAATCGCTGCCGGGGCGGACGGTCGACGAGACCCTGGAGATGAAGATCATGCAGACGCTCGGCAAGGCCCGCGACTCCGCGGGTGACATCGCCGACGACCACTTCGACAACGACAACCCGGCGGTCGTCATGGCCGAATCCGGCGCGCGTGGGTCGATGCTCAACCTCACGCAGATGGCCGGCTGTGTCGGCCAGCAGGCGGTCCGCGGCGAGCGTATCAACCGCGGCTACGAGGACCGCACCCTCAGCCACTTCAAGCGCAACGACCTGTCGGCGGACGCCCACGGCTTCGTCGAGAACTCCTACCGGAACGGCCTGACCCCCAAGGAGTTCTTCTTCCACGCGATGGGCGGCCGCGAGGGGCTTGTCGACACTGCAGTCCGGACCTCCAAGTCCGGTTACCTGCAGCGTCGGCTCATCAACGCCCTCTCCGAACTCGAAGCCCAGTACGACGGTACGGTTCGGGACACTTCCGACACCATCGTCCAGTTCGAGTTCGGCGAGGACGGCACCTCGCCGGTTCGGGTCTCCTCCAGCGAGGACTACGACATCGACATCGAGTCCATCACGGACCGCATCGTCGACGAGGAGTTCGCCAGCGAACAGGAGAAACAGGAGTTCCTCGGCATCGAGGAACACGAAACGAACCTCTCGGAACACGGCGAGCGCTGGCGGGCTGACTCCGCTACGGGGGTAGAATCCGATGACTGAGATCACCGGCGACATCGAAAACCTCGTCGAGGGCACCGACCTGCCTCGACGACTGAAGGACGAACTGTACGCGACCATTGAGGACCGAAGCGACGTGACCGCCGACGATGCTGCGGATATCGTCGAGGCCGTCGAATCCCAGTACCTCGAATCCCGCGTCGACCCGCTGGACCCCGTCGGGACCGTCTCCGCCCAGTCCATCGGCGAACCGGGCACGCAGATGACGATGAACACCTTCCACTACGCGGGCGTCGCGGAAATCGACGTCACGCAGGGGCTGCCCCGGCTCATCGAGCTGGTGGACGCCCGGAAGACGCCCGACACGCCGATGATGACGGTCCATCTCGAAGACGAGTTCGCCGAAGAACGGGACCGCGCCCACGAGGTCGTCTGGAAGATCGAGGCCACGAAAATCCTCGCGCTGGGTGACGTCTCGACGAACGTCGCCGACATGCTCGTCCAGATCGACCTCAACGAGGAGACGCTGGAAGAGCGCTGGCCGACCGCCCCGAACACCGACGAGGTGGCCGGCGAAATCGCCGACACCATCGAATCCAAACTCGGCGTCGAGACGGTCCAGCCCGAACCGACGCTCATCGAGTTCGGCCCCGACCAGCCCTCCTACCGCCAGCTCCTCCAACTCGTCGAGGAGCTGCGCGAAATCGTCTTCAAGGGCATCGAGGACATCACCCGCGTCGTCATCCGCAAGGAAGAAACCGAGAACGGCGAGGAGTTCGTCCTCTACACCGAGGGCTCCTCGCTGAAGGACGTCCTCGACATCGAGGGCGTCGACGCCTCGCGGACGACGTGTAACAACATCCACGAGATTCGCAACAACCTCGGCATCGAGGCTGCCCGCGAAGCCATCATCGAGGAGACGATGAACACGCTCGAAGAGCAGGGCCTCGACGACGTGAACATCCGGCACCTGATGCTCGTGGCTGACATCATGACCAACAACGGCGAAATCGAGTCCATCGGCCGGCACGGCATCTCCGGCAACAAGGACTCCGTGCTCGCCCGTGCCGCATTCGAGGTTACGGTCAACCACCTGCTCGATGCGGCCATCCACGGTGAAGTCGACGAACTCGACGGCGTCACCGAGAACGTCATCGTCGGCAAGCCCATCAAACTGGGCACCGGCGACGTCGACCTCCGGATGGGCGCCACCCAGAGCGTCGAACCCGCCGACGACTAACCCGCTACCCCCACACTACGTTCTTTCCATGGCCGTCACGCTAACCGACGAGGCACGACAGTATATCGCCCTCTTCGACGAGGAAACCGACGTGGCGGCCACCGACTGCATTGTCGACGACGAGTACGACCGGGTCGTCTTCGTCGTCCCGCCCGGCACGATGGGCAAGGCCATCGGCCCTGGCGGCACGCACGTCCAGCAACTCGAGGACAAAATCGGCCAAGACATCGAAATCGTCGAGGGTGCCGACACACCCGAGAACTTCGTCGCCAACGCGTTGGCCCCGGCAGCGGTCTACAACGTCACGATTTCCGAGAACGACACTACCGTCGCTTACGCTGAAGTGGACCGCGACGATGTCGGCGTCGCCATCGGGACGGACGGCCGGAACATCGACCTCGCTCGGCGGTTGGCGAAGCGGCACTTCGACGTGGACGAGATTGAGCTGCCGTAACCCCACTTTTTGCACGAGAACGCGGGTCGCGGCGTTGCCGCGACCCCGGTTCTCGGCAAAAACATGGGGAAAATATGCGCGCCCTCCTCCAGTCGCGCCCACTCGCTTCGCTCGTGGGCGCGGTAGTCGTCGGGCGCTACCGGACTGCGGGCGCCTTCGGCGCCCTTGTCCGGGGAACCGCCTCGGGGGCCTTCTCCGAAGGCCCCGCTCGGCGGATGCTACCTCCGTTGTCTGCTCAATCGGTTTTCGTCAGGGCAACAGCCGGGCGAGCGCGGCCGCGAGTCGGTCCACGAAGGAGTCGGGTCGCTGTTGGGAGAACGCGGTGGGCTCGCCCTTGTGGTAGGCGTCGATATCGTCCAGCAGGTCGCCGAGGCGTGAATCCATGTCGCCAAACTCGTTGGTGGCCTTCTGTCGGTCGGTGGTGCGGCCTTCCTTTATCAGGGCGCTGCCGCAGTCCGGACACTCGAAGAAGCGGTTGGCGCCGTCGCTGCCGAGTTCGCGAGCGGCGTCGTGGTCGCAGTCGGGGTCGCCCGCGATGGCGAAGAGTCGCCGCTCGTTGTCCGAGGGCATCGTACTGTGGCATACGTTCCCACGGAAACTAAATCTTCGTGTTGTCGGAGGTGCCGACGGTGGGGCAGGTCAGGGTCGGGTCGGCGTGGCGAATCGCGCCGTGGTGGTGGCTCACGCCCGCTGTTTCGAAAAGGGATGCTTAAGTAGCTCCGTCGGGAAGCTACTGGCACTATGGCGAACGGCAAATACGCCGCGCGGAAACTCAAGAAGGACCGCCAGAAGCATCGGTGGTCCGACTCGGATTACGCGCGCCGTGCCCGCGGACTCGGCAAGAAGTCCGACCCCCTCGAGGGCGCCCCGCAGGGTCGGGGCATCGTCCTCGAGAAGGTCGGTATCGAAGCAAAGCAGCCCAACTCGGCCATCCGGAAATGCGTCCGGGTGCAGCTCATCAAGAACGGCAAGCAGGTCACCGCCTTCTGTCCCGGTGACGGTGCAATTTCGTTCATCGACGAGCACGACGAGGTTACCATCGCCGGTATCGGCGGTGCCAAGGGTCGTGCGATGGGCGACCTCTCGGGTGTCAACTACAAGGTCGAGAAGGTGAACGGCGTCTCCCTGATCGAACTCGTCCGCGGGAACGCGGAGAAACCGGTCCGATAATGAGCTCGGAAGCACCCGAACCCGACGCGCCCGCCTCCACCGAGGACGAGCGCGTGTCGGCCAAGCTCTTCGGCGAATGGGACGTCGACGGCATCGAGTATTCGGACCCCTCGACGCGACGGTACATCACCGTCACGCCGATTGCCCACACGATGGGTCGACACTCCGAAAAGCAGTTCAAGAAGTCGGAAATCTCTATCGTCGAGCGGCTCATCAACCGCCTCATGCAGACCGATGAGAACACCGGCAAAAAGCAGAAGGCGACCAGCATCGTGCAGGACGCCTTCGAACTCGTCCACGAGCGCACCGAGGAGAACCCGGTGCAGGTACTCGTGACGGCCGTCGAGAACGCCGGCCCGCGGGAGGAGACCGTCCGCCTGAAGTACGGTGGCATCTCGGTCCCGAAGGCCGTCGACGTCGCCCCTCAGCGGCGCGTCGACCAGGCGCTGAAGTTCATTGCCCAGGGCACCTACAGCGGGTCGTTCAAGACGACGACGCCCGCCGCCGAGGCGCTGGCCAACCAGCTCGTCGGCGCGGCCAACTACGACCTGCAGGCCTACCCGGTCAGCCAGAAGGAAGAACAGGAACGCGTCGCGGCCGCCGCTCGCTAACCGTTCGTCACCCTTCTTTCGTTTTCGCGGACGGATAGCTACCAACGTCCGACAGTATCAGCAATCTTTAGCGGCTTGCCTCATAGCAACCGGTATGCGCCCGCTTGCCTCCCGACGACGGTTCCTCGCCTCCACCGGGGCGGCCGGCATCGCTGCCCTCGCTGGCTGTTTCAGTCCCTTCGACGACACCGAACCGGTCGACTCCGAATACGACCTCTCGGTCGACCACGACATCGACGACTGGGACCGCCACGACCCCGAGTGGTCGGCGCCCCAATCCTCGCCGCTGGATGCCTCCTTCGGCACGGAGACGATTATCGAAGGCCTCGAAGTCCCCTGGGACCTCGAGTTCGCCCCCGACGGCGAGGTGTTCATCTCCGAGCGCGTCGGCCGCATCAGCCACTACAGTTCCGGCGAACTGGAGTCGGTCGCCGACCCCGACGCCGTCATCGACCACGCCGACGCCATCGAAACCGGTGAGGAAGGCGGCTGGTGGGCCGGCGGCAGCGAAGGCGGCCTGCTCGGCATCGCGCTCCACCCGAACTACCCCGACGTGCCCGTGCTGTATGCCTTCTACACGTATCAGGCGGGCGAGGAAGACTACCGCAATCGGCTGGTCCTCTACGACCTCGATAACGGCAACGAGGAGTCAGTCGTCATCGACGATATCCCGGGCCATCGCATCATCCACAACGGCGCTCGCCTCGCCTTCGGCCCCCGAAACTACCTGTGGGTGACGACCGGCGACGCGAACATCGAGTCGGCGCCCCAGAACACGGGGAACCTCGCCGGCAAAATCCTCCGAATCAAGCCTGACGGGACGGCCCCCGACGGTAACCCCGGCTTCGAGGACCCCCGCGTATACAGCTACGGTCATCGGAACCCACAGGGTATCTCCTACCTTCCCGACGGGATGCCCATCGCGCCCGAACACGGCCCCGCCGGCCGCGACGAGGTCAACCTCATCGAGTCAGGCGGCAACTACGGCTGGCGCGGCGTTCGCGGCGGGCCGAACGACGGCGAGTACGAATCCTATTCGGCCCACGACGATGTCGTGAACCCGCTTGTCAACACCGGTGCCGGCGAATCGTGGGCGCCCTGTGGCGGCGTCTTCTACACCGGCGATTCGGTCCCTGCGCTGCAGAACCGCTTCGTCACGGGTGGACTCGTCTCACAGCGGGTCAACATCGTCACGGCCTTCGAGGGTCAGGCCCCCGACATCGGTGGTCAGCGATTCGAGGCCGACTGGCAGCATCCCGAATACGACGCGGTCGCTCACCACATCTTCGAGGACGAACTCGGTCGTATCCGTCACGTCGAACAGGGGCCGGACGGCAACCTCTATGCGATTACCTCTAACCGGGACGGCCGCGCGACCGAGGCGTTCCCGAAGGAGGGTGACGACCGCCTCGTGCGTATCGTCCAGAACTGAGGCTCATACGGATTATTGTAGCCTTTTACCGGTCATCGCCAGCCCCATGTTGGCGATGACCGGCAACTCGTTACAATAAACCGTATCAGTCAGCGGCCTGCCCGCTGTCGATGGCGTACTCGCGGGTCACGTCCACGAGGGCCTGCCGATACTCCGATTCGTCGGGGTTCCGCTGTAGCGACAGGAAGTGGGTTTTGAACGCCGACAGGGAGACGCCGGGCGCGTCGGCCGCGGCGGCGTCCGCGAGGTCGTAAAGCCGGTGGTCCGCAGCGATGGCGTCGTGTCGCTCCAAGAGCGCGAGTGCGAAGGCGGCGTTGACCGCCGTAATCTCCGGGTCGGCGGCACTGGTTCGCCGCTGCCAGTCACCGGGTGCGGCGGGCGGCGAATCGGCGACGGCGCTGGCCAGCGACGACTCCATGAACGCGACCAGTTTCTCCGTCGGCCCGATATCGAGCGTGATGTCGTCAGCGTAGATGTCTTTCATGTGATTCGCGATCTGATAACAGTGGGATAGCTTTCGCCGTTCGACGCTTTTGCCGGCCAAGGCAAGATAGAGGGCCTCCTCGGTCGATTGGACGTGGGAGGGGTGTTCCTCCTCGTAGCGCGCCATGTGGGCGAACTCGTGGAGGGCGAGTTCCCGGGCCATCGCCGACGTCGCTGCGCGCCGGGAGACCAGCAACTCGTGGTGGTCGTCGTAGTGGCCTGCCACGGTCCGTTCGTCGGGGTTTTCCCGTATCTCGACGTCGACCGGCAACGCGAGTTCGTACTCCGTCTCGAAGACGTCACGCGCGCTCAGAAACGGCTCGGCCGGCCCACGTCCCGTCACGCGAACATCCATGTCATCTATTCACAGGGGATGTTGCCGTTTGACTCTTACGTATGGTGAAGGGAATGGCCGGCTTTCCCGGAACCACGACTCGTGACGTCGTACCGTGCGGGACGAAAACAGGGGATACATCCCGAAAACGCCGGTTTTGGCCGCGGCAAAACACTACCCTTTTCACCCTGCTGGTGAAAACTGACTGTATAATGGGCCGACGTAAGAAGATCGTACAGGAGTGCGAACGGCTGATGGACGAACCGGAGAACATCCGGAACATCGCCATTGCCGCCCACGTTGACCACGGGAAGACCACTCTCACCGACAATCTGCTGGCTGGTGCGGGCATGATCGCCGAGGAGAGCGCCGGCGAACAGCTCGCGATGGACACCGAAGAGGACGAACAGGAACGCGGCATCACCATCGACGCGGCAAACGTTTCGATGACCCACGAGTACGAGGACAAGAACCACCTCGTCAACCTCATCGACACGCCGGGCCACGTCGACTTCGGTGGCGACGTGACGCGGGCGATGCGTGCCGTCGACGGCGCGCTCGTCGTCGTCGACGCCGTCGAGGGCGCCATGCCTCAGACGGAGACCGTGCTCCGGCAGGCGCTCCGTGAGGGCGTCAAGCCGACGCTGTTCATCAACAAGGTCGACCGCCTCATCTCCGAACTGCAGGAAGGTCCCGAGGAAATGCAGGAGCGACTCCTTGGCGTCATCGCCGACGTCAACGAGCTCATCCGCGGGATGACCGAGGAGATGGACGAAATCGAGGAAGACTGGACGGTTTCCGTCGAGGAAGGCACCGTCGGCTTCGGGTCTGCCCTCTACAAGTGGGGCGTCTCGATGCCGTCGATGCAGCGCACCGGCATGGACTTCGGCGAAATCATCGACCTCGAACGGGCCGACAAGCGGCAGGAACTCCACGAGCGGACGCCGCTTTCGGACGTCGTGCTCGACATGGTCTGTGAGCACTTCCCGAACCCCATCGACGCCCAGCCGATGCGTATCCCGCGTATCTGGCGTGGCGACCCCGAATCCGACATCGCCGACACGATGCGGCTGGTCGACGAGGACGGCGAAGTCGTCATGATGGTCACCGACATCGGTGTCGACCCCCACGCCGGCGAAATCGCCGCGGGGCGTGTCTTCTCCGGGACCATCGAGAAGGGCCAAGAGCTCTACGTCTCCGGGACCGCCGGCAAGAACCGCGTCCAGAGCGTCGGCATCTACATGGGTGGCGAACGCGAGGAAGTCGAGCGCGTTCCCGCTGGGAACATCGCCGCCGTCACCGGCCTCAAGGACGCCATCGCCGGTTCGACCGTCTCCTCCGTCGAGATGACGCCGTTCGAGTCCATCGAACACATCTCGGAGCCGGTCATCACGAAGTCCGTCGAGGCGAAGAACATGGACGACCTGCCGAAGCTCATCGAGACGCTCCAGCAGGTCGCCAAGGAAGACCCGACCATCCAGATCGAGATCAACGAGGACACCGGCGAACACCTCATCTCCGGGCAGGGTGAACTCCACCTCGAGGTCATCACCCAGCGTATCGAGCGGAATCAGGGTATCCCGGTCCACACCGGCGAACCCATCGTCGTCTTCCGCGAGGCGCCGCAGACCGAATCCCGCGAGGTCGAAGGCCGCTCGCCGAACAACCACAACCGCTTCTACATCACCGTCGAACCCCTCAGCGACGACATCGTCGAGGGCATCAAGATGGGCGACATCTCGATGGACATGCCCGAACTCGAACGCCGCGAGGCGCTCATGGAAGAGGGCATGGACAAGGACACCGCCCAGAACGTCGAGGAGATCCACAACACGAACGTCTTCATCGACGACACGAAGGGTATCCAGCACCTCAACGAGACGATGGAACTCGTCATCGAGGGCCTCGAAGAGGCGCTCGACGACGGTCCCCTCGCTGCTGAGCCCGTCGAAGGCGCACTCATCCGCCTCCACGACGCTCGCCTCCACGAGGACGCCATCCACCGCGGTCCGGCGCAGGTCATCCCCGCCGTCCGCGAGGCCGTCCACAACGCCCTCATCGACGCGGACATCAAGCTCTTGGAGCCGATTCAGGAAGTCCGCATCGACGTGCCCAACGAGCACATGGGCGCCGCATCCGGCGAGATTCAGGGCCGCCGTGGCCGCGTCGACGACATGTACCAGGAAGGCGACCTCATGGTCGTCGAGGGTATCGCACCCGTCGACGAGATGATCGGCTTCTCCTCGGACATCCGTAGTGCGACCGAGGGTCGCGCCTCCTGGAACACGGAGAACGCCGGCTTCCGCGTCATGGCCGACAACCTCCAGCCGGAGACCATCACGGAGATCCGCGAGCGGAAGGGCATGAAGACGGAACTGCCCGAGCGTATCGACTACTTCTAAACCTCGAACTTTTTGCACGGGGCGCCTGCGGCGCCCCGGCAAAAACTTCGATGAAAAAGACACGTCGGCCTTCCCTACGGTCAGGCCTCGGTCCCGCGCCTCGCTGACGCTCGGCGCGGTTGAACCGCTCAGCGCGCTTCGCGCGCCTCGCGGATGCTATCTTATTGATTGCTTTCCTCTCGCGTACTACCGCCAGACGTGACACTACCGTTTCTAAACAGCTGACCTTGCTGGTGACGATTAGCAGCAGCCGACTAATAAAGACCGAGCGAAATCAGACCGGCGTGCCGTCGTTCGTCTCGGGGCCCCACTCGAAGACACCGTAGTAGGACAGCGACGTCGCGCCGCCGACGAGGACGGCCATCACGGGGTTAATCGGGACCGCGAGGCGGCCCGCTTCGAGGCCGTAGAACGCGGCATCGAGGACGGGACCGCTGGATAGCGAATTCGTCAGCAGCGTCAGCCCGACGAGCGAGCCACAGAAGACGACCGTGAACCGCGATAGCCGTGCCGGGTCGGTCCCCGCGGCGC